>CAZITF010000049.1:0-14499 GCA_964542095.1 uncultured Rhodobacterales bacterium
ATCTTGAACAGCACATCGCCGATCCTACCGGCGCCAGCCGGTAGTGGTTCAGTCGTCTACAGGGAAGGTTACCTCCACCAAAGCATGGAAACTTCAATCACGCTCACAGCGCCACCGTTTCGGGTCCAACCAGATCGTTTTCGGGGTTTGCTGACTTGTTGGCCAATGCTCGGGGCGGGGCAGCAGTGACGCACTTCGTCGCCGACACTTTTGCGTCAAAGGTGGGATGAATGATTTGCATGCGGAACATCAATTTGCTGAGTCGGATGGACCGACCGTGATGGCGGCACAGGACGAGTAATCCGTACTGCCGCCTTAGGCGAAATAACGCCAACTGGGGGTTGTGTGCGCAGGCGGTTGCACATGGCTCATATGTACGGATGGATGGTTTCATCGATGAAAAAACCAACAGCAGGCACTGTTCAACCACACCGGGAGTGCGTGGCAAGTGCCCCACAGAAGATTGAAATAATGAGATAAATATCGGGAAGTCTGTGCGTTTCGCGATCTCGCATCCGGCCTGAACGAACCGGATATTCATGATCCGGACAGAAACCCGTCTCTGGCGTGTCACAACCGCTTGGCGAATCGAAGGCATGGACGATGCGCGCTGTGATCTTTCTTCAATGACAAAAACGTGATATGAAAGAGACTATTCAAGGCGCGGTTTTGACCGGCTGAGACCTCAGCCGATTATCACGGCGCCGGGCCCCGAAATCAGGGTGCCGATCGTTCAGAATTCATTTTTAGAGCGGAGGAATATCCATGGCCGAATCCAAGAAAGACAAAACCCTCGAAATGCGCGTCGCGGAGCTTGAGGACAAGATGTCCGCGATGAACATCACTGAAGAAGAGATGGCGGCCTTCAACAAGGTGGCGTCCCTGATGGGCGGCCCGGCCGCAGCCGCGCCAGCCGCCGGGAACCCGGCAGGTCTGACGCCAGTACCGGGCAATTGCATCGTTGCAAATTGCATCATCAGCCAATGCACAATTCGTCAATGCACGGTCATCAGTGCCTGCACGGTCATCTCTCAATGTACGATCCGTCAGTGCACTGTCATCAACCCTTGCACGATCATCAGTCAGTGCATCAACCAATGCATCAACGAATGTGGTGGTGGTCTGCCAGGTCCGGTGGGCGGCGGCGGCTTCGGTTCGCTGGGCAGCTGATCCTCGGTGTCTGACCCCGGTCAGGGGTCTTTGGGCACATCTTTCGAAAGGACGGCTGCATGCGTATCGTTTTTGCCGTGATGCCTTTCGCCGATGCAGGACGCCCCTGCATCGGTGTCAGCCTGTTGTGTGCCGCAGCGCAACAGGCGGGGCACGAGGCGCGGGTCGATTATTGCAATCTCGTTCTGGCGGCAACCCTGGGCCTGCCGCTTTACCAAAAGATCGCCAGCGCCTGGCCGCCCGAAATGCTGGTGGGCGAATGGTTCTTTGCCGATGATGTTTTCGGTGACGAGATCCCGGACCCCCAGGACTATCTGAACGATGTCTTCCTGCCCAAGCTGGGCGCGGATCCGCAAACGGTGTCAGACCTGCTGGAAGCCCGCGCGCATCGCGATGCGTTTCTCGACGCCTGCGTGGACCGGATCATGGCCGACGGACCGGACGTCGTCGGCTTTACCTCGACCTTCCACCAGACCTGTCCCAGCCTTGCCGTCGCCAAGCGCCTCAAGGCGCTGCCCGATCCGCCCATGGTGATCTTTGGCGGGGCAAACTGCGAAGGCGAGATGGGTCTGGCCCTGATCCGGGCGATGCCGTGGATCGATTATATCTGTTCAGGCGAAAGCGACGTCAGCCTGCCGCGGTTATTGAACGCGATCGAGGCGGGCGACGAAAGCGCGATACCCGGTGTGCTGTCGCGCGACAGGATGGACCGCGCCGTACGCTCGGCCCCGGTGATGGACATGAACGCATTGCCCCTGCCGGATTTCGCCGGATATTTCGAAGGGATAGAGACGTCACAATTGAGCCACCCGGAGTTCGAACCGCATCTGGTGATCGAAACCTCGCGCGGGTGCTGGTGGGGTGCCAAGCACCATTGCACCTTTTGCGGGCTGAACGGCGACACGATGGCCTTTCGCGCCAAAACGGCCGAGCGTGCCTATGACGAAATCACGACGCTTGCGCGCACCTATGACGTACCCCGGTTCGGCTGCGTCGACAACATCCTCGATATGTCTTACGTGCGCGAACTGTTTCCGCGGCTGGCGGCGTCCGACATCTCTTTCGACATATTCTACGAGGTCAAGGCCAACCTGCGCTATGCGCAGCTTTCGGCGATGAAGGCGGGTGGGCTGACCCAGATCCAGCCGGGAATCGAGAGCTTTTCCGACAGCGTTCTGAAGCTGATGGAGAAAGGGTGTACCGGCTTTCAGAACATCCAGCTTCTGCGCTGGTGCGAGGAAATCGGGATCGACGCGGCGTGGAACCTTCTCGCCGGTTTTCCGGGCGAGGATCAGGCGGAATACGCCCGTATGGCCGCCCTGTTGCCCAGCCTGTCACATCTGAAACCACCCTATTCCTGCGCGCGGCTGCGGCTTGACCGGTTCAGCCCGTTCCACAGTCGCGCGGACGCATTCGGCTTTGCCCGGATGCGCCCTGCACAGGCCTATTTCTACGTCTTCCCCCTGGGGCGAAAGGAACTGGCCCATCTCGCCTACTATTTTGACTTCGATTACGACGATGGGCGCAACCCGGACCTTTATGTTCGTCCGGTCCAGTCCGCCGTGACGGCGTGGTGGGAAGAATTCAACGCCAAGGACCGCGCCCGACTGGATGCGCGATACCTGCCCGACGGCAGTATCAAGATCGAGGACACCCGCGCCTGCGCACCCGCGCCCGCGCGCAGTCTGACAGGCACAGCCGCGCTGCTGCTCGTTGCTTGCGACATTGCCTCCAAGCCCCCTGCACTTGCGAGCAATCTGGGGCTGGCCGAGGCAGCCGTTCAAGACACGCTCGACACGCTCGTCGCTGACAAGCTCATGGCCGAAGACGATGGCCGCTACCTCAGCCTGCCCGTGTTTCGCAAACGACCGCCCGATCTGACTGACGACGAAAGGACCGCCCATGCAAGGCTTTCAGCGACCAAGGATACTGGGGCATTACTCGATCTGGTCTGAACCCCCGGACGCCACGGGGGACGAGGTGCTTCGCATCTCATCGCCGCTGCGCAAGATCAAGCTCAAGGGGCATTCCTTTCGCGAGTTCCAGCGGCACGTGATCCCGCTGCTGGACGGCACGCATCCGATCAGTGAAATCCGCGAGCGTACTTCCGATATCTTCGATGCCGAGGATCTCGACGCCGCACTTGCAACGCTGGGGCAGCAGGGTGTTCTGGTCGAAGGCGGCGACGTGCGGAACGATCCCCGCGCGCCCCAGACCAATCTGTTTCACGATCTGCCGGGCGGAGCGGAACTGTTGCAAAAGCGTCTGGAGCAATCCACCGTCGCCATTCTGGGCCTCGGCGGTGCAGGTGCCACCACCGCCATGGGGCTGGCGTCGGCGGGTGTCGGTCGGATCATCGCGATCGACCCGGGCGAGGTGACCCAATCGGATGTCTACCTCAGCGCCGCGTTCGGCCTGACCGATATCGGCCGCCCACGGGCCGAGGCGCTTGCCGATGCGCTCGCGGCGAAAACGCCGCAATTGGCCCTTGCCCCCTTGACCAAACCGCTCGAGACCGAAGACGACATTCGCGCCGCCATCGAAGGGGCCACATATGTGGTTTCCTGCCTTGATCCGGGACTGGTGAATCTCAGCTACAAACTCAACAAGGTGTGCCTGGCCGACAAACGCAGCTGGATATCCACCCAGCAGGAAGGGGTCGAGACAATCGTCGGGCCCGGCGTGGTGCCGGGTCACACCGCCTGCTTCATGTGCTACCGGATGCGCACGATTGCCACCGCAGGCAACCCAGAGGCCGCCTTTGCCCATGAAAAGTACATGGACAAGGCGCAACATGATGTCGGCGCTCAGCGTCAATCCACCGTCTTTTCCGCCGGTCTTGCGGCCAACTACCTCGGGTTGGAAGTCCTCGCGACACTGGCGGGATATACCGAACCCGCGCTGACCGGTCGGGTTCTCACCATCAATCTGGCGACGCTGGAAACCCAGCGGCACATGGTGCTCAGGAAACCGTGGTGCCCGGCCTGTCACGGCACGGGGGACAGTCATGGAACCTGAACCCTGGGATATCCTCGTCAGTCCGCATACCGGGCTGGTCACCCACCTCAGCCCGCAGCAGCGCGGGCCGGAAGAACCGGCGCCACCGTTCCTCTACACGGCCATGCTGGCACATTACGATTTTCGCAACGCCCATGCCGCGGACCGCATCAATGCGGGCAAGGGGCGCACACGGCGCGATGCCAAACTGTCGGCTCTGGGCGAAGCGGTGGAGCGGTACTGCGCCTATCACTGGGACCACGACAGGGTCTTTCCGGCGCGACTGGGCGACCTGCAGGGGCCGGTCATCCCCCCCGATGAACTGGTGCTGTATGACGAGGAGCGGACAAATGCGCCCGGTTTCCCCTACAATCGCTGGAACCCCGACGCACCGATCCACTGGGTGATCGGCAAGATGCTGCCCGATGGCCAACCGGTCAACCTGCCTGCCAGCATGGTCTATCTGACCCAGCCCATCGCCGGTGCGGGCGATTTCTTCACACCCGCCACCTCCAACGGACTGGCCGCCGGCCCAACGCTCGAGGCCGCCATTCTTGGCGGGCTGAACGAGTTGATCGAACGCGACGCGCTGATCATCGCCTGGGCGAACCGGTTGCCGTGCAAACGGATCGACGTCCCCGAAGACGTCGGCGTGTCCGGCGACATCCTGCTGCGCTACCGGCTCATGAAACTGAAGGTGGAACTGTTCCTGTTGCCCACGGACCAGCCACAAAGCGTTGTGCTGGCACTGGCCACCGATGAAAACCCGGCGCACCCGCACAAGGTGGTGGGCATGGGCTGTCGGCTCGATCCGGCGGCCGCCGTCGAACAGGCGCTGTTCGAGCTGTGCCAGGCCCGCCCGTCCGAAATTCAACGCTTTGCCGACCGTGATCGCGAACGCAGCTATGCCGATTACGCGGACATCGAAACGCTCGAGGATCATCCCGCCTTTCACGCCTTGCCCGAACATGCCCACGAAACCGATTTCCTCGGCGCGGGTGGCCATACCGTGGCCCTGTCGGACATATCCAGCGCCGCCACCGGGTCGGTCGAGGGTGATCTGGAGCGGACCATCGCGGGGCTGGTCGAGGTCGGTTCGCGGGTCGCCGCCATCGACCTGACCCTGCCCGACGTCGCACAGGCGGGGTATCGTGTGGCCCGCACTCTCGCCACCGATCTGCAACCCATCCATTTCGGCTATCAAGAGGAACGGTTGGGCGGACGCAGGTTGTTCGAACTGCCGGTGGCGCTGGGGCTGCGCGACACACCGGCCACCCGCGAAGACCTCAATTTTTGCCCGCATCCGATGGCGTGATGCGATGACGATACCCGCCAACGACCCCAACAGCCTGTCGCTGCTCTATCATCTCAATTCCGAGCCGTGGCGCAACGATCAGGCCTATACGGCCGAACCCTATGTGCAGGAATTTCCCCTGCCTGACCCGTCCGGGCCACCTGTCAAACTGCCCGCGCGCAAGGCGACCGCACTGTCGCGGCTGATCGCCAGGCGGCGCTCGGTGCGCGCGTTTTCCGGCAAAAGCCTGTCGCTCGGCGCGCTGTCCGCTGTCTTGCATGCCGCCTACGGGCTTGTTTCCGCCGACCCGCAGGATGCCAACCTGTTGCCCCTGCGCCGGTCGGTGCCATCTGCGGGCGGCGCCTATGCGCTGGACGTCTACGTCTTTGTCCAGTCGGTGCGCGGCATGAAGGACGGGCTATACGTCTATGACGGCCTGCGCGGTCAGATGTGTCCGCTCGCACCGCGCAACGGGTTCGAAGGATTGGACAGGATATTCTACACGCACGCCTTCGTGGCCGAGGCAAACGCGCTGATCTGCCTCGCTGCGCGCTTTGACCACTGCCAGACAAAATACGGCCCGCGCGGCTATCGCTACATGCTGCTCGAAGCGGGCCATGCGGCGCAAAACGTGTGCCTGACTGGCGTCGACCTCGGCCTTGGCACACTGGTTATGGGCGGCTATGTCGACAGCGCTCTTTTGCGTGAATTGAGGCTCGACCCCCTCAAAGCCGGTGTTCTCTACGCAATAGCCGTCGGCCATCCTCTGTCCTGACAGGAGCAGCGACACCGTCCACTCCAGACGCAATCCCCAATTGGCAATTCGGGGATACACACGCGCTCCCTTGGTCCCAAAGTGCCTTGTCCTGTTGGCATCGGGGCGAAGGGGGCACGTCAAAACCCGGGTGGTCTGGTTGAAATACTATGGGTTGGACGATGCCGACCGCGGGGTTGGCCCTTTCGCGGTTTGACGGCGCTCCCTTGATAGCATGAATTGCTACAATGCAGACTTATTGTGGCACCGAAACAGACAGACGAATTCGGCAATGGCGGTGCGCAATCTTTCGGCGCGTGATCGCCAACGACATCGGGCGGGACACGCGCCTTCAGGTGTTGACTGTCACAAGGCCAAGTCCGCAACATGCGCGATTTCTCCAACGCCACAAGGCCCGATTTGTGGCCAAATCTCGTCATGCTCCGTTGCGCCGTGGCATGGTGCAACAGTCTTTGGAGTCGCTGACCTTTACGCCATCTGGAATTTCAGGTGCATGAGTTGCGAACCGACCGAAAGGCAACATCGGGGGCTGGGTTCATATCTTTGCGGGAAGGGATGCGGCGTGGGCCAGACAAAGTTGCAGCCAGCGCCGCAGCGCAGCTTCGTCACAAACATCGGCGTCGACGTGGACGAACCCACCTAACTTGCGGTTTCCGTGAACCACGGCCTGAGCTGTCGGATCGCCAAGTGCGGCCGTTTCGTTTTCCTTACCGACCCGAAACATGAACCGACCAACATCATCCTGATGGCGTCGCGCCCCGCAAAGCATGTGGCCGTTCATGAAAAAGCACATCCCACCCATCATCCGTTTCTCGGAAATGCCCGCAAGCGCGACAAACTCGTCGCGCATGCGTTGGTTAAGACCTTCGTCAACCGGCATCAGAAGGCCGTCACAAGCTGCCAAAGGATGGTGAGCGAGAGCACAAGCATCGTGAATGACGTCATGGCGGCACCGATAAGGCGACCTTTGCTATCCACCGCTGCGCGCAGACCGAAATAGTGGATTAACCGCCCCAAGATCAGCACTGCACCACACGCGGCCACCAGCAAGGTTGGAGCACCCGCAATTTCCGCCCCCGCGAGGGCCAACAGGGCAAGCGGCACATACTCCACAAAGTTCGCATGCGCCCGAATGAGCCGCAAAAGGTCCTCATCCTCACCATGCAAAATCAGGATGCCTGTCTGTCCACGCTTCAACCCGACGGCAATCGCCATGGGGATGCTCATCAAGACAAACACCGCCGTCACGCCAAGCGCGACTTGAGGGATACCTTCCATGTCCAATCTCCTTTCAGGCGGTGCCTTACGACGTCATGCTTTCGTATGTGATCAACGCAAAGCGCGCGCCCTGCGGGTCGGTCAATGTCGCCATGCGCCCGACACCGGGCATATCCATCGCCGGTTGGATGACCGCGGCGCCCTTCGCTTTGGCTTTGGCGACGCTTACATCGACATCCGCCACGGTGAAGAAGATCGTCCAGCTTGCGCTGTCTTCAGGCATCGGAGAGAACCCCCCGATCGCAGTCTCGCCGACAACCGCCGCCGAATAGCTTGATCCGTTCTGCATTGGCATGTCGTTTATCGTCCACCCCAACACCTCCTGATAAAATGCCTTGGCCTTTGCCTGATCCGGTCCGGAATGTCCGATCCAGCCGGAATTGCCGACGGTTGTCATTTCAAGAATACTCATGGTTTTCTCCCTTGGTGTATGCCCGCCACATGCGGGTCTGATCCAAGGACGGATGAAGCAACCGCGTCCCTACAGGCGCCGCAATTCTTTTTCGCTGATCGCGATTTTCTCCTTGATGGCAGCGTATTCCGGCTGTGTGGGCGCAAGGGTCAAGACAGTTTCAAAAGCTGCTATTGCTGCGCGGTGGTCCTTCAGTTCCTGCAACAGGCCGCCGCGCATCGCGTGAAGCCAGCGATAGGATGACAAATCGTCTGACAGGCTTTCCATTGCTTCCAGCGCAAACGCAGGGCCATGCAGCTTGGCCTGCGCTGCAATTTGATTGAGCCGCACAACCGGGGTCGGTTGCAGTGCGTAAAGGGCCGCATAGTGGGATTCGATGAGGGCCCAATCCGTGTCCCCGGATGATGTCGCGCGCGCATGGGCGGCAGCGATGGCCGCTTGGATAATATAGGCACCGCGATGATTGATCCGCTGCGCCCTTTGCAACAGGGCAGTCGCTTCGGCAATGTCGGCGTGGTTCCACAGGCTCCGGTCCTGATCCTCCAGCGCGACAAGCTTCCCATCGGCGTCGAGTCGCGCTGCCCGCCTTGCATGCTGCAACAACAATAGCGCCAATAGCGCCGCTTGCTCGCCCATGGCCGGGAACAGTGCGGCCAGCAGTCTCGCCAAGCGGATTGCTTCCTCACAGAGCGTGAGATTCATCTGCGAAGCGCCAGCGGACGCCGACCACCCCTCATTGAACATCAAATAGACCATCAACGAAACCTCGCCCAGCCGCGCAGCACGTTCCTCGGGGCTTGGGGTTTCAAAGGCCACGGGATGGCTGGCGATCTTCTTTTTGGCGCGGGTGATCCGCTGTTCCATCGCCTTGGGCTTGATCAGAAAGCCGCTCGCGATCTCATCAACGCTGAGTCCGGCGACAACCCGGAGCGCCAAGGCGATCTGATCCCGGCGGTCCAGTTCCGGGTGACAACAAATGAAGAGCAGCCGCAAGACGTCGTCACGCAATTCGTCAGGGTCGGGCGGTTCTGCTGGCATTGGCTGAAACTCATCATTGTGGCGCGACAGGATGGCCGCGCGGCGCCGCGATTTGCGCAAACTGTCAAGCCCGGCATTTCTTGCCGTCGTCAACAGCCACGCCAACGGATCACGTGGCGCGCCGTCCTGCGTCCAGACAGTCAGTGCTTTGAGGCAGGCCTCGGCAAAGGCATCCTCCGCTGTGTCGATATCGCGAAACACCCGCGTCAGGGCCGCGATGGCCCTTGGGCGTTGTTGGGAAAATGTCGCCTCCAGCCAGTCAGACATGACCTATTCCGATGATATCGCGCCCCCGGCCCAGGCCACTGGCCGTATCTCCAGCCGCGCGATGGGGGACGAAATCATCTTTGCATAGTCCAGCGCTTCGTCCAGATCTTTGAATTCAGCGGCATAAAAGCCCAGGAAGGCTTCCTTTGTATCGGAAAACGGGCCATCGGTGATGAGTGGCTGTGTCCCTTGCGTCGTCGCAGGTTCCAGCGTCACGGCGGATGTCGGTGGCATGAGTTTCATTGACACAAACTCGCCGCGCGCCCTGAGCGCCGCCTGGAGCGCACCATGCCCGGACATGACTTCATCCTGGCGGTCTTTGGGAAGCGCGTCAAACACGCCTGCCTCGCCATAAATCGTAATCGCGTAAATCATTGGTCCCTCCACAATTGATCTTATGGTGCAAGGACGCGCGAAGAGATGCAAATCCGACTCTGGCCCGGCTCAGGCATCGGATGCAACACGGCGCCGGCAAGGGGCATCAGCTTCCAGGGTCGGGAATGGCCCGTACAAGACGTTCGCGGGTTCGGTCTGCGCTGCGGTGGAGTGCTTCCAGACTCACCGATCCTGTTCTGCACGGCATTGTCGAAAAGCGAAGGGGGGCGAGGGCAACACCCCTTCAATCGCTACAGGTCAACCCAATGCCGCAGGGGGCTTTTCTGTGCGGTTAAATCAGAATCTCAGATCTGGAAAACTGAAAACCTTGTGTCGCGCGCATCGCTTGCATTCCAAAAGATGCCTGCCATCTTTGAGCGGCGGGATCGAGCGGCAGCAGTATCGCAGATGCGACCAAAGCGCAGGGGTGTCGCCACTGGCCCACGAAAACGGGCTTGATCGCACGAACGATCAGGCCCTTTCCGGAATCAAGGCGTCGCAAATACAGGTTATTCGCGCGCGATTTCTATCCAGTTGCCGTCCTTGATGACCGAGATCACGACCTCATCCGCCCCCTGATGGTCTGTCGCGGAATAGGAAACGGTATTGCCCGACACCACGTCTTCATAGTTCAGGCTTTCCATGCCTGCCTGAAAGGTCTTGGCGTCCAGGTCAGGCCCTGCCGCCTCGAGCGCCTTGACCATGGTCACAGCCGCCGAGTGGCCGAGCAATGCGCCCGTGCCGGGCAGTTGTTCGCCCGTCGCTTCGGTGTAGCGTTTGAAGAACTTCTGGACTTCGGGCTGGTCCATGCGCGACAGCAGGTCGGCCCAGCCAGCGGCGGCATACATGCCTTCGGTCACACCGCCGGGCACCTTGGCCATCACGGTGTGGAAGCCCGCAGACGAGTTCAGGAACAACATATCCGTCAGCCCCAGTTTCTTGGCCGTGCCCGACACGGTGATGGCCTGTCGTACACCCAGCGCCAGGGCCACGATGTCACAGCCATCCGCGCTCAGCTTTTGCAGAGCACCAACGAAATCTGAATCGTCCGGTTTGTGCGTGGTTTCAGAGACAAAGGTCAGCCCCTCGGTCTCGGCGGCGATGGATTCAGCCCCTTCCTTGATGTCCTTGCCAAAGTCGGTGGGCAGGTACATCGCACAGACCGTGTCCGCGCCCTTTTGTTCGGCCAGATAGGTCACGCCGATGCGGATCTGATCGTAATATGTCGCGGTGCCCGCATAGTGCAGCGGCGAAAATGGCTCGGCCATCTGGCGCGCGGCGGACAGCGGCGAGACATTGGGTATGTTCTTGGCATCCTGCAACTTGAAGGCCGCGATGTTCATCGGCGTGCCAAGCGACAGGAGCATGGCGAACACCTTGTCGCCATTGATCAGCTTGTTCATACCCTGAATCGCCTTGGGCATCTGGTAGGCGTGATCTTCGACCACAAAGCGGATCTTGCGGCCATGAATGCCACCCGCCGCGTTCACTTCGTCAAAGACCAGTTGCGCGGCCTTGGTGGCCGGAGCGCCAAAGGCGGCGAAGGGACCGGACAAGTCGTTGTTGGAGCCGATCAGGATTTCGGTATCGGTGATGCCCTGTTGGGCCATTGCGGGTGCGGCGGCCATCGTTGCGACCATCGCCGTGGCGGCCAGTCTCTTGGTCAGTGTCTTCATGTCTCTTCTCCCTTTGGTACCCATGTGAAAAGCGCGCCCGCACCCTGTCAATACATCTGCTGGATGAGGGCTTCGTGTTTGGTTTCGACAAAGCTGCGCTTGAGCTTCATCGTCGGGGTCAATTCATCGTCATCCGCCGTCAGCAACACGTCGATCAGGCGGAAATCCTTGATCTGCTCGACGCGGGCAAACTCCTTGTTCACCGCGTCGATTGTCTCACGGATCAGGTCCTGCACCTCTTTTGCGGCGCAGAGCGAGGCGTAGTTCGAAAACGGTACCCGGCGGTCCTGGGCAAATTTTTCCACGTTTTCCTGATTGATCATCACACGGCAGGTCAGGAATTTGCGTTTGTCCCCGATCACCACCACGTCCGAGACATAGGGCGAGAATTTCAGCTTGTTCTCGATCTCGGCGGGGGTGATGTTCTTGCCGCCTGCGGTGATGATGATGTCCTTGAGGCGGCCGGTGATCGTCAGAAATCCCTCGTTGTCGAGCATCCCGACATCGCCCGTGCGCAACCAGCCATCGTCGGTGAACGTCTCTGTGGTTTTTTCGGGGTTCTTCCAATAGCCCTTGAACACGTTGCCCGCCTTGTACTGGATCTCGCCCTCCGGGCTGATGCGGATCCGCGCACCGGGCAGCGCCTTGCCGACGGTGCCGAACCTGTTGCTGGCGGTGTTGTTGATGGCCATGACACCCGCGCTTTCCGTCATGCCATAGCCTTCCAGCACCGGTACGCCGATGGCGTGATACCAGCGCAGCAATTCGGGCGAGATCGGCGCCGCACCCGAGCCGCCGCGGCGCAGCCGGTCCATGCCGATCATGCGGCGCAGGTTGCGCAGCACCGCAAAGTCCCAGAACCCGTAGGCCAGTCGCGCACCCAGCGGGACTGGCCTGGCCTCGGCCATGCAATCGGCCCGCGCCGCGCCTGCCTTGAGGGCCTTGGCATAAGCCCATTTCTGCACTCCGGTGGCATCGCCGATCCGGATCGCCACCTGCGAATAGATCTTTTCCCACAGGCGCGGGACGGCGACAAAGGTCTGCGGGCTGACCTCTTGCAGGTTGTCAAAGATGGTTTCCGGACTTTCAGCGAAATTGATGGTCGAGGCGGCGGCGATGGGCGCATTCACCGAAAACACCCGTTCGAGGATATGGCAGAGCGGCAGGAAACATATCTGGTCGTCCGTGTCATAGACCGGCGCGTCATGCAGCCCGGCAGAGACGGAAAACATCAGGTTGGAATGGCTGATCATCGCCCCCTTGGGCTTGCCCGTGGTGCCAGAGGTATAGACCAGAATGGCCGTGTCATCGGGGCGCGTGGCGTCTATTGCGGCATCAAAGGCATCCGGATGTGCGGCACCATAGGCGGCCCCGATCTCGTACAGCTCGTCGATGAACATGATCTGGGGGTCGGAAAACCCGTGCAGGCCGTCCCGATCGATAACGATGACCTTGATCAGCCCTGGCATTTGGTCGCGCACCTGCAGGAACTTGTCCAGTTGCTCGTCGTTTTCGACAATCAGAAAACGGCTGTCGGAGTTGTTGACGAGATATTCCAGCTGTGAGGCGCTGTCGGTGGTGTAGACCCCCGAGCAGATGCCGCCGACGCATTGCACGCCCATGTCGGTATACATCCATTCCTTGCAGTCTTCGGACAGGATCGACACCACCTCGCCGCGTTTCAGGCCCAGCGAGACGAGACCCAGGCCGAGATTCCCGGCCTGCGCAAAATAGTCCTGCCACGAAAAGGACCGCCAGATGCCGAATGTCTTTTCGCGTAACGCGGTGCGCGCGCCCAAAGCCTGACACCGCTTGCGAAACAGTTTGGGCGTGGTGTCCTGCCCGTCGATCAGGAACGGTCCCTTTGACAGGTCCGCGTTGATCATCAACCCGTTTACGTTTTCCTGAGGGGGGAGAGTATCTGCCATGATCAGCCCCTATCGCCACGTCTTGCGCTGTTTCCAGCGGCGTTGCCCGCGCTGGTTTTCGTCCTGGCTGACCCCGAGATAGAATTCCTGGATGTCCTTGGAAGCTGCCAGCACCTCGGCGCGGTCGTCCATCACGATACGCCCCAACTCCATCACATAGCCATAGTCCGCGGCCTCCAGTGCCACTTTGGCGTTCTGTTCGACCAGCATCATCGTGACCTTCTGTTCTGCGTTGAGGCGCACGATGATTTCGAAAATCTCGTGGGTCAGCAACGGCGACAGGCCAAGGCTCGGTTCATCCAGCAGCATCAGCCTGGGTTTCGACATCAGCCCGCGGCCAATGGCCAGCATCTGCTGTTGCCCGCCCGACAAGGTGCCCGCGCGCTGGGCGCGCCCCTCCTTGAGGATCGGGAAATAGGAATAGACCATGTCCTCATCCGCTGCGATGCCACCGCGATCATCGCGCGTATAGGCCCCCATCGCGATATTCTCGGCCACGCTCATCAGCGGAAAAATCTCGCGCCCTTCGGGCACATGCACGATACCGCGCCGCACGATGGCGTCAGGGTCCAGCGACTGGATTTCCGCCCCTTCCATTCGCACGGTCCCCTTTTCGGGGTCCATCACGCCGGAAATCGTCTTGAGCAGCGTCGTCTTGCCCGCCCCGTTGGCGCCCAGCACGGTGACGATCTGCCCGCGGCGCACCGTCAGGCTGACGCCGCGAATAGCCATGATCGGGCCATAGTAGCTTTCCAGATTGTCGATCTGCAAAACGATGTCGGATGCCGTGCTCATGCGCGCGATGTCCCCGTCTTGGAAATCTCGCCCGTGCCCAGATAGGCCTCGATCACGGCCGGGTGCGACTGCACCTCCGCCGCTGTGCCGGTGGCCAGTTCCTTGCCGTCCGACAGGGCCATGACGCGGTTCGATACCGCCGACACCAGCCCCATATCATGTTCGACCATCATCACCGAAATGCCCATCTGCGTCTGGATATCCTCGATCCAGAAGGCCATGTCCTGCGTTTCCTCGACCGACAGGCCCGAGGCGGGTTCATCCAGCAACAGCAGCCTGGGTTCGGACGCCAGCGCGCGACCCAATTCGACCACCTTGCGTACGCCGTAGGGCAGACCGCCGATCATCTTGTCGCGATAGGCCTGGAGGTTCAGGAAATCGATGACCTCTTCGACAGCCTCGCGGTGGCGCACTTCTTCGCGGTAGGCCTTGGGCGAGAACACGATGTTGGACAAAAGGCCGGTCTGGCGATGACGATGGCGGCCCACCAGCAG
>CAZITF010000050.1:0-14173 GCA_964542095.1 uncultured Rhodobacterales bacterium
GGATGTTCTTGGGATAGACCTCGTCGCGCAGATCGTCGCCCAGTTGCTTGCGCCGCCAGCGGTTACGCAGGGCGACGGCCACCGCGCGTTTGGCGTCCGCCTGCCCGATGATGAACCGATCCAGCTCGGAGACGATTTCGCGTGGGGTCAGGTCAGTCATTCGGGCGTTCCTTTGATCGTCTCGACGGTCAGGTTTCCGTTGGTGTAGACACAGATATCGGCCGCAATCGCCATCGCATCCCGTGCCACGGTTTCGGCATCGCGATCGCTGTCGATCAGACCGCGCGCCGCTGCCAGGGCATAGTTGCCCCCCGACCCGATGGCGGCTACGTCATGTTCGGGCTCCAGCACGTCGCCTGCCCCGGTGATCACCAGCATATCGGTGCCATCGGTGACGATCAGCATCGCCTCGAGTTTTTGCAGGTACTTGTCGGTGCGCCAGTCCTTGGCCAGTTCGACACTGGCACGGGCCAGTTGGCCCGGTGTCGCCTCAAGCTTGGCCTCCAGCCGTTCGAGCAGGGTGAACGCATCGGCGGTCGATCCGGCAAATCCGGCCACGACATCAAATCCGCCAGGGCTGAGCCTGCGCACCTTGCGCGCGGTGCCCTTGATCACGGTCTGGCCCAGCGACACCTGCCCGTCGCCCGCGATCACGACCTCCCCGCCTTTTTTCACGCCGATGATCGTGGTGCCATGCCAGCCGGGAAAGTCTGAATTGGCCATGTCGCGTCTCCTTGCCTGTTCGGGCCTATATGCGACCTATCCGCGACAGCTTCAATCCGTGCAGGCAATGTGGTTGAGCGTGTGAATGAAAAAGATGGGCGCGGATCCGTGCCGGTCGGGTTTGGCATCGCGCGGCTGTTGATGGGCAATGGTGCATCTTTCAACCGATTGGGAGCCCTACAGCAGGCGGGCTGCTGTCTGACGCAACGAAGGATTCATTCCCTGACGGCGTCCATTTGGTGGGTCGCGACAATCCGACGGGGCGCAGTTGGCGGCAAGCGGTCAGGATCGCCGCGCCGATCCGCACAGGTTTTGATCTGAAATGAAAAACGACCTCCTGATGACAGGAGGCCGTTTCGAATTTTTCATGCGTGCGCAGGCTCAGATCGACGCTTCGATCCAGCTTTGAAGAGCGGCCTTGGGCTTGGCGCCCGCCATGTTCGACACGACCTGACCATCCTTGAAGATGAACAGCGCAGGAATGCCGCGCACGCCCATCTGGGCCGGTGAATTCGGGTTTGAATCCACATCGACCTTTACGATTTTGACCTTGCCTTCCATCTCGGTCGACAACTCTTCGAGGGCCGGGCCGATCTGTTTACAGGGGCCGCACCACTCGGCCCAGAAATCCACGACAACGGGGACATCGGAATTTTTGACTTCGGCATCAAATGTTGCGTCGGTTACGGCTACAGTTGCCATTCTATCTCTCCTGCATGGATCACGCGTAGGCCGGCAACCTATGTATCCCCCCTGCCATCGTCAAGATATGGCGTGCGTTCCACGGCATTCATCACCATATCGTGCGGCAAGGCCATGAGATTCCCCGTCCGGGTCCACAAGATGCTCAATTTCAGGGCGCGGCCGGGATAAATCTCCGCGATGGCCCCGGCATAGGCACCCATCTGGCGCAGGATGCCGTCCGGGCAGTCACCGGGGGTCTGCGGGACCATCCGGTTGCTCTTGAAATCGATGATGTGAACCTGATCGGGCGTCACGACCAGACGGTCGATGGTGCCGTGCAGGCGGTCCTCGCCCAGCGGTGCGGTAATCGCCACTTCGGCCAGCGTCGTCGGGGCAAAGATTTCGGCGAGGCGGGAGTCGTTCAGAACCGCTTCGGCCTCGCGCCGTCCTTCGTCCTGCTGCATTACGTTCAATTCCGGCGGCGGCGTGGAGCCGTGGCGGGCACCGGTTTCGAGCAAGTGATGAACCCAGGTGCCGTAGGCCTTGGCCGTCTCCTCATCCAGACCGTCGCCGGGCAATGCCTTGGCTCCGCCCAGATCGGAGGGGGACAGGGTTTGGCGCAGCGTGGTCGCCGGGGGGGCCGCTGTGGAATAGAAAGCGGGAAGCGGGCTTGGGGCATCATCTTGCGGCGGATCAGAGGCATCGTCCGGAAAATCCCAGGATCCGTGTTCCATCCGCAATCCCGGACCCACGGGCGTGTCCAGATCGAAGGCGCCGCTTGCCCGCATCCCGGCTTCGATCCGCTGGTGCCAGTCATCGCCGTCCTTGTGCAAATCGCCTGACGCCGCGACGATCAACCACTTTTCCGCCCGTGTCAGAGCCACATACAACAGCCGCAGCGATTCCTCGCGCTGGGCGGCTTTCATCTCGTCGATCCGCTCCGCCATCTGTTCGGGCTGGGCGGTGCCGGGCATTTTCCACACCGGAACGCCCTTCATTGAAATGATCTCATCCCGGATCACGACATCGCGCTTGCCGCATTCGGGCAGGATCACGATGGGCGATTCCAACCCCTTGGAGCCATGCACCGTCATCACACGGATCTGGTTGGAGGCAGAGTCGATCTGGCGTTTGATTTCCAACTCGTCGGTTTCCATCCACGCCAGAAACCCGGTCAAACTGGGAACCGACGCCCGTTCATAGGCAAGCGCCTGAGACAACAGTGCGTTGATCCCGTCCTCGGCCTCTGACCCCAACCGGGCCAGCATACGCTTGCGCCCGCCGTGCCGGGTCAACATCCGCTCGATCAGATCGTAGGGACGCAGGAAATCGACATTGTCGCGCAGATCAAACAGAACAGAGACTGTTTCAGGATATTTGGCCTGCTTTTTCCGCAGGTCAGACCAGAGGTATTCGTCGTTTCGGTGATGCGCCAGCGTGAACAGATCCTGCTCTGACCAGTCAAACAACGGTGAGCGCAAGGCCGTGGCAAGGGACAGGCTGTCCTCTGGCGTTGCGAGGAAAGACAGCAGCGCACCCAGGTCGCGCACCGCGATTTCGGCCCCTACCTTGAGGCGATCGGCCCCGGCAATCGGCAACCCGGCCTCTTTGCAGGCGCGGATGATGTCGGGAAAAATACCGCCGCGCCTCTGCACAAGGATCAGAAAGTCGCGCGGTTGCACAGCGCGCGGCCCCTCTTTGTCAGGTATGCGCAACTCGCTCTCGATCATCGTCTTGATCTGGCCAGCGATCTGGCGCGCCAGAATGCGGTACTGATGTTCCGGGCTGCGCCGGTCCAGCGGGTCGAACCAATCCTGGTCAGGTTCCTGTTCCGGCTTGGGCACCGGCGGCCACAGGTCCACCCGACCCGGCAGGTCCATGTCAAACGCGATGTGCTGGCCACGGTCGAACCCGGCTGACCCTGCGCCCCGGAACACTTCGTCCACCAATCGCAGGATGGCAGGCGACGACCGGAAGGAGTGATCAAGGGTCGAATCGCGCAACGTCTGACCCGACTCGCCCAGTCTGGTGGCGAACTCCCGCTGCATCCGATCGAACTCGCGGGGGTCTGCACCCTGAAAGGAATAGATCGACTGTTTCTTGTCACCGACCACAAAGATCGTGCGCGTCACGTCCGCGCGGGCGCCTTCGCCGCTCGAAAACTCCTCGGCCAGACGACGGATGACATCCCATTGCGCGGGGCTGGTGTCCTGGGCCTCATCCACCAGAATGTGGTCGATACCGCCGTCCAGTCGATAAAGCACCCAGGCCGCCACGCGATCATCGCTGAGCAACTGGCGCGCCTTCTGGATCAGGTCATCAAAATCGAGCCATCCGCGCCGTTGCTTGGCCATCGTGTAAAGATCCGCAAAGCGCCGCGCGAACTGATGCAGAATGACCGCACGTTCGGCGGCATCGATGGCCAGCATCGCCTGATGCGCGGCTGCGACCCGTTCGATCAAATCCTCCAACCGGGGCATCAGATGCGCGGCCTCGGTCGCGGTGGCCCTGGTCGGAAACCGTGCCCTGGGTGTTCCGGCCTGCGTCAGGAATGCACTGCTCAGGTGGGTCAGCGCGTCATTGCCCTGCACGGCCTGCAACGTCTGGCCGATACCGCTGTCCTGCTTTCCCTGGCGCAGCAGGATCGGGATCAGTTCGGCGAGCAATTCCAGGTCTTCGGCACGGGTCACGGACGCTTCTATCGTGGCGCGGGACAAGGAACGTGGCTGGTCAAAAAGCTCAAGCGCGTCGCCGAGAGTGAGGTCGGAAAAGTCACCCGACATGGCGACTATCGTCCTCGTCAGTTTCAGGAAATCCTCGCCCGCATAGTGGCGGGCCAGCGCGACAAGGCGATCCGCATCCGGCCCTTCGGCCATCTGGTCAACCAGTTCCGCGCGCAGCAAGTCGGCGGCACGGTCCTCGATCTCGGTAAATTGCGGGCTTACCCCCGATTCCAGTGGAAAACGCCGTAACAGAGACGCACAAAACGAATGGATGGTCTGGATTTTCAACCCACCGGGTGTCTCGATGGCGCGGGCAAAAAGGGTGCGGGCCCGCCGCAAGTCGTCCGCTTGGGGCGCGCGGTCGAGGCCCAGTTCCGCCAGCGCGGCGCGCAACTCCGCATCGTCCAGCATCGCCCAGGCCCCAAGCCGCTGAAACAGCCGGTTCTGCATTTCCGAGGCGGCGGCCTTGGTATAGGTCAGGCACAGGATGTGCTGCGGTTCGACTTCTTCGAGCAACAGGCGCGCCACGCGATCGGTCAGCACGCGGGTCTTGCCGGATCCCGCATTGGCAGACAGCCACGTGGACGCCATCGGTTCCGCCGCGCTGTGCTGGCGGCGCGTCGCCTCGTTCATCGGGGTCATGTCAGCACCTCGGGATGCGCGTCGGCGGATACATCCCATTCGCCAAAGCGCGCAAGCTGATCGTAATCGCGTGCGTCCGCGTCCTTTTCCATCGCCCGGCGCGAGGCATAGCCCTTGTCGCCTTCGAGATAGGCGGACAGCAGGCTGACCAGTTCGGCAAGGATCTTGCCGCCCGGTTCTTCGTCGATGGGTGCATCCTCGATCCTGGAATTCGAGCCTAATCCGATAAATTGCGCCGCTCTGACGCTGCGCGGCCCCAGTTTTTCGAATGCGCCTTCCTCGACCATTGCGGCCTCGATCAGAAGTTGTTTGTCGAAATGCTTTTGCTTGTCCTTGCTGGGCGGCGCGCCTGACTTGTAGTCATAAAGAATGACGTCACCTGCCGGATCGATGTCGATACGGTCGGCGCGCCCTTCGAGCGTTGTTGCCACGGAAGGGAGGAGCAGACGGCCTTTTGCGTCCTCTTCGAACAGGCTGGGCGTCGCGATGGACTGCCGGTGTGTTTCGGTTTCGACGATCCACGACGCCGCCCGCTCGAACCGGGCGAGCCACAGCGCGCGCGCGGCGGGCCAGGGCACTTCGGTGTGCAGGACCTGCTGTGCATGATCCAGCAATGCATCAACTGTCAGGGCATCCGGATCGCGCAACGTCGCCCTTACGAAACTCTCCATCACGTCGTGCGACAGGATCCCGCGCAACAGGGCGTCCGGGGTTTGCACCAGCGGATTGAGCGCACGCAGTCGCAGGCAGTGTTTGGCGTAAATGGCGTAAGGGTCGCGGATCAGGGTCTGTATTTCGGTCACGGTCAGGCGGCGCGGGCGGGCGGACACAGGCGGGCAGGGCGCGGGGCGTCTGGCCCTTTCGACTTCGGGCGCGGCGTCCAGCTGGCGGGCACGGTCCAGCCAGACCGATCCCCGGTCTCGCATCCCTTTCCAGACATTGGGCCCCTCTTGCGCCGCCAGTCCGGCACAGAGGTTTTTCAGCCGGTTGATCCAGCGCGACGGTACGGTCTCGGCATCGTCTGAACGGATAGACCGGGTCAGCCACACTTCGGGTGCGGCGATGGCTTGCTGAAAGTCATGGGCCGACAGGCCGATCCGGCGTTCAGGCAGCAAAAGCCCTGCATCGAGACGCATTTTCCGGTTGAGCCACGGGTCGGGTTTGGGCGCTTCGGGCCATGTGCCGTCATTCAATCCCGCCAAAATCACCAGATCGGCGCCTTGAACCCGCGCCTCGAGCGTGCCCCAGATCATGATCAACGGGTGCGGCGAGTCCCGGTCTCGCACTTCGCCCTGACTGAGGATGCCGCCGATCAGGTTCGCGTAATCCGCCGCAGTCAATTCAACACCGAATGTCGCCTCGTTCCGGACGGCGTCCATGGTCTTGCGGGCCTCCTGCCCGGCTTTCTTCAGCCACAACCCCCCCGCATCGCTGCCTTCGGGACCGTTCGCAATGGATTCTGCCAGCGCGATGTGTCGCCTGACCCAGTCAGAAAGCATCAATTTCCCCGGCACCTGTTGGGCGCATGTCAAATCGGCCACCCAGGTTGCCCAACGCGCCATCCCGTCAACGTCATTCTTGTCTGCAAGGCCGGCGCAGCGCAGCAGGCCGGTTTTGTCGGGATAGGGCAGACCCAGTTTGCGCATGCGCAGTTCCAGTTTCTGCGTCTTGAGCACGTGTTCGTTCCGCATATGACCCGAATGGGTGAGCGGATGTTTGAGCAGGGTCAGCAGCGCCTCGGCATCCAGTGGCTTGTCAAAAAGGCTGGCCACATGGCGCAGGAACCTGCCGGGTGGCGACAGATGCAATGGCGTTCCGGCACTGTCATCGGGCAGGATGTCCCAACGGTCGAGGGCCGCCGTCACCTGCCGCGTCAGCATCCGGTCCGGCGTTATCAGGGCGGCGCGCTGGCCGGTTTCGGCGGCCGCGCGCAGCCGCATGGCGATGGCGATGGCCTCCGCTCGCGGGGTATCAGCCTCGATCAGTGTGATGGGGGCTGTTGCGTGTTCAAGATCGGAAAGCTGTGGCCCCTCGATGCGCCAGGCATCGGTCACCGGGGCCGGTCGCAGCGCCAGCGAAACCAGGCGGTTCCGGGCGACGGTCGGGGCGACGTCATCTGACCACTGTGGGATACGCGCGGGGTCGATCCCGAGGGCATGGGCGAATTTCAGAAACCGGAATTGCGGATGATCCTCGCCTGTCTTGTCCTCTTTCATCTGATGCCAGACATGGGACATATCGAAATCGAATCCGGGCAGGATGACGGCCCCTTGCGGCAACGCGGCGACGGCCTGCATCAACAGTTGCGTCGTGCCCCGTGATCCGGTGGAGCCAACGACCAGAACAGGCTCTGTTACAGGAGTTTCGGCCCAGTGTGACGCCAGACGCAGGACCGCTTCGCGCTGTCGCCCTTCGGCGTCCGGGGCATCGCCGGATGCGTCGATATAGGATTGCGCGATGGCGATGAACTGTTGTGCGCGCGCCCAGTGTCCGGACTGGTCAGACACATCCAATGCCGCGATGTCCGCGGCGCGCACGCCCTCGCCCTGCATTTCGTCCATCAGCGTGGCCAGGCTGTCCGCCATGTCGAACCCGGCGGTGTCCGGCGCGAACCCGGTCTGCTGTTCGATCAGTTTGTTGGTCAACGCCACCAGTTGCAAGCGGCGCCGCAGGGCCGTCGCCGGTTCGGGCATCGGCCCCGCAGGCAACAGGTCATCCAGATCGGTGATCATACGGATGCGCGGCAACAGGCGGGCGGGTCCGGCGTCGAACAGGTCGCGCAAGCGACGCGCCATGCGCCTTGTGTTGACCAGAAGCGTGACCCGTGCCCAGCCTTCTGGCGGAACATCATGCAATCGTTGTTCGAGCCCCCGGATTACTGCGGCGGGAAAATCCACGCCCAGGGCGCATCCGAACACGCGGGGTGATGTGGTCGGTTCAAACATCACGGCGGCCCAGCATCGCCTCGGCTTCGGCAATGCCATCCGGATGGCCGACATCACACCAGTGGCCGGGATATTCGAGGCCGAACAGGCGTTGTCGATCCGCCATCATGTTCCACACCACATTCAGTGAAAACGCCTTGTCAGAGACTGTTTCGAGCAATTCGGTCTTCAGTATCTGCGCCCCGCCATAGACGGTATCGCCCCCGCGATGCAGACGGCCGGCGGTGTCGATGCCGAAATCCGCCTTGCCTGCGCGGCCATGAGCCCGGTTCAGGGGCACGCAGATCAGCAGCGCGTCCATGATCGACGGGTCCCAGGCCTCGACCAGCAGTTTCAGCGGGTTCGGCCCCGACCACACGGCGTCGGAATTCAGCGTCAGCACCGGGTCCGCGCCCAGCTGCGGCAAGGCGTTGCGCAATCCGCCACCGGTTTCGAGTATCTGCGGTTCTTCTCGGACCGTGCGCACCGCCATCCCCGCAAGATGCTGTTCCAGCATGTCCGGCAGATAGTGCAGGTTGACGACAACCGGATCCGCGCCCGCATCATGGGCCAGGGCAAGCGCGTGGTCGATCAGCGCCTGCCCGGCCACGCGGATCAGCGGTTTGGGCTGGTGCGCTGTCAGCTGTTGCATCCGTGTTCCGAACCCGGCGGCGAACAGCATCAGGGGGACGGGATCGTGGCGCATTGATCTTTGATCTTTTGCAAGAGTGTCGGTGTCGGCGCAGGCAGGGTCGCGTCGATGAGCGGTTTGATAGTGGCCAGTGCGGGATGGGCCAGGTTGGTCTGGATGTGCCCCCAGACCCGCGGGATCAGGTCGACATAATGCGGCTTGCCATAGTGCATGGACAGGCGGGCGAACACGCCGAGAATGCGCAGGTTTCGCTGAACGCCCAAGAGCGCAAAGGCGGATGAAAACCCGTCGGTTTCCAGACCGGAGGCGTCGACATAGCGTTTGATCATCATGTCCGCCGTCGCCGCACTGACATCGCGCCGCGCGTCCTGCGCAATCGACATCAGATCATATGCGGGGTGACCCAGCATCGCGTCCTGATAGTCGAGCAGGCCGACCCGCCGCACACCGTCCCGGTCAGGCAGCCAGAGCAGGTTTTCGGCGTGATAGTCGCGCTGGATCAGCACCGGGGGGACCGAATCGAGGGTCGCGAGACGGGCGTGGAACGTGGTCGCGAACGCCGTCCTTTCGCCCGCATCGACCGCGCCCAACGCACCGCGCCGGTACCAGTCAAAGGCCAGCGCCGCCTTGTCCGTCATCGCGTCGGCGTCATAGCGCGGCAGGTCGGGGGCCTCGGATCGGTGCAACTGCAGCAACACGTCGACACTCGCCTGATACAGCGGCACTTCCAGCGCCGCATCCGCTGCCATCACGCGGGCAAACAGATCGTCGCCAAGGTCTTCGATCAGCAGCAAGCCGTTTTCGGGGTCTTCCGCGATGATCTCGGGCGCGGAAAGACCGACGCTGCGCAGGTGGTTGGTGATCGCCACAAAGGGCCGCACGTCTTCGCCCTTTTCCGCTGGCGCATCCATCAGGATCACGGTGTTCTGCGCGGATCGCGACAACCTTTCATAGCGACGGTTCGAGGCATCGCCCGCGACCAGCGTGCGCATGATACCGCCCCAACCGGCCCGTTCGAGAAAGGTGGAAATTGTTGCGGCGCGTTCAGGCATGTTGCACCACACCTGCAAGCCGCGCCTGCCATTTGGAATCGGACCAGGTGATCCGGGCGATACGTCCTTCGCCTTCCGGGGCAATCTCGATGCTCAGCGCGTCCTTGGGCGTCAAAGACCCCATTCGATCAGGCCATTCGATCAGGCATATCGCCTCTTCGAACGCGTCGAGCAGCCCCAGTTCATCCACCTCGCTGTCGACCGATACGCGATAGAGATCGGCGTGCCACAGCGGACCGGATTGCGTGTCATAGGTCTGCACCAGCGTGAAGGTGGGGGATGGGACGTCTTCGGGGGTGATCAGCAGGGATTGTATCAGCGCACGGGCGAAATGGGTCTTGCCTGCCCCCACCTGTCCGCCCAGCAGGATCACGTCGCCGGGTCGCAAGCTATGGCCAAGCGCCACGGCGCACCGGGCTGTCGCATCGGGGTCAGGCCAGTGAAGGATCAGCGGGCATGTGCTCATGCCGCCAAACTATCTGCATCCCCCGCCGCTGCAAGCAGAATGACCTAGGCCTTGGAGCGGGATGTGGGCGTGGGCAGGGGCGTCTTTTCGACAAAGCGGATCACCGTGGCGCCGGACGCGATAGGCGACAGGCGCACGGTGAACGGGCCGTCCGTATGGTGTATGATGTCGGCCTCCCACGGGGCGCGTTCGCCCAATTTCATGACGAATTCGCGAATGTCCCCCCACGCGGGATTCGGGGCGGTCTGCATCTGCCATTCCTTGATTGAATCGACAATCGTGACATCGGCAAAGCTGCAATCCGGGTCCATCTTCCACATCTCGCGGAAGGCGATGTTGCAGAACGACAGTACGCCCGCCGAGGAAAACACGGCCAGCGCATCCTCGAACGTGTCCATAAGCGACTGACCCAGTTCCAGTTCCGCCCTGAAATTGCGGGTCAGCGAGATTTCGGCGGTGATATCCTCGATCAGAAAGGCGACGGCGCCGTCCGGATGGGGCCGGCCACTGACGCGATAGGTGTGGCCGGTGTCGAGGGTCCAGGTTTCCTGATAGCTGGCATGGGTCGCCGCCGCGATCATGTCGGAAATCTCCTGCCGCCAAGAGCTGTAATTCTTGGGTTCGGGCATCACCCGGTTGTCGCGCAGCCGGTCGAAAAAGGCCAGGAGGTTGGGCCGTCCGCTCAGGAACTCGACCGGCAATGAGGTCAGATCGACCATTGCGGGATTGAACAGGGCCAACTGGCCGTTGCGATCGAAAATGGCGAGTCCGATGGAAAGATGCGCAAAGGTCTTGGCGAGGGTCTGGACAAAGTTGCGCTGGGCCACTTCGGCCTCGATCACGGCGTTGATGTCGACAGCATGGTAGATGATACTGTCGGCCACGCGCGTGGCCGTCACGTTGTACCATTCGGTCACCCCCGTCCGCGCGATCTTGACCGGGACGCGCACCGTTTTCTTTTCGTCCATCGCCTCCTGATCCAGATCGAACAGCGGCCCGTCCACCTCGTCCTGTTCGGGGCGCGCCGCGTCCGCGAGGGTGGCATAGGCGGTGTTGTGCCACAGCATCTTGTCATCCGCGCCCGCCAACCAGATCGGATAGGGGGACGCGGAGGCCGCAAGTCTGAGGGCGCCAAGTTCGGCCTCGATGGACTTGATCTCGTGCATCGTGGAGGCATCGGTGGCGCATTCATCCCTGATGACCACGCGGGTCATTTCCTGTTCCCGATCCAGATGCAGGATTGCGGTATCATCCAGCGCAGCGGAATGAAGTGTCAGGGAATCCATGGTGCGCAGGGCGTCAGCATCAGGCAAGCCGGGAAAGCGGGCCGTCAGGGCAGCGCGCAGGGCGTGCCAATCGGTTTCGCCGGTTTCCTTGAACAAGACCGCGCGGGCCTGTTCGGTGGCATGTTCCAGATCAAGGTCGCAAAACAGGAAATGCATGCCCTGTGGTCGGGGTTGCGCCATGTCGAACGGTGACGTTCGGCGTGCTCCCAAAAAGGCAAGCCCTGCAAAAACAGCGATGGCCGCACTGGCAAACGCAACAATGATCTCGACAACAGGCACGCTTGGCCACCTTTCAACCGCGAGGCTTTACTGATGCTTCACTAAGGTTAACACCCGGTTAACTCTGTGGTGTCGAACGTTTGCTACGCCTGTATTTTTTCATTCTGGCCTTGTGGCACGGCGTTTTCACCGCTGCGCGCGTCAATCTTGTGCCGTGGCCAGACGACGGCGACGATGGCCCCCGTGTACTGACCGTTCACCGGCGGATTGGCATAGGGGTCGGATCCGTTGGCAAAGGTCAATTCGGCACCGGATCGTTCCAGAAGGGTCTTTGCGATAAACAGCCCGAGGCCCATGCCCTCGTATTCCGGGCGACGCACGCGCGCCGCGCCTGTCTTGCGCCAGCGCACAAACGGGTCGCCGATCCGCCCCAGCACCTGCGGGGGAAAGCCACGGCCATCATCCATGATCCGCAGGGTGATCCTGTCATCCGTCCAGTGCGCCTCGATCCATACAGTCGAGTGGGCAAAGTCGACGGCGTTCTGAACGAGGTTGCGCAGGCCGTGAATGATCTCGGGTTTGCGCAGGATTGCGGGTTGGTCCATCTCGACACCCGCATCCGGGTCGTGGGTGTATCTGACCAGTTTTCCACGGTTGGTATGCGGCTCGGCGGCCTCCTGAACCACGGCCATGAGGGGGGCCTGGCGCAGGTGCAGGTCATCCTTTCCGGCGCGGCCCATGTCGCGCAGAATGTCGCGGCATCGGTCCGCCTGCTCCCGGATCAGGGCGGCGTCCTGGCGCAGTTCCGGCTGATCGGCCAATTCCTCCATCAACTCGCCGCTCGCCAGCTTGATCGTGGCAAGAGGTGTGCCCAGTTCATGCGCCGCCGCCGCGACCACGCCGCCCAGATCGGTCAGCTTCTGTTCGCGCGACAGGGCAAGCTGCGTGGCCGACAGCGCATCGGACATGGCGTGAATCTCTAGCGTTACACGGCGGGAATACAGCCCGATGAAACACACGGCGATCACCAGCGCGATCCAGTTGCCGAACACGAACAGGTCCGGGATGCTGAGCACGGCACCGTCCTGCGTGCGCAGGGGCAGGTAAAATTCCGACAACAGTGTCACGATGATGATGGCGGTCGCCCCGACAAGGATGGTCGAGCGCGTCGTCAGAACAGCCGACGAGATCGTCACCGGCCCCAGCAACAACAGGGCAAACGGGTTGTTCAGCCCGCCGGTCAGGGCAAGCAGAAAGCCAAGCTGCAACAGGTCGAACAGGACCATCAGCAGGTTCTCGGATTCGGCCAGACGCTTGTTTTCGGGAAAGACGAAAATGGCGACCAGATTGCCGACCACCGATATGCCAACCGCCAGATAACTCAAGCCGATTTCCAGTTGCAGCCCGAACATCCGCTGCGCCACCGTCAGTGCGACAAGCTGACCGACAATTGCCACCCAGCGCAGCAGGATCATGG
This sequence comes from uncultured Rhodobacterales bacterium, assembly GCA_964542095.1. GTDB lineage: Bacteria > Pseudomonadota > Alphaproteobacteria > Rhodobacterales > Rhodobacteraceae > Tateyamaria. The sequence continues at coordinate 12,849 of CAZITF010000050.1, forward strand.
TCCGCAGTCTTATCCAGTTGGACCGCTGCTGCCCTGCCACAAGACCGAATTCCGATTGTGCCATAATGTCACTACTTCGTTGGTTGCACTGCAGTGTAAGGTTGATAGCAAAGACATCAACACGTTCGCCCCGAGGATCTCCATGACCCGTATCATCGCACCCATCGCCGCCCTTGTCGCCGCCGCATTTCTTGCCGGTGCGTGGTGGATTAGCCAAAGGGGTGGCGGTGACGGAATTGCCCAGTGTTCGGCCACGCGGATCGCCGGCGACGGCAACGAGATCGGCGGGCCCTTCGAACTGGTCAGTGCCGAAGGAGTGACCGTCACCGACAAGGACGTGATTACCGAGCCGAGCCTGATCTATTTCGGTTACACCTTCTGTCCCGATGTCTGCCCGCTGGATTCCGCCCGCAACGCCGAGGCGGTCGATTTGCTGGCCGAGCGGGGCATGTCTGTCACGCCGATCTTTATCACCGTCGATCCTGCGCGGGACACGCAGGAGATGGTCGGCGATTTCGCCCTCAATTTGCATGAAAAGATGATCGGGCTGACGGGATCGCCGGAACAGATCAAGGCCGCATCGGAGGCCTATCGCACCTATTACAAGCTGCACGACACCTCGGACGAGTTTTATCTGGTCGATCATTCCACATTTACCTACCTGGTCCTGCCGGAGGCTGGATTTGTTGAGTTTTATCGCAGGGACGCATCGCCGGAAGCGATTGCCGACAGCGTGGCGTGTTTCATCGAAAACGTCTGAAAAGGCGGAAAAATTTGACCCCAGCCGCCCAGCGCTCCATATCTAACCGCAGCCTATTAGGTCGAAATACGGGAACTGGAGCACCACATGGCCGATGCCGCACTGCCTGAACTTGGCACTGACAAGACCCTCTTGCTGGTTGATGACGACGAACCCTTTCTGCGCCGCCTGGCCAAGGCGATGGAGAAACGCGGATTCGAGATCGAAACGGCGGACAGTGTTGCCGGGGGCAAGGCGATTGCGATGGCCCGCCCACCGGCCTATGCGGTTGTCGATCTGCGGCTTGAGGATGGCAATGGGCTGGATGTTGTCGAGGTGTTGCGCGACAAGCGCCCGGATGCCCGCGTCGTGGTTCTGACCGGCTATGGTGCGATTGCCACCGCCGTGGCGGCGGTGAAAATCGGCGCGACGGACTATCTGTCAAAGCCTGCGGATGCCACCGACATCACCAACGCGCTGCTGGCCAAGGGCGACGATCTGCCGCCGCCCCCCGAGAACCCGATGAGCGCGGATCGGGTGCGTTGGGAACACATCCAGCGGGTCTATGAGCTGTGTGATCGCAACG
>CAZITF010000051.1:0-14126 GCA_964542095.1 uncultured Rhodobacterales bacterium
GGCGGCTTCGATTTCGAGGATCATGTCTGCGATCTGGAAACCGGCCCCCTGGAACTTGCCGATGGGTTGGCCGAATTGCCTGCGCTCGGCGGCGTAGCTGAGGGCATAGTCGAAACAGCGCCGCGCGCGACCCACGGAAAAGGCGGCGACAGTCAGCCGCGTGGCATAAAGCCATTCGTTCATGACGGCAAAACCGCCATCGACCTCGCCCAGCACCTGGGCATCGGACAGGCGGCAGTCATCGAAATCCAGAATGCAGTTCTTGTAGCCCTTGTGGCTGACCGAATTGTAGCCTTCGCGCACTTCGAAACCCGGCGTGCCGCGATCCACCAGAAAGGTGGTGATGCGTTTCTTGGGGCCCTTGTCGGTCTCGTCCACGCCGGTGGCCACGAAGACGATGAAGAAATCCGCATGCTCCGCCCCCGAGATAAAGTGTTTCGATCCGTTCACCACCCAGTCGCCACCCGACCGCACGGCGCTGCATTTCATGCCGCGCACGTCCGATCCGGCATCCGGCTCGGTCATGGCCAGCGCATCCATCCGCTCACCGCGTACCGCAGGCAACAGATAGCGTTCGCGCTGTTCGGGGTTGCAGGCCATCAGGATGTTTTGCGGGCGACCGAAAAAATGGGTCAACGCCATGGACCCGCGGCCCAACTCGCGCTCGACCAGCGTGAAATCCAGATGGCCGAGGCCCGCGCCTCCGACCTCTTCGGGAAAGTTGCAGGCATAAAAGCCAAGCGCGATCACCTTGGCCTTGATCTCCTCACCCAGTTCGTGCGGCACGTGGCCGGTGCGCTCGACGCCCGCCTCGTGGGGATAGATTTCGCGTTCGACAAAACTGCGCACGGTCGACACGATCATCTCTTGTTCGTCGCTGAGGCCAAAGTGCATGGGGTGGCTCCTGTCCGGGGTGGTCCGGTATCACCAAAACCCAAGCGGGCGCGGCATGCCATGGCAAATCCGACGGGGCAGGGGCAAGTTCGGACAAAAATCGCGCGAGCGGGGGCGCGGGGCGATGGCCCGGGCGTGGGCGCTATTCCACGTCGAACGGTTCGAAATCTGCGGCGCGGGAGCGGTTCCAGCGCTTCAGATATCCGTATTTGTCCGGTTCATCGCGCAGCAGGAACCCTTCGGGCAGGTAGGGGTAGACCTCTTGCCCGGTGACCATGTTGCGATCTCCCTCGCGCATCAAGAGGTGATGGGGGAGGAATTCGCTGGGATGGCTCAGACCGGCGGCACCGGTCATTTCGGCCAGCGCCTTGAGCGTGTTCTTGTGAAAGCGATGGACCCGTTCGGCCTTGTCCGGCACGACCAGCGCGCGTTGGCGCAGAGGGTCTTGGGTGGCCACGCCCACGGGGCAGTGATTGGTGTGGCAGGCCTGTGCCTGAATGCAGCCGACCGCAAACATGTAGCCGCGCGCGGAATTGGCCCAATCCGCGCCAAGGGCCAGAATCTTGGCCATGTCAAAGGATGACACGATCTTGCCGGACGCGCCGATCTTGATCCGGTCGCGCAGGCCGGCGCCGCGCAGGGTGTTGTGGGCAAATGTCAGCCCCTCGACCAGTGGCATGCCCACGTGGTTGGCAAATTCCAGAGGGGCTGCGCCTGTCCCGCCCTCTTTGCCGTCAATGACGATGAAATCCGGCACGATCTTGGTTTCGATCATCGCCTTGACGATGCACATGAATTCGCGCCGGTGGCCGATGCACAGCTTGAACCCGACCGGCTTGCCGCTCGCGTTGTCGCGCAGCTTGCCGATGAACTGCATCAACTCGATGGGGGTCGAAAACTCGGGGTGAGACGAGGGCGACACGCAATCCTGACCCATGGGAATGTCGCGCGCCTCGGCGATTTCAGCGGTAATCTTGGAGGCCGGCAACACGCCGCCATGGCCGGGTTTGGCACCCTGGCTCAGCTTGACCTCGATCATCTTGACCTGCGGGTCGCTGGCCTGTTTGGCGAATTTTTCGACGTCAAAGCGCCCCTCGTGGGTGCGACAGCCGAAATAGCCCGACCCGATTTCCCAGATCAGATCGCCGCCACCCTGACGGTGATAGCGGCTGATCCCGCCTTCGCCGGTGTCGTGGGCAAAGCCGCCCTTTTGCGCGCCCGTGTTCAGGGCGAGAATGGCGTTGGCCGACAGCGATCCGAAACTCATCGCCGAAATGTTGTAGATCGACGCATCATAGGGCACCTTGCAGTCCGGCCCGCCGATGCGCACCCGAAAATCGTGATCGGTCAGGTGCTGGGGCACCACCGAATGGGTGATCCATTCATAGCCCGAGTCATAGACCCGCTGCCGGGTGCCAAAGGGGCGCTTGTCCTCGACCCCCTTGGCCCGCTGGTAAATGAGCGAGCGTTCATCGCGCGAGAACGGTTCCTCGTCCTGATCGCTTTCCATCAGGTACTGGCGGATTTCGGGCCGGATCCCTTCGAATAGAAAGCGCAGATGCCCCATGATCGGGTAGTTGCGCAGGATCGAATGGCTGGGCTGCAGGACGTCATAGAGGCCAAGGGCGGTCAGACCCGCAAAGAAGAGGGCCGGAACAATCATCCAGCCCGACCAGATCAGGGCGATCAGGCAAACCAGCGCCAGGGCGGCGGATGCGAAAAGAAGGCTGTAGCGTTTCATGGTCGCATCCTTTGACATTCATTTTGCGGCATCGCGACGCCCGGCAATGGCGCGCGGCCCTCGGTCGCTTTGGTCTTGCTGGCCAGATTGTGCATTGCGCGGGCCGTGTTGCAAGGCTTGTTGCGGGATCGCGTGGTTCCGGCCGATGCGATCACTCGCACGGTCCCGCGCCCTCACAAGGCCTGAACGGGACTCCGGATGGGGCTAGTCTGTTTCTGCCGTGCCCCGCCCGAGGGGGCGAGCCTGACCGCCGATGGGGTTGGGGCCGTCGTACGTCCAGCGGTATTGCGGGGGTGTTGGCCCCTTGTTGCGCCCGCCTGCGTTCATCTGTTCCCAGGCATGCGACAGAATGCCGACCGAACGGGAAAGGCAGAACAGCCCGCGTGCGAGGGGGGGCGCAAAACCAAGCTCGGCAAAGATCATGGCGGTGGCGCCGTCGATGTTCATCGGCACAGGCTTGCCCTTGCGGGTGTTGAGCGTGGTCTGAACGGCCCGCGCGATCCGGGCAAAGCGGCCACTGACGGTGCCGGCGCGCGCGGCCTCGTCCACCAGCGCCAGCAGGCGCGGAGCGCGGGGGTCTTCGGGCGTGTGGAACCGGTGGCCGAAACCGGGGATGTAGCGGGTGCGCTCGGCCTGCCAGCGGTCGATCATCCGGGACACGGCATCGTCAGGGTTCGCGCCCTCGCGCACTGCCGCGTCGATCTGGTGATACAGTTCGACCGCCTGTTCCCCGGCCCCGCCATGCACATCGTCCAGCATGTTGACGCCCGTGGCCATGGCGCCGTTCAGGTTCACACCGCAGGTCACCGCCATCCGGGCCGCCGCGATGGAAGGGGCCTGTGGGCCATGATCAACCGCCGCGACAAGCGCGGCCTCGAACAGCCTGGCCTGTCCGTCATCGGGCAATGCGCCGCGTGTCATCAGCCAGATCATCTGGGGAAATCCAAGGTGGCCGATCAGCGTCTCGATCGGATAGCCGCGCAGGCGGATTTCACCCGGAGCCATGTCGATGATCCCGGTGCGCCACCAGTCCGGGACATCCTTGCCAGCGTCGCTCATATCACACCTTCCTGTTTCAGGGCGTCCAGTTCCTCGGGGGTCAGGCCCAGATCGGTCCAGACCGCATCGTTATGCGCGCCCAAGGTCGGGGGTGGGGTGTCGACGGACAGGGCCTGACCGTCAAGCTTGATGCCGGTCGTCGCCACCGTGATGTCGCGCCCGACGCCGGGGGCGTTCGGAAATCTGTGCAGGAAACCGCGATCCGCGATCTGGGGCATGGCAAGCACCTCGGGAACGCTCAGCACCGCACCGGACGGCACGCCGATGCGGTTCAGCTCTTCGGCCCATGCGTGCGCGGGTTTGGTGGACAGCACCGCCTCAAGCTCGGACTTCAGCGCCAGCCGGTTCTGTTTGCGCATCTCGCGGGTGGCGTATTCGGGGCGGTCCCGCAGGGCGCTCAGGCCCAGATGATCGCTCAGCAGCACCCATTGTTCGTCCTTGTTGGCGGCGATGTTGATCAGCCCGTCGGCCGCCTGAAACGCGCCGGAAGGGGCCGAGGTGACGTTTTCATTGCCATTTGCGCCGGGTGCGACCCCGCCGATCAGGTAGTTCGAAACCACCCAGCCCATGGCCACCAGCACGGATTCCAGCATCGAGACGTCGATGAAGGTGCCGCGCGGCTTGCCATTCAGCGCCGCCGCCACGGCAAAGGCCGCGGTGATGCCGCCCATCGTGTCGGCCACCGGATACCCGACGCGCAAGGGCGCGCTGTCACCGTCACCGGTGATCGACATGACGCCCGAAGCGCCTTGAATGATCTGGTCATAGGCCGGGCGATGGACCCATGGGCCATCCTGCCCGAACCCGGAAATGGCGCAATAGACAAGCTCCGGATTTGCCTCCTTCAGCACTGTGTAATCGACGCCAAGACGCGCCATGACACCGGGGCGGAAATTTTCCACCAGCACGTCGGCGCTTTTCACGAGGCGCAGAAACAGGGCCTTTCCCTTGTGGGACTTGAGATCGAGCGTGACGGATTTCTTGCCCGCGTTCTGCGCCAGAAAGGACACGCCCATGCCCCTGGCATTCAGTTCCGGATCAGCACCGAGCTCGCGGGCCAGATCGCCGCGCCCCACCGCTTCGACCTTGATCACTTCGGCCCCGAGATGGGCCAGATGGTGGCAGCAGAACGGCCCCGCCAGCACGTTGGTCAGATCAAGAACGCGGATGTCGGACAGGGGGCGCATTGGGTTTCACGGTGGTTAGGAAAACGTGAAAACAGGTGTAGTGGCCCGTCCTCTGGAAGGGAACCGCCTTGTTCCTCGTGGACGGGATGCATCGCCCCTCTCACATGGCGACACCCGGTGCGCCATGTGCCGAACGGCACACACCGGGTGTCACATGGTCCTGACCCTAGCGGTCGAGAGCACCAACGCCGGAGAAGCGGAAGGCCTCCTGTTCCAGCGCGTTGATCTCGTCCGCGCTCATCTGGTCGTGTGCGACGGTAATGCGGCCAAGAAAGACCAGTGGCAATTCATCCGCGCGCCCTTCCAGATCGGCCTTGATCGCCTCGGCGGTGGCGGCACCGACGTCATCGCCCATACGCATCGGCGTGGCGTCCAGTTCGCCGCGGCGGATCGCTTCCAGCTCAAGGCCCGTACCGCCCCAGCCGGTGGAAAAGATCTCCTTTTCCTTGCCCATGGCCAGCTGCGCCTCGACCGAGCCCATGGCCATCGCGGTGTTGGCGTTGTGGATGACCGTGGCCTCGGGATAGGATTGCATGATCAGCGACGTGCCCTCGAACCCGCCTTCGGTCTGGTACTCGCCATAGTGCTCATAGACCGTGGTCCAGTTGCCCGTTTCCTCGACACAGGTCTTGAAATCACCCGAACGCTGGTTGTCGGTGATGCCCGGAATGCCCCGGTTCATCGCCATGGTGACGTCATTGCCCAGACGGCCCAGCATGTACTCGCACATGGTCAGCGCCCCGGCCGCAGAGGAGAAATCGAACCACGCAGCGGGCTGGGGGTCGAGGAATTTCAGCGGCGTGTGGAAGGCCCAGACATAGGTGGCAAAGCCGTCGTTCCGGGCCAGCTTTTCGATGTTGTCGCCCTGAATGGCCAATTCGGACGGGCCAAAGATCACATAGTCATACAGGTCCGCGTCCTGATCGACCTGGGATGCGTAGGTCGATTGCAGTGAATGTTCGATCTGGCGGCTGGCGAATTCGGTGGTCTCGTAGGCGATGCCCAACTCGTCCAGACGCTTGGTCATCGCGAGGTAATTGCGCGCCCAGAAATCGGACGTGTCGGCGGATGGATAGATCAGCGCGATCTGGATCGGCGCGTCGAGGGTGCCCGCAAAGGGGACAGCCTCGCCACCGACCACGGCCTGCAATGCCTCAAGCTTGCCGGGCGCGTTGACTTCGCCTGGCAGCCAGTGGTCGCGTTCGGCGATGCCGGGCAATTCCTGCAAGGGCAGATGCCCGTCGGCCAGCACGGCGCCGGTCGCCGCAAGGCTTGCCAGCAGGGCTGTTGTGGTAAATAGGTTCATTGTCGTTCCTCCCTAGTCGTTAGTGCGGGGCGATGGGTCGGTGCCGGGATGCACCCCGGCCCGACCACCCCGCTTTTGCCGCCGGTCACCCGCTTGGATTGGGGTTGCCGGCTGTCAGCAGGCCAATCGCCAAAAGCGCGATCAGCACACCAATCAGGGCCGCGCAAAAGCGCAGCATTTTCTTGCCCTCGGGCGTGGCGAGGCCCGCCAGCAGCCCGCCCGCGCCGTCGCGGTCCTTTTTCTGCATCCAGGTGTAGAGGGCGACCGAACTGATGATCACCACGCCCGACGCCACCGACTGCCAGAAGAATTCGATGCGCAATGTCACCAGCGCATTGATCATCATCGACAAGAGCAGCACCCCGGCAAGCGAGCCGACAATCGCCGCGCGCCCGCCGAACAGCGAGGTGCCGCCGACAACAACCGCCGCAATGACGTGCAGGTTGAAATAGGGGGCCGATGTCGCCTGTATCGCGTTCAGCTTGCCCGTCAGCATGACCCCGGCCAGTGCCGCGCAGGCTCCGCTCAGCACATAGGCATAGACCCTGTGGCGGTTGACCGAGATGCCCGTCAGCTCTGCGGCCTCTGGATTGGAACCGATGGCGACCGAGTAGCGCCCGAAATAGGTGCGATGCAGCAGCACATAACCCCCGATCATCGTCGCCAGCCCGATCAGTACCGGGATGGGCACAAAGCCGGGGATTTGGCCCCGTCCCATATCCGTCAGCAGGTCGGGAAAGCGCGCCAGCACCAACCCCTTGGCCAGCACAAGGGCAAAGCCGCGATAGACCAGATCCATTGCCAGCGTCCCGATCAGGTCGGGCACATTGAAACGGGTGATGATCAGCCCGTTGATCAGCCCCATGACAGCCCCGAGCGCGATCGCGATGGGCACCGCGACATGCACCGACACACCGTATTGCTTGATCAGAAAGGCCATGATGATGGCCGACAGGGCCGCGATCGACCCGATGGACAGATCGATGCCGCGCTGGGTGATGACAAAGGTCATCGCCATCGCCATCGGCATATACAGGGCCGCGTCCAGCAGGATCAGGTTCAGGTTGGTGGCGCGAAAATAGCGGGTCGGTTCCACGATCCCCATGAATATAAGGATGGCGAGGATCATGACCATGGGGCCGATGATCGCGATATAGGGTTCCAGCCGCTCGGTCAGCGGGCGGGGGCGGGTGTCGGTCATCGCCATCATGCGGCCTCCTCTGCGCCGACAATCATGCCAAGCACTTCCGTGACCGTACTGTCGGCCTTTTTGACGACACCCACGCATTGCCCGCGCCGTTGCACATGAATGCGGTCGGCGACCTGAAACACATCATCCAGCGAATGGCTGATCAGGATCACGCACAGCCCCTGCGCCCTGACCGCCTCGATCAGTTTCAGCGTGCGCGCGGTTTCCTGCGGACCAAGGGCGGCGGTGGGTTCATCCATGACCAGCACGCGCAAGCCCTCGTGATAAACCGCGCGCGCAATGGCGACGGCCTGACGTTGGCCGCCCGACAGGCTTTCGGTCGGCGCATCCAGCGATTTCAGCGTAACGCCAAGGCGCTCCATCAACACACGTTCGGTTTCGGCGCGCATGCGTTTGTTGTCCAGGATGGTGATGCCGAGGATTGTGCGGGTCAGCTCGTTGCCCAGAAACATGTTGGCCGCCGGATCGAGGTGATCGGCCAGCGCAAGGGTCTGGTAAACGGCGTCGATTCCCTGCTCGATGGCCTCGGCGTGGTTGGAAAAGGCGACTGGCTTACCGTCCAGCATCATCTCGCCGGACGAGGGCTGGTACACCCCGGTCAAAATCTTGATCAGCGTCGATTTGCCCGCCCCGTTGTCGCCGACGATGGCCAGCACTTCGCCCGCGTGGGCATCCAGATCGACATTCGACAGCGCGGTGACCCCGCCAAATCGCTTGGTGATGCCGCGCATCTTTACCAGTGGTTCGCTCATCGGTGTTGTCCCTTCCTGCCTCTTGGCATCGATCCGCGACTCGGCGTCACATGTTCACCCGGTCCACCCCGACGCAGATGCGCCGAGGCAGTCCGGGAGAAGCCTTATTTGCCCCAGATTGCCGCGTAGGCAGCGCGGTAAGGCGAATCCGGGTCGAACTGGTTGCTGTCGCCCAGCTTGGCCAAGCCTTCCTGTGTCACCAGCGCAGGGGAGGTGACATATCCCGAGCATGCCTCGCCCTGAACGGCGCGATTGAGCTCGTCCACCAGTTGCCAGCCTTGCAGGTTCAGCGGCTCGGCGACGGTGATGGCCTGATACTGCGCGCTGCGGATCCGCTGGAACGCGGCTTCCGATCCGTCCCCGGCAGAGCCTGCCAGCGGCGCGCCGTCGCCCTTGATCCCGGCCGAGGCAAGGGCCGGACCCATGAAGTCGAAATAAAGGTCGTTGATCGCCAGCGCGTGGGTCCAGCTGGCCCCGTATTTCTGCAACAGCGAGGTGGTCAGCGGCCCCATGCGGCTGGATGTGTCGGCGATGGGCGTGTCGACATATTCCAGCACGGTGCCGCCCATCGCTTCGATGGTTTCCTTGATCCGGTCCGCCTTGTCGATGGCGATCTGATAGGTGCTGTCGGTAAAGATCACGACGCCGACATCGTCGCCGCCATCCTCCATCGCCCATTGCGCGGCGACTTCGGACACCTGCATGGCGTCTGTCGAGACGCTGGCAAAGATGCCGCCGGGCGCGTCACAGCCGATTTTCGGCCCGGAATGCCAGGCAACCATCGGAATGCCCGCCGCCACGACGCCTTCAAGGGCGGCCTGCTGCTCGACGGCGTCAAAGCCGTTGATGATGATCCCGTCCGGTTGCAGGGCCATGGCCTGTCCGATGGCCGCCGTGCGCCCCTGGATCGACCCGCCGCCGTCCAGCACACGCACATCCCAGCCGATCACGCCTGCGGCCTCTTCGACCCCGGTGGTGACCCCCAGGATACCGCCGTTTTTCAGATCGCCCGCCAGCACCACGATGGACTTGCCCTCGGCGGCTCTCGGTCCGCTTGTGGGGCCGTCAAAGGGCACCTGGGCCAACGCGGGCAAGCCGAAGCCCGCGATGACACCGCCCACCAGAACCGTATTCAGAAATGCTCTCTTTTTCATGTCGTTCCTCCCGAAACATGATCGCGCTTGCGCGCTATTTCTTGGCGCCTTTGCGGCGTTGCGCGTACCCTGCGATGCCGATGGCGATCAGCAGGGTGACCCCGTTGAACAGCGGCTCGACCCAGAACGAGCCGCCGAATTGTTGAATGCCGGAAATGCCCACGGCCAGAATGGCGACACCCACGATGGTGCCCCAGACGTTGACCCGACCGGGCTTGATCGTGGTCGACCCCAGAAACGCGCCGACAAGGGCGGGCAGCAGGAATTCCAGGCCGACAGAGGCCTGCCCGATGCGCAGTTTCGACGCCAGTATGACCCCGGCAAGCGCCGTGATCGTGCCCGAACACAGGAACGCGCCGATGACGTATTTGCGGGTGGGGATGCCGTTCAGCTGGGCCGCCTTCTGGTTGGCCCCGATGGCGTAAAGGTAGCGGCCCACCGGCGTGTATTCGAGGACGACCCACATGATCACCGTGATGCTCAGCACATAAAACCCGGTGATGGGCAAGCCGCCGATAAAGGTGCCATTTATCGACAGGAAACCGTCGGGCAGCACGCCCACCATCTGCCGCCCGCCCGTGTGCCACAGCGCCAGCGCGTATAGCACGGTGCCGGTGCCCAGCGTGGCGATGAAACTGTCGATCTTGGCCACTTCGACCAGCAGGCCGTTCAAAAACCCCGACACCGCCCCAAGGATCAGCACCACCGCAACCGCCATGGGCCATGGAAAGCCATAGATCGTCTGCAAACTGATGGCGAGGATGTGCCACAGCACGATGCCATAGCCGACAGTGAGGTCGATCCGACCCGCCGCCATGGGGATCATCGCACCCAGCGACAACAGCGCGATGATCGCCTTGTCGCTGACGATGGCGCGCAGGTTCAGCATGGTGGGAAAGGTGTTGGGCAGCAGGATCGAGAACAGTCCGATCAGGAACACCGTCAGGATCACCAGCCCGTAGACCGGCAGGAACCGCGCCAGCCGCGCGCCAAAGGACAGGCCCTTGAGGTCGGCCTTGGTCGGTTCCAGTGCGCCGGATTCAAGCGATTGCATGTGCAGGCTCCTGTGATGAAGCGATGTTGCCGGCCGACGCCGACTGGATCAGGTTCTCGGTGGTCAGGCGCGTGCCGCTGAGTTCGTCCACGATGGCGCCCTGGCTGAAGACGATGGCGCGGTGGCAGATGGTGGCGATTTCCTCGAAATCGGTGGACACGACGATGATCCCGACCCCTTCGGCCAGCGCGCGGTTCAGCAGGGCGTAGATTTCGGCCTTGGCCCCTACATCGACACCTGCGGTCGGATCCTCGCAGATCAACAGGGTGCGTCTGGTCGCCAGCCAGCGCCCGATGACCACCTTTTGCTGGTTGCCGCCCGACAGGGCCTCGATGGCGAGGCTGGGGTCGTTGGGGGACAGGCCCAGTTCGGCCCCGATGGCGCCGGCCTGTTCGGCCTCGGTGCGGGGCGACAGGATGTTCAGGATCTTGCGGCCAATCCCGCCCGGATTGAGAAACGTGTTTTCGCGGATGGTCAGGGTCATCGCCACGGATTCTTCGGTGCGGTCCTTGGCGACCAGACCCACGCCCGCGACCAGCGCCCTTTGCGGCGTGGACAGGTCAGGCACAGCCCCCTTCAGCGTCACCTTGCCGTCAAACCGGACCAACCCGAACAGCGCCCGGCTGATCGCCTCATGGCCCGCACCGCGCAGGCCCACCAGACCGACGATTTCATTCTCGGCCAGTTCGAAATTCAGCGGGCCCACCCCCGAGACGCGGAAATCGTCGAGGTTCAGAATCGGCTTGCCCCTGGGCGCGGTGCTTTTGGCGGTCTCGCGGGTTTTGCGCCCGACAATCTTCTGCACCAATTCTTCGGGAGTGGTGTGGGCGATGTCGCGGATGCCGACCATCATCCCGTCGCGCAGCACGGCGACACGGTCGGCGACCTGGAAAATCTCGTCGAGGCGGTGACTGACATAGATCATGCCGACCCCCTGTTCGCGTAAGGGGCGCAAGGCCTTGAACAGGCGGGCCACCTCGTCCGCGGGCAGGGATGCGGTGGGTTCGTCAAGCACCAGAAACTCGCTGTCCACGGCCAGCGCGCGGGCGATGGCAACCAGCGATTTTTCGGTGCGCGACAGGGCCTCGACCCGTGTGGTCGGGTCAAAATCGCAATCGACCTTCCTGAGGGCGGCAGCGGCAAAATCCTCGACCGAGCGCCAGCGGATCAGCCCGCCCTTGCGGGCAAAGCCAAGGGCCAGCGCGATGTTTTCGGCCACCGTCATCCATTCGATCAGACCCAGGTCCTGGTGGATGAACGCTACCTTCTGGCGCTCGCCGAATCCGGCGGGGCGGTGCTGGTAAGGGGCGCCATCGATCAGAACACGGCCCGCATCGGGCTGATGGATGCCGCCAAGCACCTTGATCAAAGTGGATTTGCCCGCGCCGTTTTCTCCGAGCAGGGCGACAACCTCGCCGCGCCCGACGGACAGGGACACATCCTTGAGCGCATAGGTGCCGCCGAAATGCTTTTCGATGCCGTCAAAAAACAGACCTGATTGCAGGCTCTGCATCTGGAGTCCCTCCCGCGATACGGCTCAACCCTCCCGTTGAGTTACCCGTAACGTTGGGCTATTGTTTGGGCAATGGAACCGTTGTGTCAAGGGATTAGTTACCGGTAACGTATTGAGCGAACATGGTCGAAAAAACTAGCAAGAACAACAAGGTAAGCCTTTCTCAGGTGGCCAATGCCGCCGGGGTGTCCAAGATGACGGCCAGCCGCGTGCTGCGCGGCGAGGGGGGCTATTCGGAAAAGACGCGCGATCTGGTCATGCATCAGGTCGACCGCCTCGGTTATGTGCCGAATCGTCTGGCGGCGGTGTTCGCCGGGGACAAGAGTTCGACCTTTATCGGCGTGTCGATCCCGGACCTTGGCAACGAGGTGTTCGCACAGGTGCTGGAGGGGATTGACCACAAGCTGGGATCTTTCGGGCACCAGACGGTTCTGGGCCTTACCCAGCACACCGAAACCGCCGAAGAAGACTGGATTCGCACGGTCTTGTCCTGGCAACCGGCGGGGCTGATCCTGACGGGCCGCTCCCATTCCCCGCGCGCGATGGACATGCTGCGCAACGCGGGCATTCCTGTGGTCGAAATCTGGGATCTGAACTCCAGCCCTCTGGATATGAGTGTGGGAATCAACCACTTTGACGCGGGTTTCGACATGGGCCGGTTTCTGGTGGGCTGTGGTTACCGCAACATCGGCTATGTGGGCACGTCCCATGACACCGCCAATGCAGCGACCACGCGGCTGGCCGGGTTTGTCAAGGCGGTGACGGGGGGCGGCGGCGCGGTGACCAAGCAGTTGTGCCTGCACGACACCGCCGCCTATTATCCGGGGTATTACGGCACCCGGCAGTTGCTGACATCGACGCCGACGCTGGATTGCATTTTCTATCAGAATGACGCGATGGCCTTTGGTGGCATGCAGTATTGCGCGGCCAAGGGGCTGAACGTGCCCGGCGATATCGGCATTGCGGGATGGGGCGATCTGCCCATTGCCGCGGTCTTGCCACGGCGCCTGACCTCGATGCATGTTGCGCATTTGCGGCTCGGGCAGGCGGCTGCGGAAATGATGATGTCCCGCCTTTCGGGCGAACCGGTGCAGCATGTGCGCGACATCGGGTTTCAGCTGATCCCGGGAAGCACGGTGAAAAACGCCGAACAGCGTTGAAGGCGCGCGGGCGCATCTCCACAATCGCTGTTGTCAAGAAGGCGGGTGCCGTGCCCAAAGGCTCTGGCGTACCCGGCGGAGGGGTGGCGCCGAGCCTTCAAACTGCTGAAAAACAGCCGTTTTTCGCACGCCAATACGCCTCGGACCCGAAAGCTCGGACAGGCAATACCGGCCATCAGGATCACCTGCCCGCAAATGCTACTAAGGAATTAGTTGACAGATCGGCTGGCCCGGGAATAGCGTTGTTGTGCTGGCACAAGTCAGCTCAAATAATCTTTGGGAGGAGACAAGATGCGCAAGTATCTGCTCTCCGCGACTGCGGCTGTGGCCGTCATCGCGGGGTCCGGGTTTGCTTTTGCCGACGTAGAAGCAGCCCAGAAATGGATTGATCAGGAATTCCAGCCTTCAACCCTGTCAAAGGCCGAGCAATTGGCCGAGATGGAGTGGTTCATCAAAGCTGCCGAGCCATTCAGCGGCATGGAAATCAACGTGCTGTCGGAAGGCATTCCGACGCATTCCTATGAATCCGAAGTGCTGACCAAGGCCTTCGAGGAAATCACCGGCATCAAGGTCACTCACCAGATCCTCGGCGAAGGAGAGGTGATCCAAGCGGTACAGACGCAAATGCAGACTGGCCGCAACCTTTATGACGGCTATGTCAACGACAGCGACCTTGTCGGCACGCATGCGCGCCTGCAACAGGCCTATGTTCTTTCGGACAAGATGGAAGGCGATTGGGCTGCAACGACCAATCCCGGCCTCGATCTCGATGATTTCATCGGCAAGTCCTTTGTTACCGGTCCGGACGGCAAAATCCGGCAGTTGCCGGACCAGCAGTTCGCCAACCTCTACTGGTTCCGCAAGGACTGGTTCGACGATGAGGCCAACAAGGCGGCGTTCAAGGCCAAGTATGGCTACGAGCTTGGCGTGCCGGTGAACTGGTCGGCCTACGAGGACATCGCGGAATTCTTCACCAATGATGTGAAGGAAATCGACGGGGTTCGGGTCTATGGCAGCATGGACTATGGCAAACGCGCACCCGATCTGGGCTGGCGCATGACTGACGCATGGCTGTCAATGGCCGGTGCCGGTTCGA
>CAZITF010000052.1:0-2159 GCA_964542095.1 uncultured Rhodobacterales bacterium
CACCAGCCGCCGCCCTGCGGGCCGCCATCCTGCTGTTCCATGTCCTTGATCCGAAAGCCCAGAAGCACAGCCTTCTTGGCCCACTGGTTCACATGCCAGTCGCCGCCGTCCTGCCTTTCCGCCACGCGCAACTTGCCACTATCCAAGGCGTGCAGCGTTTCGTCGATGGCGTCGCGGGTTTCACCGGTGGTGGCGGGCGTGATCTGTTCACGGGCCTCCCAGGCGGCTTCGATGGCGGTTTCAAGCTGTGCATTGGACATCGGCACTCTCCCCAGTTGATCGCGGCGCTTAGACAACAATCCCGTGTCCAGTGCAATCACATCTGGGCAAGCCTGCCTGCGCGCGATACCCCTTGGGGCGGACAAGGGAGAACCGCCGCATGAAAGACGACCGCCACAGCCCGTTTCGTGACGCCTATACCGACCGCAAAGCGGCCGAAGGGGTGCCCGACACGCCACAGACCCGGTCGCCGTCCTATCCACTGGCATTTGCAGATGACGAATTCATGTGCCGCGACGAATTGCGCCCCGTGCGGCTGCAACTGGAACTCCTCAAACCGGAAATGCTGATGAACGAGGCGGGGGTTGTATCCACTATCGTGATGTTCGGTGGCGCCCGCATCCCCGACCCGGTGAACAAGGATACGGCCCGCACCAAAACCCTGGCGGACCTGTCACATTTCTATGACGAGGCGCGGGCATTCGCGCGGTTGATGACGGAAAAGTCGATGGAGTCCGGCGGGTCGGAAAATGTCGTGGTGACGGGCGGTGGTCCCGGTGTGATGGAGGCAGGCAATCGCGGTGCCTATGATGCAGGCGGGCGGTCCATCGGACTTAACATCGTGCTGCCGTTCGAACAGGCGCCCAACTCATTTGTGACACCGAACCTCGCCTTCAACTTCCATTATTTCGCGATCCGCAAGATGCACTTTCTGATGCGCGCCCGCGCAATCTGCGTCTTCCCCGGCGGCTTCGGGACGATGGACGAACTGTTCGAGTCTTTGACCCTGATCCAGACGGGCCGAATGGAGCGTGTTCCCTTCCTGCTGTTCGGTCGCGACTTCTGGGAAAAGATCATCAACTGGGACGCGCTGGCAGACGCGGGCACAATTTCAGACGACGACTTGGACCTCTTTCGCTTTGTCGACAGCGCGGTTGAGGCGATCGAAATCATCGATTCATGGGGCTCGACGGCAAAACGCGGCGAGGTGCCGGGGCGCTGACAGCGCACGAGTCTCTGACAAAGGGATTCAGGCGAACAGCGCCGCGGGAAGCACGCAAATATCCTTGCGGCCGGTCAGAGTTTCGAGGACGTCGCCAAACTCCGTTTCGCGGATACCGTAGCCGAAGCCGGCAAGACGGTGTTTCCACTCGCGACGCGACAGCGCCTTGTTGCGTTCGCTGATGACAAATTCGAGAACTTGCGCGTTGGCAAAATCATCTTGGTTCGAAATGATCGACATGGTTCTTCTCCAGATACGCAAAATGCGCAGGATCACCATTGCGGGGCAGAATGGCGATAATCGTACACGTTCTGGAAAATGTCGGGGCCAATTGTGTCGGGACCGGGAAGAATTTCAACCCAGGCCTGCATCCGCCGCAATTTGAGCACGGCTTTTGCGGGCGCGTTCCGTTGCTGACTTCAACTGCCCGCAGGCGGCCATGATATCCTCGCCCCGCGGCGTGCGGATCGGGCTGGCATAGCCGGCCTTGTAGATGATGTCGGCAAAGGCCCGGATACGGTTGTTGGAACTGCGGGTATAGGGCGCACCGGGCCATTCATTGAACGGAATCAGGTTGATCTTGGCTGGAATGCCCTCGATCAGTTTGACCAGACGGCGGGCATCCTCGTCACTGTCATTCACCCCGTGCAGCATCACGTATTCAAAGGTGATGCGTTCAGAATTGCTGACTTTCGGATAGGCGCGCAGGGCGTCCAGCAGCACCTCAATGTTCCAGCGTTTGTTGATCGGCACCAGTTTGTCGCGGACCTCGTCGGTGGTCGCGTGAAAGGACACGGCCAACTGGCAGCCGATCTCTTCGGCGGTGCGGGCAATTTCGGGGACGACACCACTGGTCGACAGGGTAATGCGACGGCGCGACAGTTGAATACCCTCGGCATCCATCGCGATCTTCATCGCGTCGCGTACGTTGTCGAAA
>CAZITF010000052.1:2169-13877 GCA_964542095.1 uncultured Rhodobacterales bacterium
GAGCGGCTCGCCCATGCCCATCAGCACGATGTTGGACAACAGGCGCGTTTCGTCCTTGGGCGCACCCGGCGTTGGCCATTCGTTCAGATCGTCACGGGCCATCATCACCTGGCCCACGATTTCTCCGGCCGTAAGATTGCGCACCAGCTTTTGGGTACCCGTATGGCAGAACGAACAGGTCAGCGTGCAACCGACCTGAGACGAGATGCACAGCGTACCTCGCCCTTCTTCGGGGATGTAAACCACCTCGCCCTCGTGCCCGCCCGCGATGCGGACCAGCCACTTGCGGGTGCCGTCACTGCTGACCTGCTTGGACACGACTTCGGGAATTTCGATGACGAACTTGTCTGCCAATTCGGCGCGATAGGCCTTGGACAGGTTTGTCATCACATCAAAATCGCGCACACCCCACTGATAGATCCATTGCCAGATCTGCCCCACACGCATTCTGGCCTGCTTTTCAGGCGTGCCGTGGGCGATCAAAACCTCGCGCATCGCGTCGCGCGTCAGACCGACAAGGTTTACCGGCCCCGCCGGCAGCTTCCGGGGGATTGTCAGAACGTCCTGAGTGATCGGCGCGTCAGCCATGGCAAAGGTCCAAACGGGGTGGTGATGCGTCCCTATATAGGAAAAGCGCGGGCGATCAAAAGGATTCGCCCGCGCCCGATCAGAACAGATATATCGTTCAGAGCAGCCTCAGCCGCCGCAACGCGATTGCGCATCCTCGACGGCCGCTGTGAAACCCATCAGCGAAAACGTGTCCTTGGTGGTCGTGCCCCGGCTTGACACACCCGTGACGATCGCATCGGCTCCGCGCTTCATGGCCGTCACGATCTTGGCATCATCCGCCGGAGTCGCAGGCCAGGCCCAATCGCCGTCCGTGAACAGCTCGAATTCATTGCCGCTGATATTCAGGTTCACGGTCGAACCCGAGCGGAAGGGATAACCGCCGGTAAAGGCGACCTGCCCGTTGGCCTGCGCGCTTGGCCGGTAAAATACCATCAGCAGGATTTGCCCACGGGTGGCGGCAACAACGCGGCCCTCGCGGGTGTTCACCGTTTCCTTGGGCGTGGCAACGCCCCAGCATTCGGTGGGGTTGTCCTCGACAAACACGCTCCAATCCGTCTTTGCGGCGACACGGTTTGTGCTTTGCTCTTGTGCCATTGCGACACCTGTCATCAGCGACAGCGCGCCCATCCCAAGTGCGATCTTAGAAATTAGTCCCATTCTTACAGCCTCCAAGCTGTCCTAACCTCAATCACTGTACCGCACATGTGGCGCACCATTTTCAGCGCATTCTCTTGCATGGGCGGCAATTCTTCTCGACAAGTGGCACATTAACGCGAAAGGCGCGACGCGGGAATGGCCAATTGGCATGTTTTCGCGCAGAAGTGAGGGAAAACATGACACATCCGGCCCATGGCGCCGTCACGCTTGCCGAAGTCTGGCGTGGCCCCTTTCTGGAAAGCGCCCATCAGGGCCATGCGGTTGTCTGTGACGAGACAGGTCAAATCGTGCAGGCCTGGGGCGTACCCGAGGCAGTGGTTCTGCCGCGCTCTTCCTCCAAGATGATCCAGGCGCTGCCCCTGATCGAAAGCGGCGCGGCGACCGCCTTTGATCTGAACACCGAACAACTGGCCCTTGCCTGCGCCTCGCATCAGGGGGCATCCATCCACACGGAAAAGGTCGGCGCATGGCTCGGCCATATCGGTTGCTGCGATGATGATTTCTGCTGCGGTCCGCAGGTGTCCCGCGACAAGGACGTACGCGACGCGATGATCCGCGCCCACGAGGCACCCCGGCGCATTCACAACAACTGTTCGGGCAAGCACGCGGGCTTTTTGACGCTGACCAAACATCTGGGCGGCGATCCGAACTATGTCGCGCTGGACCATCCGGTGCAAAAGGCCTGCCTTGAAGCGTTCGAGCGAATAACGGAAGAGACTTCGCCCGGGCACGGTATCGATGGCTGTTCTGCCCCCAATTTTGCCTGCACCGTGCACGGCATGGCCCGCGCGATGGCGTCTTACGCCGCCGCATCTGACGACAGCCCGCAAGGCCAATTGCGCATCGCCATGGCACTGCACCCTGAACTGGTGGCGGGTGAGGGACGGGCCTGCACGCGGCAGATGCGGGCCGCCGGGCACGGTGTTGTCATCAAGACCGGGGCGGAGGGGTACAACATCGCCATTCTTCCGGAACAGAAACTGGGTGTCGCGCTCAAGATCACCGACGGGGGCACGCGCGCCAGCGAATGCGCGATGGCGCAGATTCTGGTCAAACTCGGCGCGCTCGATCCCAACCACCCTGAGGCACTGGCCTATACCAACGCTCCGATCCAGAACAGGGACGGTCTGCACACGGGCTATCTGCGCGCCGCGCCTGCGCTGCTTTAGGTCAGCGCGCGAACTACATTTCTATGACGGGCGCGACTTCGACCGACCCCGACCCGTCTGCAATCATCGGACAGCCCTTGGCCATCTCGCAGGCCGCCTCGACCGAGTCGGCGTTGACGACGGTATAACCAGACAACGGGTTTGCACCGCCATCGCCCGTCACGCCAGTGGGCGAAACGGTCATGGATTGTCCGACGGGCGCTCCGCCGTCCACCAGCGCATCGCCCATGTCCGCGTACCAATCATTCCACGCGGCCATCATCCGCGCCCCTTCTTCCGGCGTTTCCGGCATCCCGCCGCCGTGATAGGCAAAAATGAACTTCGGCATGATCTGGCTCCCTTCCCATGTTGGCGCTGTGCAGTATATCACACATGGTGCCGGTCCCACAGCGCGGTGCCCCTGCTTCTCTGTTTTCGAGAAATCCCGGGGGAGTCCGAAGGACGGGGGCAGAGCCCCCTCAGGCGCTGACGAATTCGGACCGGGCATAGCCTTGCAGGTACAACAGCGCCGTCAGGTCGCCGAAATTCACCCGCACATCGCATTGGGCGGCGACGCTCGGTTTGGCGTGCAAGGCGACACCGATCCCTGCGCGGTGCAACATGCCCAGATCGTTGGCCCCATCACCCACGGCCAACACGTCCGCGTCCATCAGGCCCAAACGCGCGGTAATCTGCGCCAGCGCATCCACCTTGGCCTGCTGGCCCAGAATGGGCGTGCCCACCTGTCCGGTCAACACGCCATCCTCGACAAGCAGGGTGTTGGCGCGGTTTTCGTCAAAACCGAGCGCGCTCGCGACGGCTGTCGTAAAGGCCGTAAACCCACCAGAGACGAGGGTGGCATAGGCCCCACCCGCTCTCATCGTCGCCAGCAGCGTCCTGCTGCCAGGCATATAAGTGATGCGGCTGGCCAGAACTTCCATAATCACGGTCTCCGGCAAACCCTTCAGCAAGCTGACCCGTTCGCGCAATGCCGCTTCGAAATTCAGCTCACCATTCATGGCGCGCGCCGTGATGTCCCTGACCCGGTCGCCGACTCCGGCAACGTCCGCCAACTCGTCGATACATTCCTGCTGGATCATCGTGCTGTCCATGTCCGCCAGCAGCATCTTCTTGCGTCGGCCGGTCCGCGGCAGGACCACCAGATCCACACCCAGCTTTTGCACATCCGCCCAGACATCCCACCGGTTGTCCGGCACCGCGGTCAGGGAAAAGGCGGCAGCCTCGTCCGGGGCCAGCCACTGGGCATCACCCCCACCCCAGGCATTGCGCAGACTGTCGACCAATGCCGGGTCTAGCGTCGGTGTCGCAGGGTTTGTGAGGAGCGTACAAACAAACATCGTCAAACAGTCCGAGAGGCGACGGGCGTATCGCATATCATGCCCAAGCGGCGCTATAGCGGCCAATTCCCGCCTGCACCAGCCCGCCGCCTGTGGCGGCCGCGCTGCCGCTACCTGCACTTGTCGAGCATTGCGTTTGATTTCCCTGCGACGGAGGCCACGCTGGGCATCAGCCATTCCGGAGTCTCCGGTCGCCCACAACGTTTCACTAGACTCGAGCTTCTGCTGTCGACAAACTGTCGACAAGAATCACGCAGAAAAATTGGGATTGGCCCGTCATGACCACGCAAACTGCCCCCTCCTCCTTTCAACGCGGCGCGGCATCGGGCGAGATCTATCGGGTGTTGCGCGATGAAATCCTGACGCTTCAGCTTGAGCCGGGGAACCCACTTGACGAAACCGGCCTCTCGCGGCGATTCGCGGTGTCACGCTCGCCCATCCGAGAGGCCTTGAACAGACTTCTGGCCGAGCGTCTCGTCGAAACGCTTCCCAACCGCTCGACGATCGTGGCACATGTCGATCTGCGGAACTTTCCGGCGCTCATTCAGGCGCTGGACGTACAACAGCGCCTCGCCACACGCCTGGCGGCACAGAATCGCGAACCGGCAGATTTACCTCGGCTCAGACAGCTTGCCGATGCCTTCAATTCCAGCGTCAGCCATGCGTCAGCACTGACCATCCTGCAATCGAATTTTGCCTTTCACGTCGCCGTCGCAGAGGCCGGGCGCAACCCCTACGTCACCCGGCAATATCGCGAATTGCTGTCCGAAACCCGCCGCCTGTTGCACATTCATGTGCAGTTTCTTGACAACGCGGACCGGGTCGGGGTCATGCGCGACCAGCACCACGATTTCGTCGACGCCATCGAGGCGCAGGACGTGCAAGCGGCGGATGCCATCGCCCACGCCCATACGATGCAATTCCATGACCGTTTCCTGAATGCCCTGCGTCACGCTCCGGATGCGGATTTCGATCTGGGACTGACCATCCCAAAGGGTATCTGAATGGCCACGATGATCTCCCATATCGCGGTGCATACCCATTGCAACGATCTGGGCGGAAAGGTCTGGAATCCCGCCATTCGCTGGACCAGGAAACACGCGGTATTTGTCACTTTGCAGGACAGCACCGGCAGTACGGGGCTTGGGGAATGCTGGTGCTTCGATGCCGCCCCCGACGCGTTGGTGGCTTACCTGCGGACCGAGGTTGTTCCGCATTTCCTCGGTGCCCCGCTGGATGCAGTGGCCGACATTGCCAACGCCTTGATTGACAAGGCGACGCTGACCGCCAGGCACGGCATTCTGGCCTCTGCCCTGGCTGGCATCGACATCGCCACGTGGGATGTACGGGCCAGACACGCGGGCCAGCCGTTGTGGCAGGCGCTGACGCGCGTGGGGTCAGGATCTGCCACGGTCTACGCCAGTGGCGGCCTGTACGGGCAAGGCAAGACCACCACCGATCTGGCGCAGGAAATGGCGAACCTCGCGGCGCGCGGGTTCGGTCTGGTAAAGATGAAGGTGGGCGCACTGCCCCTGCCTGACGACATCGCGCGGGTAAATGCCGTGCTGGCCGCCCTGCCGCCCGATACGCGCCTGATCATCGACGGAGTCTACCGCTACGGTGTCGACGACGCGCTGCGCCTGTTCGAGGCGCTGACGACCGGGCAGATCGAGGCGTTTCAGTCACCAACCAAGGCGTGGGACTATGCAGGCATGGCGCGGCTGACCAGGGCAGGCGTGCCGGTGATGGCGACCGAGGCCGAATACCGCCCCGAACTGCATGACCGCCTTGTAGAAGAGGCGCGCGTTGCCTTTCTGCAAACCGCGCCGATTGCGGCAGGCGGCCTCTCGCGGGTTCTCGCCCTCGCCGACCAGGTGGCGCAGACCGAAACCCGGTTGTCGCTGGAAGTGTCGTCCACCGCGGTCGCCCTGATGGCCGCCATTCAGGCGGCGTCGGCGCATCCCGCAATCGCCCACGTCGAATATCATACTGTCCACACTGTGTTTTTCGACAAGCTGCGTTTGCAACCAATACCAACCGACCAATCCAGAGTCGGCCCACCTGACACACCCGGTCTGGGCATCTCGCTGCCCGGCGAAGGGGTCACGGTGGCGTTTGAGGAAACGAGTGACCCATCCCCGAAAGATGTCGCCTGAAGCGGCACGCAACCATCACAACAGTGGAGAACAAGATGAAAAGCAAACTGATACAGCTCTTGACGGCAGGTGCGATCGCGCTGGGTGCCGGGACAGCCGTTCAGGCCCAGAATCAGGGTCTGCTCGACACGATTATCGAACGCGACAGCCTGCTCTGCACCGGCCACAACGGCAGCTACCTGGGCTTTGCCGAAGTCGACGGCGCGGGCGAATGGCAGGGTTTCGATATCGAATTCTGCAAGGCGCTGGCGACGGCCATTCTGGGCAGCCCCGACAAGGTGCAGATCATTCCGATCAGCTGGGCACAGCGGTTCCCGGCCATTCAATCGGGCGACATCGACGTGATCATCAAGGTCACCGGATGGACCATGACACGCGACACCGAACTGGGCCTGCAATACTCGCGCCCCTACTTCATCGGGCCCTTCTACGTGATGTCCAAGACAGAGCTTGGAGCGACCGGCATTGCCGACCTCGAAGGCGGGGTGTTCTGTGTCAACGCGGGCACCACGGTTGAGCGGGTCCTGACCGACTACATGGAAACCAACGGCATCGAATACGAACCGCTGGCCTTTGAAAAAGGCGAGGAACTGCGCTCGGCTTTCTACGCAGGGCGCTGCGATGCGATTGCGGGCTTTGGCCCGTTCCTGTCGGCCACGCGCGTGAATGCCGAAAACCCGGATGACTTCGAAATCCTCGGCGATGTGCTGGCTCTGGAACCCGAAGGCATCGTGGTCCGCCAGGGCGAAGACGACTTTCTGGACGTGATCAACTGGATGGTCAGCGCCCTGCTGATGGCCGAAGAAAACGGCGTCACCCAGGCCAACGTGGACGAGATGCGAGCCAACCCGCCAACCGCGTCCATCGGGCGGATGCTGGGCGCGACACCGGGTGTCGGCGCGCGCCTCGGGCTAAGTGACGACTGGGCCTACAACGTGATCAAGACCGTTGGCAACTACGGCGAAATCTATGACCGGACAATCGGCGAAGGCTCTCGCTACAAACTGCCACGGGGCCTGAACAACCTGTGGAACAATGGCGGGCTGCTTTACCCGCTGGTTCTTGACTAAGACCAAACGTCCGGGCGGTCGCAATGTCGCCCGGCGCTTCCCATCCGGCAGGGCCATCATGTCTCAGATCTTTGCATCCCAGAAATTCCGCAGGACGGTGTTGCAGGGCGGATTCATAATTGCCGTCGCGGCCCTGATCCTGTCCGTCATCCTTGTCGGTCAACGCAATATCGCGGATCAGGGGATTGCGACGGGTTTCGGATTTCTGGAACAAACCACCGGATGGCCCGTCAACTTCTCGGTGATCGAGGTCACCGGCAGGTCGACCTATGCCCGCGTACTGTGGGCCGGATTGCTCAACACGATGCTGGTCGGCTTTCTCACCCTGTTTCTCGCCACCATCCTGGGCCTGTTGCTGGCGCTGATGCGCGTGTCATCGAACACGCTGATGAAATCGGTCGGCGTAGCCTATGTCGAGGTGTTCCGCAACGTGCCCGTCATTCTTCAGGTGTTCTTCTGGTACGCGATCCTCACCCACCTGCCGAGCCCCAGGCAGGCCTACAATGTGTCCGACATGATCTTTCTGTCGAATCGCGGCCTGATGATGCCGGCGCCCACCCTGTCCGGAGATGATCTGTTGTGGCTGCTGGGGGCAGTGACCGCGGCGGGGGTGGCGCTCTGGCTGACGCGGGAACGGTTGCCGGCCAGTGCAAGATGGGGCATGGCGGTCGGCCTCATTGTCCTCGTCTTTGTCACCACACTGCTGACCGGGCGCGAACCGGACACCGGCCTGATATCGCTCCCCGCATTGAAGGGCCTGCGCTTTGTCGGCGGCATGACCCTCAAACCCGAATTCGCGGCCCTGCTGTTCGGCCTGACGCTGTTCGGTGCCTCCTATATCGGCGAAATCATCCGGGGGGGCCTGTTGTCCGTCGATCGGGGCAAGCTGGAGGCGGGACGCGCGCTGGGCTTTTCCACCTTCCAGATCAATCGGCTGATCCGCATTCCGCTGGCCTTTCGGGCGATGCTGCCATCGCTCACAAACCAGTACATCTGGCTGATGAAGGGCACGACCGTGGGCATTGCCATCGGCTATCCCGACTATTTTGCCATCGTGTCCACAGCGATCAACCAAAGCGGCCAGACGATGGAGCTTCTGGCGCTTCTGATGGGTGGTTTTATCGTAATCAACTACTCCATCGGATTTGCCATGAACCGCCTGAACGACAGCATCAAGCTGAAGGGAAGGAGCTAGGCCATGACGCCTCAAACGCTCGCCCCACCGGCTCCCGCGACCGGTCTTACCGTCTGGCTGCGCATGCACTTCTTTTCGACCTGGTATGACACCCTCTTTTCGCTGATTTTTGCGATACTCATATACCTGGCACTCAAGGCATTCATCGGCTGGGCGTTTGTGGACGCCATCTGGCGGGTCGAGAACAAGGACCTGTGTACCTATGACGCCGGGGCTTGCTGGGCCGTGATCGAAAGCCGGGGGCGGCTGATCCTTTTCGGACTTTACCCATACGAGGAACAGTGGCGTTCGACCCTTGCCTGCCTTGCGGTGATCGTCACAATTGCACTGACATGCCTGCCCGTTTTCTGGTCGATCCGGCGTCTGCCGATCCTGTGGATTTCGGGTTTCGCCACCTTCATTCTGCTGATGCGGGGCGGTTTTGCAGGGCTGGCGCCGGTCACTTCGGAACAATGGGGGGGCCTGTCGCTCACGATCTTCATCTTCTCCGGCGTTCTCGTGATCGGTATGCCGCTGGCCGTTTTCTTTGCGCTGGCGCGCCGTTCCAGCCTGCCGGTCATTGCCAAATCGTTCGGCTTTTTCATCGACATCGTGCGGTCCCTGCCACTGCTGACGATCCTGTTTGCCGCCGCCGTCGTGGTGCCGCTGCTGGTGCCTGACTGGTTACAGGGCAACAAGCTGATGCGGGTGGTCGTGGCCTTTGCGATCTTCTTTGCCGCCTACCAGGCGGAAATCATTCGCGCAGGACTGCAATCCACCTCGCAAGGACAGGAAGAGGCGGCTGTGGCCCTTGGCATGCCCTACTGGTCGCTTGTCGTGGACATCCTGCTGCCGCAAGCCTTTCGCAATACGCTGCCATCGACCATCAATCAGGCGGTGATCACGTTCAAGGAAACATCGATCGTGACGATCATCGGCTTTTTCGAGGTCATGGCGTCGGGCAATGCCGCCATAGGCACCGGCGAATGGGGCAATCAATATGTCGAAGTCTATGTCTTCCTCGCGCTCATCTACTTCGTATTCGTCTTCGGCCTGTCTCGCTATGGCGCGTGGCTCGAAACCAGACTGAGGCTTGGCCATGCGTGATGCCGCGATCACCATCAAGGGTCTGGAAAAATTTTATGGCGATTTCCACGCCCTCAAGAACATCAACCTTTCCGTACCCGACAAGCAGACACTTGTGATCTGCGGCCCGTCCGGGTCCGGTAAATCGACACTGATCCGCTGCATCAACGGGCTGGAAAGCTATCGCTCGGGCAGCGTGGATGTGCTGGGTCTGCCGGTGGGGGATGACACGCTGGCGCTGGTTCAGGTGCGCAAGCGGGTCGGCATGGTGTTCCAGAACTTCAACCTGTTTCCGCATCTGACTATCCTTGAAAACTGCGTCCTGCCGCAGATCCGTGCGCTGGGGCGTGACAGGGCCACTGCGATGATCGAAGCCACGGAAAACCTGGCCAGAATGCAGGTCGACATGCACGCCGACAAATACCCTGACCAACTGTCGGGCGGACAGCAACAGCGCGTTGCACTCGCGCGGGCCCTGTCGCTGAAACCGCAGATCATGCTGTTTGACGAACCCACCTCGGCCCTGGATCCCGAGATGATTTCCGAAGTGCTCGACGTCATGCGTGATCTCGCCCGCGCCGATATGACCATCGTTTGCGTCACCCACGAAATGGGCTTTGCCAGGGCGGTGGCAGACCGCATGATCCTGATGGCACAAGGCGAAATCGTCGAGGATGGCACGCCGGACCAGATGTTCAACAATCCCCGGCATCAGGTGACCAGGGACTTCATGGCGGTGGTGAACGGATGACATTCACCCTGCGTGCGCAGTCCGACAGGTTTCCTGTTTTCAACTCCGGCGGCGGGAGTCATCCTGACCCAATGATCGCACGTGCAATCCCACAAACGGAAACACCCGAAACATGACCGACACAAAACACACCACCCACAGCGCGGACGAAGACCAGCGCAATCGCGACATCAAGATCTATGTGAACGGCGACATTGTTCATCGCGATGCGGCCAGGGTGTCGGTCTATGACAGCGGCTTCATGCTGGGCGACGGCATGTGGGAGGGGATGCGGCTCTATGACGGCAAATGGGCCTTTTTCGACGAACACATGGATCGGTTTTTCGACTCCTGCAAATCCGTCTCACTGGATGTGGGCACGGACCGGGCAGGTATCCTTGATGCGCTGACCCGCACGGCGGCGGCCAACGGGATGACGACGGATGTGCATTGCCGCCTGATGCTGACACGCGGGGTCAAGGTCAAACCGTTTCAGCATCCCTCGCTCAGCCGGTCGGGGCCGACGCTGGTGATCATCATGGAACACTCCAAACCGGTCGAAGCTCTGCAATCCAGCGGAATCCGTCTGGCCACGGTCCCGCAGGTGCGCGGGCTGCCGATGAGCCAGGATGCGAAATACAACAGCCATTCCAAACTGAACTGCGTGATTGCCTGCCTCCAGGCCGAACAGGCGGGCGCGGACGAGGCCCTGATGCTCGACCCGCATGGGTTCGTGAACACGACCAACGCCTGCAACTTCTTCATCGTGCGAAAGGGCGCGGTTTGGACCTCGACCGGGGATTACTGCATGAACGGGGTCACGCGGCAAAAGGTGATCGACCTTTGCCGTGCCAATGACATCCCGGTCTTCGAAAGGAACTATTCCCTGTACGAAGCCTATGGCGCCGACGAGGCGTTCCTGACCGGCACGTTCGGGGCGCAGACCCCCGTGGCCAAGATCGACGGCAAGCAGATCGGCAACGGCGACCGGCCCATGACCCAACGCATCCGGACCCTCTACAAGGAACTAGTCCGAGAATATGTGGCGGGCCGATAGGTCTGGCCACAGCTTCACATGGCCCCGGCCGCAGAGATGTGCCTATCGGAAACACCCGCGCCCGCGCGGGGGCGAAAAGGCGACATTTCGCTTCTCTGCCGCGCGCTTTGCCCATTGCCGTCCTGTCCGGGCTTGCGTATCTCCGGCGACGGGACACCCTTCCCCAACGAAGGGCGATTATCTGTAAGGATAGCATCAATGGCTATGAAGAAACCGGGCGCGCGCCCGGCAAATCCGCGCTTTTCATCCGGCCCCTGTGCCAAACCCCCCACTTTCAACCTGAACGCACTGTCCGACGCGCCGCTTGGCCGGTCACACCGCGCCGCCGTGGGCAAGGCCAGGCTGAAACAGGCCATCGACGACACCCGCGACATCCTGGGCGTGCCTGACGATTACCGCATCGGCATTGTGCCCGCCTCGGATACCGGCGCATACGAGATGGCCATGTGGTCGTTGCTGGGGGAACGCCCTGCCGAAATGGTTGCGTGGGAATCCTTTGGCGCAGGCTGGGTCACTGACGTGGCCAAACAATTGAAGATCGAACACACCGTCCACACGGCCGAGTACGGTCGGATCGTGGACATGGCGGCGCTGAATTACGATCACGACGTCTGCTTTACCTGGAACGGCACGACATCCGGTGTGCGGATGCCGGATGGTGACGCGATCCCTGCAAACCGCAAGGGGCTGACCCTGTGTGAC
>CAZITF010000053.1:0-13868 GCA_964542095.1 uncultured Rhodobacterales bacterium
ACAAGAACTTCGACCCGCGCGCGACGGTAATGAAACAATCCGCCGACGAAGTGCTGGAACTGCTGGGCGTCGAAAACAACCCGACCCTCGCCGTGGCCAAGGAACTGGAGGCCGCCGCCCTCGCCGATCCCTATTTCGCCGAGAAAAAGCTGTTTCCCAACGTGGACTTCTATTCCGGTGTGATCCTCGAGGCGATGGGCTTTCCGACGTCGATGTTCACACCCATCTTTGCCGTGTCACGCACCGTGGGATGGATTTCGCAGTGGAAGGAAATGATCGCCGATCCACAGAACAAGATCGGCCGCCCGCGCCAGCTTTATCTGGGCGAAAGCGAGCGCGACTACGTGGATATCGAAAACCGCTGAGTCGGCCTTGCCTCCGCACAATTTGGAAAACGCCCCAAGATTCTGGGGCGTTTTTTTGTTCAATATCGATGCGTTTTGAACTGTGTTTCTTCTGTGGCAACAATAAGGCAGTGACGCTTGACCGCGTCAATTGCGTGCCCTCTAGATAGGCTTGGTTTTATTTGGAGCTGGGGAATCATGGAAATTGGTATTGCACTATTGGGCCTTCTGGGCCTCGGACTTTTGATCAATATTTTTGACGATGACGACGACCCGGTAGCGGAAACGCCCCCCGGCCAGGAGGAAGTCACGCCTCCGGGCCAGGAAGGGATCGCGGGCCTGACGATCCCCGGCACCGACGAGGCGGACACGCTTACCGGAGGCGATGGCAATGACACCATCACAGGTGAGGGCGGCGATGACGACCTGTTCGGCGGCCTCGGCGATGACGTCATCGAAGGCGGCAAGGGTAATGATATCGCCCAGGGCCAGGGCGGCAATGACCTGATCATCGGCAACGAGGGCGACGACCTGCTACAAGGGCGCGGCGGCGACGACACGGTGCAGGGCTTTGCCGGTGACGACAGGGTTGACGGCAATGACGGCAACGACGTTGTGCGCGGCGGTGCGGGCGACGATGTGGTCGCGGGTGGCGCCGGTGCGGACCTGATCGAAGGCCGTGCGGGTAGCGATATGCTGATCTCGGGCGAAGCGCCGGGCGCGCCGCTGAGCACCGAACAAATGGCTGCCCTGCGCGCTGGCACCCCGATCGAAGCGGTCCTGTCAGATGTTCGCGCCTTCGAACTGCGCGATGACGGCGCCGCCGACACGCTTGACGGCGGCACGGGCGACGATCACATGTTCATCGGCGCCGGAGATTCGGCAACCGGTGGCGCAGGCGCAGACGGCTTTTCCATCTTTGCCGATCAGGGCGAAAGCGAAGCAGGTCCCGCGACCATCGAGGACTACAGTGCGGCGGAGGATTCACTGCTGCTCTACTTCCAGTCCGACGCCTCCCCCGAGGATGCGACAATCGCGGTGACGGACGATGGCGATGACGCCGTTGTAACCGTCGACGGCCAGGAAGTGGCCCGCATCATCGGCGCGGCAGGGCAGATCGCGGTGGACGACATTGAAATCGGACAGGCCGAAGCGCCACCGGTACAGAACCAACTGACCATCAATGGCACACCCGGTGCCGATACCCTGCCCGGCGGCGTCGAGGCCGAAGTGATCAACGGTCTCGCCGGGGATGACGACATCCTGGCCGGTGCCGGAGATGACACCGTCAACGCAGGCGAAGGTGCAGATGTTGTGCAGGGCCAAGTGGGTGCTGATGCGCTCAATGGCGATGCGGGCAACGACCTGATGCAGGGCCGTGGCGGAAGTGACACGCTGTCCGGTGGGCTTGGCGATGACTGGGTCGACGGCAACGACAATCAGGACACCGTGGACGGTGGCGCAGGCGACGACACAGTCGTGGGTGGCCTTGCTGCTGACGTGCTGACCGGTGGTGCGGACGACGACGTATTGGTGGCAGGCGAATTGCTGGCCGATCCTCTGTCCACCTCCGCACTCAGCGCCTTGCGCGGCGGGGCGACGTTGAACGACGCGATCAGCAGCGAAATCGGTGAGCGCGTTGTGCTGGTTGATGACGCTGCTGCCGATATTCTCGATGGCGGCGCCGGCAATGACGTTTTGTTCTTCGGGGCAGGTGATACCGCGACTGGCGGGTCCGGTGCCGATGACTTTGGCATCATTGCCGGAGGAGACACAGTTGCGACAATCACCGACTTTGACAGTGCCGAAGACGTGGTTGTGATTTTTGATCCAAACTTTGATTCGCGCACCACAGATCCTGATATCACCGTGACTGAGGACGGCGCAGATGCGTTGATCTCCCTCGATGGCGCGGTCGTGGCCCGCATGGTCGATGGAGCAGGCAAGGTGAGTGCGGAGGATATTTCGACCTTCCGCGGGGTCGCCACAAGCTTCCTTGAGCCCAACCAGACGCCTGTGCCTGCCATCGTTTAGGCATCGGTCATCTGAACGTCCACATGCTGGACCGCAACAGGTGCCCCGGATCGGGGCACCTGTTTGCCTGTGGGCCTCAGCGGCCTTCGAATTTCGGTTTGCGCTTTTCCACAAAAGCCAGCACGCCCTCGCGGAAATCGCGGCTTTCCCCGCACTCCCCCTGCTCGGAGGCTTCCAGCGCCAGTTGCGTGTCCAGATCGTTGTCCCAACTGGCCCGGATCACCCGCTTGACCGCGCCAAAGGCCTTTGTCGGGCCTTGGGCCAGATGCGCCGCCCGCGCGCGCCAATGGGCGTCAAAGGCATCGTCTGTCACCGCTTCCCAGATCATCCCCCAGTCATCCGCCTGACGGGCCGTGATCTTGTCGGCGAACAAGGCCGCCCCCATCGCCTTGGCCATGCCCATGGCGCGCGGCAGGACATAGGTGCCCCCGGCGTCCGGGATCAACCCGATGCGGGTAAAGGCCTGGAGAAAATACGCTTTTTCGGACGCGATCACCACATCACAGGCCAGCGCAAGATTGGCCCCTGCCCCGGCCGCAGCCCCATTGACGGCCGCAATGGTTGGCACCGGGCAGTGGATGATTGCATTCAGCATGGGCGTGTATTCGTCGCGCAAGGTGCGTTCGAGGTTCAGATCCGCCGCATTGGCCCGATCCCCAAGGTCCTGCCCCGAACAGAACGCCCGCCCCGCCCCGGTCAGTACAACAACACGCGCGGACTTGCCCGCATGGGTGACCGCGACCTGAATCTCGGCCCGCATCTGCGTGGTCAGCGCATTCATCACATCCGGACGGTTCAGCGTGATCAACGCTACGCCGTCCTTGGCCTCATATGTCAGGGTTTCGTATTTCATGCCCGGCACTCCCCTTGGGTTGTGGACATGCATATCAAACCGATTGGTTTAGAAAAGCCCCGACGCGCCGTTACTCGTCCAGTATTTCGCGCAAACGCTTGGCTTCGTCCTCGCCGAGGGCGGTATCGGTGGTGACAGGAGCCGCAGCACGGCCCCGCAAATGGCCAAGGGCGATACCTGCGGCCAGCGCCTCGGACCGGTCGAAGGTCGGCGCGACATTTGGCAAATTGAACCAGAAGGCAAGGACCAACCGCTTCATTCCGCAGGCACCTGCGTTCGGGCCTTGCGCGCGTGCACCGCGACACCGAAGCGCCGATCGCTCAGCGAAAGCCCGCCCCGAGTGCCATCGGACCGCAGACGATCCACATCCAGTGGATAAGCGGCTTGATGCAAACGCGTATCGCCCAACCGCCGTTCCCTTGCGCATCTTCGATCACCACATAGACGTCGTGCGCAAGGTTTTGGTCGATGGCCGCCTCGGTCGTGGGCATTTGCGCCACAGGATAGACACGCTTTTCCGGGCGCCGCTGGGAAATTTCGCGCCCATCCCTCGCCAGCGCAAAAACCCCCTCGGTGCAAGGGGAATTGGGATCCTGCACGTCCTCGACCTTGTCGCGTGTCAGTATTCGGCCGCCCATTTCGAAAGGTGCGCCGATTTGCGCGACACGGATATTCTCGGGTTGCCACGAGGTCAGCCCGGCGATGCCCAACGTGGTGATGCCAAGGCCACCGCGCGCCACCGCCTTACCCCGGCCCGAGCGCGGCAGGCGGATCACAGCGCGTTCGGGGTTCTACCGCAACGGGTTCAGGTCTTGCCCGTCAATGGGCGGCACCGCAAGTTGCAGGCGCAGGAGCAGGTTCGGGGTAAAGAGAATGAAAGCCAGAAAGGCGACCCCGATGGCCTCCTGCACCGCCAGCACGCGGGCGCGCAAAGACGGTGGCCAATTGCCCTGAACCAGGCCGCCGTCGCCCCGAACAGCGCGACAATCAGCACCGGGTGCAACTTCAACCCTTCGCGATTCCCCCAGGTGCCGGAAATCTTGTAAAGCGTCGGCTTGGCCGAATGGCTGTTCAGCACCACCAGTCTCAGGGAAAAGTCTGACACGACGAAGGCTTACATGAGCGCGGCAAAAGAAAAGGCAATCAACAAGAACTGCGCATTGGCCGCAGATTCAGCCATTGCCATCAGACGGCTGCTGCGCCGCCATGCATCATTCATCGGGACGGTGGCTTGGAGGGTGCCAACCAGCAAGGCCGGAATGAGGGCAAAGTACCCAAGTTCCGCAATGATGAATCGGTCACAGGCCACTCCGAAAGCTGCGCCAATGCGACAACGACAAAGGCGGAATCACAGTTTCGACGTCAGCCCTTCTCTATTTTCAAAAAATCCGGGGGAGTCGCCCGGCGGGCGACGGGGGCAGAGCCCCCGAAACGGAAAATGCGTCATTTTCCGCCGCACCTCAGGCAGCGCGACGCCACTCCTCAAGTGCCGGATTGCCCTCAGGCGCGAGGGCAGCGGCGGCCAGACGGACATCTTCGCCCGTGGCCGCCACTCCGACACTATCGGCACGCAACTTGCGCAGGGCAGCGACATTTTCCATCACCTGCGGGACATTGGCCATCGTACCCACGATCTCGCGTTGAAACTGCTGGGCCTTCACCTGGTGGCGTGCGCCGAAATAGAACGATACGATCACACCCAGCAGCCACCACAACGGCTCCGGTACCAGCGCAATGCCCTGCATCCGCTCGGCAAACCAAAGAGGCTCTATCATCGCCGACACGAACAGACCCAGAGTCCCAAGCGCCAGCGCCGGGCGTGGCAAACGGTTCACTCCATCCATGAACTGGTCAAATATGCCCTGGCGGGGCACGACAAACTCCTGCCCATATTCCTTCATCGCCTGCATCTGCACTGCATTGCTGCGCTGCGACCCGGCTTCCGCGTTTTCGCGAAACACCTCGACAGTATCCTTGACCACATTGCCGCCATTGCCGAACAACAGCCCGAACATCCGCTCCATCAACCCCATGCCGCAACCCTTTCCTGAAACTGTGCCTGGCTCAGATGAAAGCGCGGCGTGATGAATTCCTCGGCCCGTTTGATCCAGCCGCCCTTGGAGCCCGCGCGGGTGCGGGCATATTTACGGCTGGCCGGGCGGCGATCCGCGATGCGGAAGTAATAGTTGCGCCGGGCAATCCCGTAGGCATCGACCAGATGCTGCGGCGCGGCCCGATGCGCCGTGCGCGCCGCCGCGATCGTGTTCGGGCCCAGGGCCCCGTCCACAACGCACGGATGGCCCATCTCGGTCAGTAAACGCTGCAAAATCTTGATCGCGTTGGCGCCGGCGTTGACATACATATCGAACACCGTCGCATGCAGCGCCTCCGGCAGTTCCGCGATCAGGGGCCGCTCGAAATAGTAGGTCACGAAAATGTCCGTGGCCTGCTTGCGGGTCAGGCGACGCACATCATTCGCGTCAATGTCGCCGTCCCGGTCCAGATCAAGGCCAAGGCGGCGCATCGTGTGGATGGTGACCCCAAAATTCGTGGCACCACCCGGATCGTCCGGGTCATCCACATAGCCGCCTTCGCGGTCGACGATTTCCTTGGCAATCTCTCTGACACTTTGCATGACTGTTTCCCTTCGGCGCTCGGTCCGGTTCGTGGGAAACACTGCATTTAAGATGGTTAATGACAGTTAAGCCAAGCGCGCGCTAGCCGTTCGGCTCCTGATAGATACCCTGCGCCTTCAACGCATCCACGACTTCCTTGGGCATATAGGTCTCATCGTGTTTTGCAAGAATTTCAGAGGCTTCAAACACACCGTTGATGTAGCGCCCGGTTCCGACCATGCCCTGTTTCTCTTCGAACAGGTCGGGCAGAACACCGGTAAACACAACCGGAACGGAGGCCCCGCCATCGGTCACCTCAAATCGAATCGCTTCGCCCTGACCCTGGATCAGGCTGCCTTCGACGACCAGCCCACCAATGCGAAAAACTTCCGATGGGCTGGGCGGTTCGGCGACGATCTGGCTGGGTGCGCGAAAGAAGTTGATCCCGTCACGCATCGCATAGCCGATCAGCGCCGTCGACACTGTCAGCGCGACGGCCGCCAACGCAATGATCTGAATACGGCGCTGTTTCTTGAGGCTTTTCATGGTCTCACGGGAATAGCGGGGCCATCATCAACCCCTCGGTTTCCTCAATATCTAACATCAGATTGGCGTTTTGCAATGCCTGCCCGGATGATCCTTTGGTGAGGTTGTCGAGGGCAGCCACGACCACGGTACGACCCGGCAGCCGGTCGGCAACCACACCGATGTGACAGAAGTTCGATCCGCGGATGTGGCGCGTGCTCGGGGCCTCACCCAAGGGCAGCACCTCTATGAACACTTCGTCTTCGTACGCCGCTGCGAGCGTGTCATGCACCGCCTGCGCCTCGCCGCGCACATAGGCGGTGCCGAGGATGCCCCGGTTCGCCGGGATCAGATGGGGCTGGAACTGGATCCGCACATCGCGCCCCGCAACCTTTGAAAACTCCTGATCGAACTCGCCCAGATGGCGATGCGTGCCGCCAAGGGAATAGGCGTGATACCCTTCGGACAGCTCTGCATGCAGCAGGTTTTCCTTGAGCGCCCGGCCCGCGCCCGAAACGGCGGCCTTGAGGTCAAGAACGATATCGTCCAGATCAATGACACCGGCGGCGATCAGCGGGCGCAACGCAAACTGCCCTGTCGCGGCATTGCAGCCCGTACCCGCCACCAGCCGCGCGCCCGCGATCTCGTCGCGATAGAATTCGGTCAGCCCATACACGGCCTCGCCCTGCATCTCCATCGCCGCATGGGGATTTCCGTACCATTTCTTGTAGGCCTCAGCATCGCGCAGCCGGAAATCCGCGCTCAGGTCCACGATCTTCAGATCTTTCGGCAGATCACGGATCACCTCCTGGCTGGTCTTATGCGGCAGCGCGCAAAAGCACAGATCGATGGTTTTCCAGTCGATGTCGCCAAACGGAAGCATGGGTGGCAAGTCGAGATGACGCAAATGCGGATAGACCTCGGCGACCGTCTGGCCCGCTTTGGAAAAAGCGCCCAATGCCTTGATGTCTATGGAAGAATGACCGGCGATCAGCCGGATCAACTCAGCGCCCGTATAGCCGGAAGCACCCAGAATTGCGATGGAATAGGTCATGACGTTTCTTTCGGAAAAAGGGAGAAGATCAGGCGGATTCGAAGGTGATCTGTCGTCGCAAGAACTGTGTCGCGCGGCTGCTCACACGGGCCGGGTTGCCCGTGGTGAAGTAGGCGGCGGTGCCGGTTCCGATCTTGTCGGGATGGCGGTCAAGGTAGTCGGCAAGGCTCTCACCCACCAGGTTTGCCTGACTGTAAACGGATACATCCTCGCCCAGCGCGGATTGGAACACGTCCTGCATCAACGGGTAATGTGTACAGCCCAGAATGGCCGCCTGCGGATGGGGCATCTTGCGTTTCAGCGCATCCACGTGGCTGCGCACCAGTGCCTCGGCCAGGATCATGTCGCCATCCTCGATGGCATCCACCACACCGCCACAGGCTTGTGCTTCGACATCGACACCGATGGCGCGAAAGGCCAGCTCGCGCTGGAAGGCCCGGCTTGCCACGGTCGCGGGGGTGGCAAACAGCGCCACATGTTGTACCGCAACCTCGCGGGGCGGAGAATTGTCGCCCCATTGCCGCTCTGTCAGGGCCTCGATCATAGGCACGAATACACCAAGTACGCGCTTGCCCTCGGGCACCCAGCTTTCCTGCATCCAGCGCAGTGCTGCGGCCGAGGCCGTATTGCAGGCCAGAATGACCAGATCGCAGCCCTCATCGAACAACCGCTGAACCGCCGCGCAGGTCAGCTCGTAGATATTGTCGGCCGTGCGCACGCCATATGGCGCATTGGCGCTGTCGGCGAGATAGATGAAATCGACATCAGGCAGGCGTTCTTGCACCGCATCCAATACGGTCAGTCCACCCAGACCGGAATCGAAAATACCAACTGCCATCCTGCGCCCCTTGCGGCCCTACGTCCGACGCCGCGTTTCAAACTCATAGCCCAGATCAAAGACCTTCACCGGGTTCGGGTTCAACTCATAGGTGGCGTTGCGCAGAAATGCCATCATCTGTTTGGAATCCCGCGCCATCGGGTCCAGTACATCGCGCCCGATCGGTTCGCCCACAACCACGCGCACGGGGGTATCGACCCGCGTCTTGAATTCCTTGATCAGCAGGCCGAGGCGCAAGGTGCTGTGCAGATGGCTTGCGATCTGGAACATTCGGCTGGTGTGGCCATCGAAAAAGAGCGGCACGACAGTGGCGTCGGACTTGGCCACCATCCGCGCGGTAAAACCGCGCCAGCCGGGATCCATGGGAGGCGAAAACGGTTTGGCCCCGGTGCTGACCGTGCCGCCCGGAAAGACGCCGATGGCCCCGTTTGCCGTCAGATATTCGAGAGCGGCCTTTCGGGTCGCGACATTCATCGCCATCGCCTCGCGATTTTCCTCGAAACTGATAGGCAGCAGAACGCGGTTCAGCTCTTCGGCCTTTTTGAACACCGAATTGGCCAGGATACGAAAATCGCCCCGCACCATGGACAGAATATGACCCATGATCAGACCATCCAGAATGCCGTAAGGATGGTTTGCGATCAAAATCAATGGCTTGTCAGTCGGGATGTTGGTCAGCGCTCCTCCGATCACATCCAACGTCAGCCCATAACGATTGACCATTACCGCCCAGAAATCGCCGCCCGCGGCGACTTCGTCCTCATAGCCTTCGGCCCGTTTGATCAGGCGCAAACGCCCGGTCGTATTCTCCAGAATACGGATCAGCGCCCGCCCGCCCCTGGTCTGTGCCGAGTGGGAATAGCTGATGTCGCGCGCAATGTGCCGTTTGCGGTTGGGCATGAACGTCTCTGACTATCGGTTTAACGCATGGCGCTTATGTAAAAGGTCACGCGAAGCCTGCATAGTCGTTTTGACACGCGATGCGACACGCGATTCACTCGGCGGCCTTGGCGTGATGGTCCCCTCCCGCACGGATCACCGCCAGCAGCTCTTCGCGACGCTTGGCGGCCTTGGCCTCGTTGGCCTCTTTCACCGGGCCAAAGCCGCGAATATCGAGCGGAAGAGCCGCAAGCGCAACAATGGCATCGCGGGTCGCATCGGTCAGCCTGGGCAACACCTCGGCCATATCTGCCTCGTATTGCTTGATCAGCGCGCGCTCCATGCGGCGCTCTGCGCTGCGCCCGAATGGATCGAGCGGCGTGCCGCGCAACCCTTTCAGCCGCGCCAGAATGCGGAAATTGCGCATCATCGCAGGACCGTATTCCTTCTTCACCGGGCGTCCGTCAGGACCGGTCTTGGACAGCATCGGCGGAGCGAGATGGAATTTCATCGTGAAATCGCCCTCGAACTGTTCGCGTGCCTTTGTTTCGGTGTCCAGATGCAGGCGGGCAACCTCGTGTTCGTCCTTGTAGGCGAGCAACTTGTGATAGCCCTTTGCGACGGCCTCTTTTACTGCCGCATCACTGATGCCATCGACCAGCTTGCGATAGCGTTTGGCCAGACGCTTGCCCTGGTACTTCACCAGATGGCCCGCGCGATAATCGATCCGGTCTTCCAGCGTCTTGGGCAGTTGCACCACCGACGGGGCAACCAGACGCGCCGCTTCTTCGGCATGCAGCACCGCCCAGCGCCCGATGTCGAAGGCGCGCTTGTTCTTGTCGACAGCCGTCCCGTTCAGATCGATGGCCCGCAGGATCGCGTCCAGCGACAACGGCACCAGCCCGCGCTGCCAGGCCGCGCCAAAGATCATCATGTTGGAAAAAATCGAATCCCCCATGGTCGCGCGCGCCAGTTCCGAGGCATCGAACATATCGACCCGCCCCTGCATCCGGGCCTCAAGCGACATGGCCAGCCGATCCGAGGGCAGCGAAAATTCGGTGTTGCGGGTGAAATCGCCTGTGATGATCTCGTGGCTGTTGACCACCGCGCCCGTGCGCCCCTTGGCGGTCAGGCCCAGCGTCTTTGCCCCCGCACTCACCACCAGATCGCCCCCGATCAGCGCGTCCGCCTCGCCGGTGGCGACGCGTATGGCGCTGATGTCGCTGGGGGAATTGGCCAGACGGCAATGGATGTGCACCGCACCGCCCTTTTGCGCCAATCCGGCCATTTCCATCATGCCGGCGCCCTTGCCGTCGATATGGGCGGCCTGGGCCATCACCGCGCCAATGGTGACAACGCCTGTGCCGCCAACCCCGGTGATGACGACATTCCACGTCCCGTTGATCGTCGGCAGGTCGGGCATCGGCAAGTGCGGCAGGTCCAGCGTGGTGGTTGCCTGTTTCTTCACCTGCGCCCCTTCGAGGGTCACGAAGGACGGGCAGAATCCCTTGAGGCAGGAGAAATCCTTGTTGCAGCTGGACTGATCGATCGCCCGCTTGCGACCCAGTTCGGTTTCTGCCGGTACGATGGACACGCAATTGGATTGCACCCCGCAATCGCCGCAGCCCTCGCAGACATCCGTGTTGATGAACACGCGCCTGTCGATATCCGGGAACGTGCCGCGCTTGCGGCGGCGGCGTTTTTCGGCGGCGCAGGTCTGCACATAGACAATGACGCTGACGCCCTCGGTCTTGGCGAAACGCTCCTGAACGGTCTGCAATTCGGCGCGTTCGTGCACCGGAACACCTGAAGGAAAGCGCGCGACATCCACGTCTTCCTTTTCGTCATAGACCACGGCCACATGTTCGCAACCCATCGCGCGGACCTCGTTGACGATCCGATAGGCATCCAGGCCCCCGTCATTGCCCTGACCTCCGGTCATGGCGACCGCGTCATTGTACAGGATCTTGTAGGTCATGGTCGTGCCAGCGGCCAAGGCAGCACGGATCGCCTGCACGCCGGAGTGGTTGTAGGTGCCGTCACCGAGGTTCTGGAACACGTGGCCCCGTTTGGAAAACGGCGCCTCGCCGATCCAGTTGGCCCCTTCGCCCCCCATATGAGTGTATCCGATGGTCTCGCGGTCCATCCACTGCACCATGTAGTGACAGCCGATGCCGGCATAGGCGCGGCTGCCCTCGGGCACCTTGGTCGACGAATTGTGCGGACAGCCCGAGCAGAAATAAGGGAGCCGCGCGGCAATGTCCTCGGCATTGTCCGAGCGGCGGGCCTCGTCCAGTGTGGCCATGCCCGCCTTGATCCCGTCGGTTTCGCGCCCCTCGTCGATCAGGATCTGGCCCAGCTTTTCCGCGATCCAGATCGGATCAAGCGCGCCGCGTGTCGGAAACAGTTCTTCGCGGTGCAAACCGCCCGCACCGCCCTTGTACCAGCCCCAGACCCGCGTGCGCATGTCGTCAAACAGCGCCTCCTTGATCTGCACCTCGATCAGTTTGCGTTTTTCCTCGACAACGACGATCAGATCGAGCCCCTCGGCCCAGTCATGAAATCCCTGCATATCCAGCGGAAAGGTCTGCCCGACCTTGTAGGTGGTGATGCCAAGGCGCTCAGCCTCGTTCGCATCGATGTTGAGAAGCGACAGGGCATGGACCAGATCCAGCCAGTTCTTGCCCGCCGCGACAAAGCCGATCCTGGCCCCCGCCTTGCCCCACACCCGCTTGTCCATCTTGTTGGCATGGGAAAACGCCTCGGCCGCAAAGCGTTTGTGATCGATCATCCGTGCTTCCATCTCGGTCGGAGTGTCGACCAGGCGAATGTTCACGCCCCCTTCGGGCATTTCGTACCCGCCCGACACAAAGCTGAGGCGATGGGGGTTGCCGTCGACCACGCTGGTCGCCTCGACCGTATCCTTCATCGTTTTCAGACCGACCCACAGCCCGGCATAGCGGCTGAGCGCCCAACCATAGAGCCCGTAATCCATGATTTCCTGCACGCCCGCAGGCGAAACCACGGGCATGTAGGCATCCACCAGCGCCCATTCGGACTGGTGCAGCACGGTCGAGGATTCGCCGGTGTGGTCATCGCCCATGGCCACGACGACGCCGCCATGTTTCGACGTACCCGCCATGTTGGCATGTTTGAACACGTCACCCGAGCGGTCCACGCCCGGCCCCTTGCCATACCACAGGCCGAACACACCGTCGTATTTGCCTTCGCCGCGCAACTCGGCCTGCTGGCTGCCCCACAGGGCGGTGGCGGCCAGGTCCTCGTTCAACCCCGGTTGAAAGGTGACGTCATGGGCGGCAAGCTGCTTGAGCGCCCGGCTCATCTGTATGTCGACCGCACCCAGCGGCGAACCGCGATATCCCGAGACCAGACCGGCGGTGTTCAACCCGGCGGCCACATCGCGCGCCTTTTGCATCAGCATCAGCCGCACCAGCGCCTGCGTGCCGTTCAAAAGGACCGGACTCTTGTCCAGATCATAGCGGTCGTTCAAGGAAATCTTCTGCGTGCTCATGCGTGGCCTCCCCTGCCGCGATCAGTCTTGCATATATTTAGGTCAAATATAGGTCATTATTGCTGACCTGTATACGAATATTTTTCAAAACAGACGGTTCCACTGTCGTGACGGCTGTGAAATGGGATCAATTGAGGTAGTGTCGCGTCAAATCACGGATTGTTCAAAAAATGGATTGGGACAAGTTACGCATTTTCCACGCGGTTGCGGACGCCGGCAGCCTGACGCATGCGGGCGACAAGCTGAACCTCAGCCAGTCCGCCGTGTCCCGCCAGATTCGCGGGCTCGAAGAGTCGCTGAATGCGACCCTGTTTCACCGCCATGCCCGCGGGTTGATCCTGACCGAACAGGGCGAGTTGCTGCACGATGCGACCACCGCCATGAACAAGCGCCTCGACACCGCCGCCGCCCGCATCCGCGACAGCGAAGAAGAAGTCTTCGGCGACCTGCGCGTCACCACCACCCTCGGTTTCGGCACGCTATGGCTCGCGCCGCGTCTGGTGAAACTCTATGAACAATACCCCGATCTGCGTGTCGATCTGATGCTTGAGGAACGGGTGCTGGACCTGCCCATGCGCGAGGCCGATGTCGCCATCCGCATGAAGGAACCCAGCCAGGCCGACCTGATCCGCAAACGCCTGATGACGGTCAAGATGCAGATCTTTGCCACCCAGAAATACCTCGATGCCAACGGTGTGCCGGACAGCCTCGATGACCTCGTCTATCACCGCCTGATCTGCCAAAGCGTGGACGCCGCACAGGTCGGGGCAAGCTCGACGCTGGTGCAGCACC
Source organism: uncultured Rhodobacterales bacterium (assembly GCA_964542095.1). GTDB lineage: Bacteria > Pseudomonadota > Alphaproteobacteria > Rhodobacterales > Rhodobacteraceae > Tateyamaria. The sequence continues at coordinate 13,467 of CAZITF010000053.1, forward strand.
TGTTGACCTATGAGGTGCGCAGTCTGCTGACGGTCAACAACTACTTTGGCGTGCTCCAGGCGGTCTTGCAGGATCTGGGCCTTGGCATCCTGCCAGATTATGTCAGCGCCGAGGATGACCGGCTGATCCGCGTCATTCCAGATGTCGAATCGGCCGATATTCCGGTGTTTCTGGCCTATCCAGAGGAATTGCGGCAATCCAAGCGGATCGCGGCCTTTCGTGATTTCGTGCAGGAAGAGATCACCGCATATCGCAAGGCGCTGAGAGCAAAAGAAAACCTGTGAGCTATGCGTTCTGCGCATACCGGCCATGACACAGGGCCCGCGCAAACTGCCTTGAAACGCAGCATAACGATCCCTAATTGACCATCATGAAGACAGCGCGCTCCCGCGCCATCTTCAT
>CAZITF010000054.1:0-13539 GCA_964542095.1 uncultured Rhodobacterales bacterium
CGCGACACCTGCCACCGTGGTTGAATGGCATATCCGCGCCTGATGATCGACGTTATTGGTGCCCCAATAGGCGGCGAATTTGCGGAACAGATAGGCCTGTTCGTTGTTGTGCTTGGCCGAACCGAGCCAATAGACCGAATCCGGGCCGCTTTCCTCGCGGATTTTCATCATGCCATCGCCGATCTCGTTGATGGCGTCGTCCCAACTGATCCGAACCCATTCGCCGGCGACTTTTTTCATAGGATACTTGAGGCGGCGTTCACCATGGGCATGCTCGCGGACCGATGCCCCTTTTGCACAATGCGCACCAAGGTTGAATGGGCTGTCCCATCCCGGCTCCTGCCCGGTCCAGACGCCGTTGTCGACTTCAGCAATAACCGTACACCCGACGGAGCAATGGGTGCAGACCGACTTGATCGTCTCGACTGTCCGGGTCGCCGCCGTTTGGGCGGTTGCCTGAGTGACCGTACCCCCGGTCGTCGCAATGGCCGCGAGCCCACCAATGGCAAGCCCCGAACCACGCAGGAACCCGCGTCTGTCGACCACATTGGAGCCCCTGTTAACGGCAATCTGTGAACGACCTGATCGGCGTACACTTGCGTTCGTCTTTTTCCTCAGCATTGTCTTCCTCCCTGTTCCAGCGTCGCTGGAAAAATTCTTCGGACCCATTGCCGCTTGGCCTTGACCATGACCTTGGCGGGCAAAATCACGCGGGCGCGGCGGGCCCCCTAGAAACGAGTGCTTTCCAGATAGGCACGGGTATGTTCAGTGTCCTGCATCGTCTGGGACGACAGGTCCACCGGATTTGCCGCAGCTTCGGTTGCACCACCGGTTGCCGCAACCGCAACGACGGCCGGCGCAGCGGTCCCCGCAAGTTTCAGGAAATTTCGGCGGCTTGTGCCTTCGGTTTTGTCACTCATGGGATGTCTCCCCTTCCTGTTGTTTGGCGGGCATCCCCGCCGGTTGATTGGCGCGTTCGTCAACGCGCGGTCATGCGAAATGCTTCGCGTTCGATGTCCAGAAACGCCGCTCCGACCGCGCCCACCGATGCATAGAGCACAGATGATTTCGCCGCCTGAAGGTCCGTGAAATAGTGTGTGGCCCAGGTGCCGATGTGGGCGTTGAAGAACTCATTCTGTTCCTGCAGGGTGGCCACGCGGCCGAAGCGACCCACGATCATGCCCGCCATCATTTCCATCAGCGATGCGATGTTGTCCTCTGGCTCAAAGATGTCATCGGCCCGTGCCATGCCGAAATTCGCCATGGTCGCACGCAGATTTGCCAGCGGTTTTTCGTTCAGGAACCCGGTGAGGTAATAACTGGCATAGGGCAGCAGCTCTCCGCGCCCCAGCCCGATGAAAAGGGCGTTGAATTCGGATTGCACCGCCTTGGGCTTTGAAACCTTCGCGACCCGCGCCAGCCCCTGTATCGCTTGTCCCAGCGGCGTATCATCACCGCTCAGAGCGGCGGATTGGTCCAGAAGCATCTGATCAGGAGGCCGTGCCAAAATCAGACCAAGATAGTTGTACAAATCCGCGCGAAGCCGATCTTCGTCGGATATCTCGGGAAGGGAAGCCGCGACATTCATGCTGTGCCATCCCCGAAATGAAACTGCATGCGACGCGGTGCGGCGGCATGATCCGTGTCAGCTGCTTGCGTTTGATAATCGTTCAACGAGACTTCGGCGTCACCTACCGCTGTATCATCTGCCGTCGCGACCTCGGGCTCGACGGCGGCGGCCTCTGCCTCAAGTCCCGGTGCGGGCACGGCTGTGTCCACGTTTTTTCGCTCGATCTCGAGCAAATGCGCCAACATGCCACTGCCTACCTGATAGCCTGTTTTGATCGCGCCCTGCCCTACGCTTCCGGTCAGAAAGTCGTCGTCATAGTCATTCAGGCCGTCCACGCAGGCCAGTACAGGATCGCTGCGCCACAGCTGGCGCAGCGCGCGTTTGCGAATGTGTTCAGGCACCGCCTTTGACATAAACCCCCTGAAGTCATCGCCCAGACCAAGGCAGTCGGGATCAGGAAGCCCCAGTTCTTCCAGAATCTCGCCGTCTGACTTGTCGGCCAAAACCGATTGCGTTTCGCGCGCTGCTGCATCCTGCGCCGCGCTGACTTCCGCTTCTGCTTCGGCCGCGACAGCCGCGCGGCGGCGCGACCAGGACGTACCAATATCGCTCAATTCAGGACCTCCTTGCGGCGTGGCGCTCGGTACACGTCTGTTGCCTGACGAATACGGGGATCGCCGATACCGTCTTCCTTGGTGTCCACATCCATGTTCTTGCGACGACGCTTGACGAATGCTTCCTCCTGGTAATGCGTCTCGACAAATTCCGAAATCCAGGCAAGCAGGCCTGATGGCATTGCAACTTTTTCGACCAACTCCTCAGCAGAATCGCAATAATCCTGCGCTTCGTAAGGTGAGGCCGTGACCAGCGCGACCCGCCAGGGCTGGTCCGCCTTTCGTTCGTTTGGCCGCAGAACCACGTAGACCGACGGCACACGTGCATCCAACTCGTGCGCATAGGCTTCTGCATCAGAGACAAACAGCGTCAACGGCAGGGTCGCGGCGTGAAACTCTGTAACGTCACCTTGCGTCCAAAGGATTTTCCAATCGGCATCCCGCGCACCCGGCAACACAGCCGTTGCCGTCCAGGAGAACTTTGCCCACCGGGTCACACCCGGTGCCCGCTGGACGATGACGCCCACCGGGATAGTCTGCGAATTCGGATACTTCGATTGCAAAGAGCCCCCCAGACAAAGTCAGCCTTTTCCATGGACATGGTGCAACCAAATTCGTGAAATCACAAAGAATATTTTCTCGCCAGACCGGACAGATTTTCCGCCGCATCGCAGCAAGCAAAAAAACCCTGCTTCCCTTGCGTTTCGCGGTCTGCTCAAAATCCGTCGGCGCACCCGTCATGCGAAAATTGCTGCAAGTGCAAAGGTATCTGACCAGAATCGTGTGGAATTATCGGTTTACTGTCTGTGGCTTTCCTGACTACCTACAGTGTGGCCTGTGGCGCACCGGGTGAGGAAAGAAATGTCAAAGTCTTTGTTGGTATGTGACTGTCTTGGCTCGCAAGAACTGGATGCTGGTGCCTTGGGCAAAGCGACAGGTCTGGCCTGCGGCGCGTGCCATAGCAGCCTGTGTACCGATCAGATCCACATTGCCGCCAAGGCGATCGCAGCGGGAGACCTGATGATCGCCTGCCAGCAGGAAGCCCATCGCTTTGCAGAACTGGCGGAGGAACTGGACGCTCCGCTGCCGACTTTCGTCGACCTGCGCGACCGCGCGGGCTGGAGCGATGATGCCGGCGCGACACTGCCAAAGATGGCCGCCCTGATCGCGGACGCTGATCTGGCACACCCGGTTCCCAATTCGCTTGATGTTGTCTCGCAGGGGACCTGCCTGATAATCGGCAAGACCGACATCGCGCTTGACGCTGCTGAAAAGCTCGCCGATGCCCTTGCCGTGACGGTTCTTCTCGAACCGGGCAGCGACGTTGTTCCGACCCAAGCCTATGATACCGTTGTCGGCATCCACCATCATGTCACCGGATCCCTTGGCCAGTTCGAAGTCCGCATCGACGCCTTTCAGCAAAGCGTGACGGGCGGGCGTGGTACACCCGCGCTGACCGCTCCTCAGGACGGTGCGCAGTCCGAATGCGACATCATTCTGGACCTCACCGGTGGATCACCACTGTTTCCCGCGCCCGAAAAGCGCGACGGTTATGTGCGCGCCGATCCCAAAAGCCCGGTGGCGGTGGCGGACGCCGTATTCGCGGCAAGCCAGCTTGTCGGAACATTCGAAAAACCTCTCTATGTTCGGCTGGAGCCGAACCTGTGCGCGCATTCGCGTGCCGGAAAGCCCGCCTGTTCCAATTGCCTGAACATGTGCCCGACAGGCGCCATCCTGTCCGCCGGTGAACACGTCAGCATCGATCCGCTGATCTGCGCCGGTTGCGGGGCCTGTTCCGCGGTTTGCCCGTCCGGCGCGATAAGTTATGACGCGCCGCCGACCGATCATGTTTTCCGCCGTATCAACACGCTGGCCTCCACGTACCGCGCGGCAGGCGGCAGGGACGCGACGCTTTTGGTCCATGACGATCACGGCGCGAAAATGATCAGCCTTGCGGCACGTTTCGGGCGCGGGATTCCGGCCCATGTCATTCCCATGGAGATCAGCGCGCTGTCGGGTTTTGGACATGCCGAGATGCTGGGCGCACTTGCGGGCGGGTTCGGGCGTGTCGAAATCCTGTTGAGCCCAAAGACCGAGCGCGATGCCCTTGATCCGCAACTGGAGTTGACTGACGCCATTTTTGCGGGCCGCGTGGCATTGTTGGACGTGGATGATCCCGACGCTTTGTCAGAGTATCTTTTCGAACAGGCGCCGGCGAACGCCATTGCCAGCCCCGTGTTGCCCATCGGATCAAGGCGCCAGATCACCCGGCTTTCGGCAAAGGCGCTGAACCCGGACGCAGCGACCCTGCCTCTGCCTGTCGGAGCGCCATATGGCGCGGTCGTGGTCGATACGGACGCCTGTACGCTGTGTCTGGCCTGCGTTTCGCTGTGTCCGTCGGGCGCGCTCGGTGACAACACCGACCTGCCGCAACTTCGGTTCCAGGAGGATGCCTGTCTGCAATGCGGACTATGCGCCAATGTCTGTCCGGAAGACGCGATCACCCTCAAGCCCCAGCTTGATCTGACCGACGCGGCGCTGACACAGACCGTACTGAACGAAGAAGAACCGTTTGCCTGTATCGAATGCGGCACCTTGTTCGGTGTCAAATCTACCGTCGAAAAAATCTCTGAAAAACTAGCTGGCAAGCATGCCATGTTCGCCAATCCGGCCGCAGCCCGGATGATTCAGATGTGCGACAACTGCCGGATCAACGCGCAGTACCATTCTGACGACAACCCGTTTGCCGCAGGCGAACGCCCCCGTCCACGCACGACGGATGATTACCTGTCGAAACGCAAGGATCACTGATTTTGCAGCGGTGCGCCAAGATCGGCTGGTGCAATCGTCGCCACATAGGCGAGGATCGCCTGAAGTTCGTCTTCGGTGATCTCCACCGGTACGATGGCGGGCGGCAATTGGTCGCTGAAGGGGGGCGTCACATTTTCGACCTGGCTAAAGCTGGGATGGGGATTGAGCGTGTAAAACCTGGCGAACCGGATTTGCCAGTCCGCAAAGGTGCGCATCAACGCAAAGGACGGCGTCTGTCCCATCCCCTTCATCCGGTTGCTTTCGTTGATCACGTGGCAGCGCCCGCAATGACGCAGCGACAATGCCTCGCCCGCGACCGGGTCGCCGTCCAGCACCTGCGCGGGAGCCGCCACCTTCACGGCAATTTCGGCGGTGAACAGGGATGTTCCGTCCGGCCGAAACCCCTCGATGGTGCGTTTGCCGATGTCAGACAGCAACCAAGCCTTGAACAATTCAGGCCCCTCCGCGCCGCTTTGAGTGATGTGCCAGACCCGCCCCAGCCCCGCAAAAGCGGGCACGCCGACTGCGCCAATGGCGACGTCGCCGCCGTCATCGACCTGCGCCACCCGCGCGGCGTGCTTCAGCGAAAAGCGCGGCAACAGGTATTGCAGGAACCCGGTCTCGACAATTTCGGCTGGGGCGGACAACGTGAAATCGCGGTCTTGCGCGAACACAGCGAACGGCAGGCCCATACAGATCACGATTGCCAAGAGTTTCACATTACACATCCCGGTTTGTATGCACTGACCCTAGGTGGCAGTCTGCAAAGCGGTCAAGCACAACGGAGACACGAGCCATGAGCGAAGATTACAACATGTCGATGCGCAAGTTCCTCAAGCAGGTCGGCGTGACCTCGCAGCAAGCGATCGAAGAAGCGCTGCGCAATGCGGGCGACACGCAGGGGCGCAGCTTTGACGTCAGGATGGTGCTGACGATTGATGGTCTGGACCTCGAACATGTGGTCACAGGCAAAATCGAAGGTCAGTCCTGACGTGGCTGTTACCAGAGACACTGTTCTGGCCATTTTCAACGAGATAGCCGATCCGATCACCGGGACCTCCGTCGCCGAAGCCGGGATGGTCAAGGCGCTGAACGTCGAGGACGGAAACGTGCGGTTTGTCATGGAGGTGAGCGGCAACCATGCCGAGACCTACACGGCACTCAAGGACAAGATCGAGGCACGGATCAAGGCGCTGAACGGCGTGGCGGCCGTCTCTATCGTGATGACCGCGCACAGTTCAACCGCGCCGCCGCCAGATCTGAAACCCAACCGTGGTCAGGCACCTGCGGGGCCCGAGAAAATTCCCGGCATCGACCGCATCATCGCCGTCGCATCGGGCAAGGGCGGTGTGGGAAAATCCACGGTCGCGTCCAACCTTGCCTGCGCGCTTGCGGCCGAGGGGCGGCGTGTCGGGCTGTTGGACGCGGATGTCTACGGCCCCAGCCAGCCCCGTATGCTGGGCGTGTCCGGCCGGCCTGCATCGCCGGACGGCAAGACCATCCTGCCGATGCGCAACTTTGGTGTCACCATGATGTCGCTTGGGCTGATGGCGAACGAAGACCAGGCCGTTGTCTGGCGCGGCCCGATGCTGATGGGCGCGTTGCAGCAGATGCTGACCCAGGTGCAATGGGGTGCGCTGGATGTGCTGATCGTCGATCTGCCGCCCGGCACCGGAGACGTGCAGATGACGCTGGCCCAAAAGGCGCATCTGAATGGCGCCATCATCGTCTCGACCCCGCAGGACATCGCTTTGCTGGACGCCCGCAAGGGGATTGACATGTTCAAACAGCTGGGCACACCGCTGATCGGCATGATTGAAAACATGTCCACCCATATCTGCTCGGCCTGTGGCCACGAGGAACACGTTTTTGGCCATGGCGGTGTCGCGAAGGAGGCATCGAAACTGGGTATTCCGCTGCTGGCGGAAATCCCGCTGCATCTGGATATCCGTCTCGCTGCGGACGGGGGCGCGCCGATTGTGGTCTCCAAACCGGACAGCAGTCAGGCGGCGGCATTCCGCGCCGTTGCACGCGACCTGATTGCCAAAGACCTCGCATGACACCGCCCCGGTTTCCGCCACTTTTCACGGGTCAGGATGCGGCGGGCCGCGATCCCTTTGCGCTGGCCTGTGCAACTGCCGAGGAAGGCTGTGACGCCGGGCTGGTGTTCTACGACCTGGCCCACGACAGGTTGCGCGCAGCGATTGTGTTTGCCCCTGACGTGCCCCTGGCGCGCGCGGCCGCAATGCTGCCCATTTGCGGTGTGGGTTTTCAGAACGCGCTGGGCGCGCTTGGCCCGCCCGAAGTGGGTGTGCATCTGGGCTGGGACGGGACCGTTTATGTCAATGGCGGGCGCTGCGGAGCCTTGCGCATGGCGGCACCGGGCGAACCGGATCAGGAGCCCGATTGGCTGGTCATTGACCTCACGCTGACACTATGGCCCGCCAGCGAGGACACCGGGCTGACCCCGGATGACACCGCACTTTATGCCGAAGGCTGCGCGGAAGTGGATGCCGTTGCCCTGCTCGAGGCATGGGTGCGTCATACGCTGGTCGGGATCAACGCCTGGTCTGACGGTGGCACTGCACAGTTGCACCGGGAATGGTCCGGCCTGGCCCACGGGCTTGAGGGTGAAATCACAATTGCAGGCCAGACCGGCGCATTTGTCGGCCTCGATGACAACCTTGGGGTTCTATTGAAGACAGGGGCAAAAACGGTTCTAATACCGCTCACCGCCAACCTGACGAGGCCCGAATGAAGCTTGCCCGTGCCATTCATTTCGACGAAAGCGATCAGCGCGTGTACCACAACCCGGCCCGGACCGGCGAATGGTGCATTTCGGGCGGGTTCGAGTTTTCGAACTGGGGCGAGGCTGATCTTGTCGGCAAGGCCCGGCAGGCGTTTTCAAACGGCTGGATGGGATGTGAGACGTTCGGGCGCGTCAGCTTTGTTGCCGTCACGCAGATAGAGCCGCAGGAGCGGCACGCGATTACGACACTGCTGGCCCGGCACTTTGTCGATATCTATGGCGCGCCCACGATGGATGCCGCGCGCGGCGTCGCCGAGGAAGAAATCGACCAGATGGCGGAATTATGTACCGATCACGCGCCCAACACCCTGCTGACAGTGGCCCGCGAGTTGACCGAAGCCGGTGTCAGAGAGTCCTATCGCGTGATTGAGGCGCAGGAGGCCGACCTGAGCCAGTTCGCGATACACGGATCGCTTGATGACGAACCGCATCACCACTGATCAGTTCGACACTGCGTTGAATGTGAACAGGGTTTCACCGTCTATCGCATAGCCATTGATAAGTTCCGCCGCGCGTGGGCTTGTCAGCCAGTCCTCGAGCGCCATCGCCAGGTCATTGCGGACGTTCGGGTTTTTGGCAGGGTTCACCGGCAGGTAGGCGTATTGATTGAACAGAACGGGATCTCCGGAAAACAGCAGGGCCAGCCCACCCTTGTTGCCGAAATTCAGCCAGCTGGCACGGTCCGACAGAACATAAGCGTCCATCGCGGCGGCGGTATTGAGGGCCGCACCCATCCCCGCCCCTACCGGTCTGTACCAATCGGCCAGTTGGTCAGCGGCCAGCCCTGCCCCGGCCCAGATTTTCTGTTCGGCCTTGTGCGTGCCACTGTCGTCGCCCCGGCTGACAAAGGGATATTCTGCGCGTGCGATCCGGGCAAACGCCTCCGCCGCGCTGTCGGCCTCAGCAATGCCTGCCGGGTCGGCAACCGGCCCGATCAGGACAAAGTCGTTGTACATGATCTCTCGGCGGTGGGTTGCATGGCCTGCGGCGACAAATGCCTCTTCGGCAGCCTTCGAATGAACCAGAACAGCGTCAACGTCGCCTGCCGCACCCAACCGGAGCGCCTGCCCGGTTCCGACCACCAGCAATTGCACTTCCAGATCAAGGTCTTGCCTGATCGCAGGCAAAAGCACATCTGCCAGCCCCGAGTTGTCAAAAGATGTCGTGACGGCCATGCGCATCGTCTCGGCAATGCCGACCTGCGCCCAAAGCACCATCAAAACCGCAAGAAGATTTCGTTTCATATCACAATGTCGCCTCTGAGAAATGCGGCCAGTTCCTTCGTCGCCGGTCGCGTGAACGTCGGCTCGGATTCGCCGGTCTCATGCACCTTGCCATGCAACATGAAAACCAGATCGCGCGCCAGCCTTCGCGCCTGCCCCATATCATGCGTGGACATCACAATTCGCGTTCCGGCTGCGCAGGTCTCTTGCAGCAACTCCTCGATCTCGCGCGTGGCGTGGCCGTCCAGATTCGCACAGGGTTCATCCAGGAAAAGCACCTGCGGCTTGCGGATCAACGCACGCGCAATGGCCAGCTTTTGCCGCTCGCCACCAGACAGGCGCGTGGCCGGAATTTGGCGAACCCGTTCCAGTCCGATCCGGTCCAGCCACTGGCCCACACTGTTGCGTATGTCTGTCTGCGGTGTCTTTATCAGGCGCAGGGGATAGGCAAGGTTTTCCGCAACAGAACGGCGCATGACGATTGGCGATTGAAACACAAAAGCATGCTGCGAAGGATCATCCTGGCGCCAGGTCACGGTCCCGCCGTTTATGCGTTCGATCCCGTGCATGACGCGCAACAAGGTCGTCTTGCCCGAGCCGTTCGGACCAATGATGATTGTCGGCCCTTCAGGTTTCAGCACCAGATCCGTCGGGCCAATCACGACCCTGCCCCGCCGACGCACGACGACGTCGGTGAGGGAAAGCGGAAACATCGCGGTCACCAGCGTCCCTCCCGCTCGGTCTGTGACAGGGTGTGGATCGCAAGATTGACGACGATCGCAATACCGATCAGCACAAAGCCAAGACCGAGTGCAAGCGCAAAGTCTCCCTTTCCCGTCTCCAGCGCGATGGCCGTCGTCAGGACGCGGGTGACATTGTCAATATTGCCGCCAACGATCATGATCGCTCCAACTTCACCAATTGCACGCCCAAAACCTGCCAGAGCCGCCGTCAGCAAATTGCGTCGGCCGTCGCGGACCAGAGTGAGAATGCGCTGCCATTTTGTCGTATTCAGCGAAATCAGAAGATCATGGTATTCTGCCCAAAGCTCGCGCATCGCCTGATGCGCAATCGACGCGATGACGGGCGTGATGATTATGACCTGCGCGATGATCATCGCAGTGGGCGTGAATAGCAAATTCAAAACGCCGAACGGCCCGGACCGCGACAACAGGATGTAGACCACCAAACCCACGACCACGGGTGGCAGACCCATCAACGCATTGATCAGTGAAATAATGAATCTGCGATGCCGAAAACGTTGAACTGCAAGAAAGGTGCCCAACGGAATCGCAATGATGGAAGCGACCAACAATGCCGTCAGCGTTACTTGCAGCGACCGCAGGCTGATCTCCCAAAGCTCGGCGTCAAGCGAGACGACCAACCAAAACGCGGCACGCAGCCCATCCAAAATTTCAACCATGAAGGCTTCGCACCAGCTTTATTCCATCAACAGGTAAGGTCCGGTTTTCACGCGCAGAACACAATAGACAATCAGGGACTGCAACGAACAACAGCCCCTCAACCGACGGTGATCTGTCAAGCAGCGGGGAACGCTGAAAACTTCCTCTGGCTGCAAACAGTTCGAACAAGTGGAACCACTTCGCCGGAGAGGTGGTCGCGTCCCTGACCGCTTCCAGCGCGTGAAAGAATGGCAGCGAAATCATTGGCCACCAGAGTCATTGCGCGCGGGTTGGTCTCACCTTCGGGGCATTCGTAGTGCCAGAAGTGGACCTGCCCCTTGATGGCATCAACCGCAAAGAAGTTACCGCCCGTCCTTGTCCGTCAGTGGATTGCGCACGATCACCTTGATGGCACGTCCTCATCGAACAGCGCAGGCGTTGCGACGGGTGCCGGAAAATCGGGCATCTCGGGCGGCAGCGTGTGGCCCGGCAGTTGCGCGACCTCGGCGGCTGTCTGTGGGTTGATTGACTTCACTTTTGCTCACTTGCCGATGAAAGACTGTTGAGTTCTGCCATCGTCCATCCATGTCTTTCGTGTTCTTGTTTTGGAAACAATTCACAGTATCACCATAGATGACGACACAGTTGTTTGCTCCAATGGCACCCCTCAGGGTTCTAGCCACAATATCCAGCCCATCAAATTCCTTTTCGACATCAGATACCATAAATTCACAAACAGATTGGAATTCGAAATCCCCGGATAGTATTTCCTTTGACATAGGGCTGCTTTCCCTTATTTCTGAAACCCAGAAACGCGTTTCATATTGTTCTATCAATTTCTTGATGGAATTTGAAACAGCTGCATATGTTTCTTGAACTGAAAGTCTGCTGTGAATTTGAATGTCCATTGCCATATTATCACCTATTGCATTCTTATCGGAGGCAACACTGTGCCGCTACGGTCAATGATTACTGTGTTTTCCAGACCCGAGACCGGATAGTCTGCCAACTGCTGATCAAGTTCTGATGGTGCAACAACAACCGTGTTAGACAGGTTCACGGCTACATTTTGTGTCTGTCCGGATAGCACCTTTTGCTCAATACGTGATCCAATATTTCGAACTCGATCCGTACTCGGTGAAACGACATCATAGATTTCTCCATTCAACCTCAAGTCTGGTGTCTTTCCATTTCGAAGAATGCATGGATTTTGAACCACGTCAAAACCGTTGTTCGCCAAATTCTGAGCGGCTTCTTTTTCTCTTGCGATTCCACGAATGGCCTCTGGATCAGATGATGTGGTTTGCGCAGGTTTGCCTGTCAAACTTCCACCCCTCGGCGGCGAGTCGAAATCTGCCCCGGTATCTGTTCTTCAGTTTGGTTGAGATTGCCGTACCTCCGGGGTCGCCTCTTCCGTGGCACCCGGGCTGGCCTCGGAAATCTTGCGGCGCAGGGCCTTGATCAGGTCGACCATCTTGGAAGTCAGCGAGGACATGAAGTCGAAGATGCGCAGCAGGATGACGCCCGCGCGTCCGGCGGCGGCCAGCTTGGTCGTTACCTTGGAGACGAAAGCCGTTAGACGCGCCACCACTCCACCACCCAGCGTCCCGCCGGAAAAGAACGCGATCAGCGCAAAGATGATGGCGAGGAACACCTGTGGGATCAGATACCCGCTGGCCAGCCACACGATGTCGGTCCAGAAGTTCGGCGGAATCATCATGATCGTGCCGATCAGCGTCCCCGCAAGCACCGTCAGAACCCGCGTTTCGCGCGCCATTTCGATCACCGCGCCGGCCCTCATCCTCCCATTGCTGCACCCATGGCATGATGGCGGTTTCCCTCTCGCCCGCAAAGGCCTGAAGTGGGTGTGTGTATCGGTGATACGCGCAGACGGGAAACGCAAGAAACCAACATCCAGTAAATTCACAACTTCCTGAATTGATGGAACTTCTGCGCGAAAGTTCAATGTCGCACAACGCCGAGAAGCGGCTGTATTTTCAGCTTTCCATGGAGGTCTTCACCGAAATTCTGACCGTACGTTCAGGGCAGACCAACAATCGGAAGTTGATGACACTGCACTGGAATCAACGAATATGCGCGCCCGATCCCATCCTGTTGGTGTGTCGAAGTGCCCGCGCCGAGCCGACTTGCCCGCACCTGCGACCCATGATCGCTCTGTGCGCCCGGATCGGGCATCCACACACCGCACCGATCGCTTCGCCGACCATGCAACTGTCGTCCACCGCCATGCGCTGCAGGCACTATTGCCTGCAGCTCACCCCGTCGATGAAGGCCCGTGCCGCCAAAGTTGGGTTTGCACAAGGTGTGCTTTTCAGACTTAGTTATCGCGTCGAAGTGTCAGTCAAAGCCCCTCCGGGCGACTTGTTCGGCCCATATTTTCACTTCAAGAGGACCTCACATCATGAGCGTCGCATTCAGCCTCGGAACCACTCCCCTCTCTCTTGCAATCAATTCGGTTGTCGTGGCCGGTTGGACCGGTCGCAACATCCAAGCGGTTCAGCATCATATCGATGAACTGGCCGCTTTGGGCATCTCTCCGCCCAGCCAGGTTCCATTGTATTACCGGGTCTCGAACGCGCTTTTGACCCAATCCGATACCATCGACGTGTTGGGGGACGGCACATCAGGGGAAGTCGAGCCATTGCTGATTGAGGCAAATGGCCGAAGGTATTTTGGCCTCGCATCGGATCACACCGACCGGGATCTCGAACGGCACTCGGTTGCCGCCTCCAAGCAGGCCTGTGCAAAACCCGTGGCGTCCGTGCTCTGGGACTTTGACGAGATCAGGGATCACCTCGACGAAATCACCTTGAACTGCTGGATCGAAGAAGGCGGCCGCGACGTTCTGTATCAGCACGGGACGCTGGCTGGCATTCGCCCGCTGGCGGAGCTGTGTGATGGGGCTGGAATGGCAGACGGGACTGCGATGCTGTGCGGCACCTTGGCGGCCATCGGCGGTGTGCGTCCGGCGAGGAAATACCGGATGGAGGTGTCGGACCCCAAGACCGCCAAAACCATCGCGCTGTCCTATAACGTCAGGACGCTGCCGATCATATCGTGACGCTGCCACTGCTGCTATTCGTGGACG
>CAZITF010000055.1:0-13492 GCA_964542095.1 uncultured Rhodobacterales bacterium
CATCGGCAGGCCCATCGACACGGCCCCCATGACCAGAGCGGGCGTGGACTTGTCACATCCCCCCATCAGCACAACACCGTCGACGGGATGGCTGCGCAGCGTTTCCTCGACCTCGATGGCCCCGAGATTGCGGTAGAGCATCGATGTCGGTTTCAGGAATTGCTCGGCAAAGTCATGTACGGGCAGTTCGGCCGGCGTGCCCCCGGCCTGCAGGATGCCGCGTTTGACCCACTCGGCCCGATCGCGCAGGTGGTGGTGGCAGGGTGACAGGTCGGACCAGGTGTTTATGATGGCGATGACCGGCTTGCCTTCCCAGTCCTCGCTGGTCCACCCCATCTGCATCGCGCGGCTGCGATGACCCATGGAGCGCAGATCGTCCGGGGCAAACCAGCGGGCGGAACGCAGGGTTCTGGGGTCTTTGGGCATGGGATCAACGCTCCAATTTGTGCTGTGAGACAGCGGGTTGTTGGCAAGCCTAGCACTGCACGCGCAGATGGGTCCATCTTTGCAGGGACGGGCCATATGGCTGGGGCGACGCGCATGTGCTCGTGATTGGCACTGGCGGCGTCGAAGGTGGCAGCGGGAGTAGGACCACGACACAGTCGGATTTGCACGCTTGCCTGATCCAATTGATTTATTGCAATATTTGAACCGTAATGTACCACTTTGTGGTGTATGCTGCTTCTGGGGGAAGACATGGTACACCGCACGACACCGACGTCCGCGTCGCCCGAAGCCGCGCCTGTCCAGTTCATACTGAACGGCACCCATGTCAGTCTGGACGATGTATCACCGCACGCGCTGCTGATCGACTACCTCCACTCGCGCGATGTCGGTCTGACAGGCCCCAAGCTGGTTTGCGGCGAGGCCGGATGCGGGGCCTGCACGGTGATGGAAACATCCTGGGACGCACAGGCGGAATGTTTCGTCAAACGCGCGGTGAATTCCTGCGTGCGTCCGCTGGCCTCGCTGGATGGCGCGATGATCACCACCACCGAAGGGATCGGATCGACCAGGACCGGCATGGACAAGGTGCAATACGCACTGGCCGCCCATAACGGGTCGCAATGTGGTTTTTGCTCGGCCGGGTTCGTGATGAACATGTACACGTTGCTGCAAAACGCGGACGCGGGGCTGAGCGAGGCGGAAATCGAGCGAAGCTTTGACGGGCATATCTGCCGCTGTACCGGCTATCGCCCCATTCTGGATGGGTTCAAGACCTTTGCCAGCGACTACGTGCCCCCGCCAGACCCGCAAGAGATCGAGGTGGCCGAGGGCTGGGCACCTGCCGTCAAGCTGGGCGATCAGGCCCCGCCGCCGCCGGAAAAGTTCGTTGGTTACATGCAAACGCCAAATCTGGCGATCTACGAGAACGGGTATCAAAGCTATGCCCGCGCCACCGATCACGACACGCTGATTGGCCTCCTGTCGCAACCTGCGCCATATCTAGGCGGGCGGCGGCTGGTGGTCGGCAACACCAGCATCGGGATTTACAAGACGGTTGCGATCTACGATGAGGTGGCGATCAGCCCGCCCAATCACATCGATGTCTCGCGCGTGGCGACATTGCAGGGAATCGGCGCGACGGCAACGGAGGTGGCGGGCGTCAATACGCTCGACATCGGGGCCGGGGTTACGCTGGCGCAACTGATCGAAGTACTATTACAGCAAATCGCCGCCGCACCGGCAGGCCATGTGCGCGCCTATGTCGGGATGCTGCGCCACCTGCGCGTGGTTGCAAATTTGCAGGTGCGCGCCGTGGCCAGTGTCGGTGGCAACATCGCGATGGCGGTGAATTATGGTTTTGCATCGGATGTCATCGTGCTTCTGGCCGCCTTGCGCACCAAGGTCACGGTGCACGCAGTGAACGCCGCCGATGGCCCCGAACAGGTCGCCATTCTGGATCTGCCCACTCAGGATGCCGAAGCCGACAGTTTCCTTGTCTACACCCGCTTTGCCCCCACCGCAGGGATCGGGCCTGACTGGTACTTTTCCAGCCACAAGGTCCGCGCGCGCCCCGACAATGCCCATGCAATCGTCAACAATGCCCTATCGGTCAAACTGTCGGACGGTCAGGTGACGGATGCCACGCTGGTCTACAACGGTCTGGTGCCGATGCTGCAAGACGGCAAGGTGCGCAGCTTTGGCGGCAATCCGGCGTTTCAGGCGATGCGGATGGTGGCGGTCGAACAGGCGCTGCTGGGCAAGCCATGGGGCGAAGCGACCTTGCAGGAGGGCCTGGCCGCGCTCGAGGTCGAGCTTGACCGCGTGGTTCCGAGCGATTTGCCCCCGGTCGAAACGGTGTCCTGGGAGTACCGCAAGTCGCTGGCGCGCGCCCTGTTCTTCAAGGCCTTCGTCGAAATCGCAGACCAGGCTGCGCTTGAGGTCGCACCCGTCAACCAGAGCGCCGCAGGCCCGATCGAACGCGGTGTTTCGGGCGGTCGCCAAAGTTACAACGACTACCCCGAGGAACTGCCGCTGTCGGCGCCCTTGATCAAACTGTCCGCCTTCATGCAGACCACCGGAGAGGCGGAATATACCCAGACGCTAGAGGCCCCGACTGCCGCGTGGGAAGGGGCTTATGTCTATTCGCGCAATGCCTTGGGCCGGTTTCACTTCAAGACATCCGATGGCAAGCGCGCGACGCCATCCGAAGTGGTTGCAGATATGCGAGCGCAGGGTTTTGAGCAGCTTTTGGGCATGGTCACTTATGATGATGTGCCCAACAAGGTGGGGAACTGGGCGGGCATGGGCTTTGACGAGCCGATCTTTGTGCCGCGTGACGGGGCGGAACTCCCGGTGTCCGTGACAGAGGCCGCCGCCAAGCAGGCGACGTTCCAGCCCGGTGCGTTTACCTCTGCTGGTGCGCCCCTCGCCTTGGTCTTTGCCAGGGACACGCAGACCGCGCGTCAGCTTGCGGCCTATATCCGGTTCAACCACGTGATCGAACTGCCCGACGAGGCCCCCGTGCTGACGCTTGAAGATGCAATAGCCCAAGGCAAGGCGTTCCCCGACGATCCGGCGACCAGCCCGACTCTGAGCCATATCCAGTCGATCACCCGCCCCGGCAGCAATCGCGACTGGCTCGACAACACCCAGCAGCCGATGGATGGATGCACAATGATCAGCGGCAGTCACGGCACCGGGGCGCAGAACCATTTTTACCTCGAAACCCAGACGACCCTGGCCATTCCGGGTGAACACGGCGCGATGACGCTGTTTGCCTCGACCCAGAACCTCGCTGACAATCAGTATGGCGCGGCCCATGCGCTGGGGGTGTCGGCCAACAAGGTGGCGGTGAAACTGACCCGGGTGGGCGGCGGCTTTGGCGGCAAGCAGATGCGCACGGCATTCACTTCGACCGCGGCGGCGGTGGCGGCCTCGGCACTGAACCGGCCCGTGCGACTGGCGCTGGATCGCAACACAAACATGATCATGCAGGGCAATCGCCACCCCTTCCACGCCGACTACCGCGTGGCATTCGACCCCAGGGGCAAGATCATGGGCATGGATGTCGATTTCAAATCCGACGGCGGCTGCACCTATGACATCTCGTTCAACGTCATGGATTTCGTGCAACTGCTGGCCGAGAACATCTATGACATCCCCACATGGCGCACGACCGGGAACGTGTTTCGCACAAACAAGATTTCGTCCACCGCCTATCGTGGGTTCGGCGTGATCCAGTGCATGAACATCATCGAAGGGATCATTGCGCGCGTCGCGCACGAGGCGGGCCTGTCCGTCGAGGCGGTGCGGGCCCAGAATATGTACGTGCGTGGACGCGACGTGGCCGGGCCATTTGCCTTGAGCGCGCAGGCGCTCGAAGCACTCAGGACGATGGAAGTGTTCTCGGACGCGCAGATGCAGGCGCTGGCGGGCATGGGCGATGCGCCATATGCCAGTGAAACCGGGTTCCGCAGGGCGATTGACGCGGCTCTCGGCCCGTCGCCTGCGCAAATGATGTTGCTGCTGGATTTTTCGAGCCAGGCGCACGGCTTCACGCCCTACATGCAGGCGCTCGACAAGTTCAACATGGACACGACCTATCAGGAATTGGTGCGCGACCCTGAATATGGCGAACGGGTGCAGGCCGTGGCGGAGTTCAACGCCGCCAACCGCTGGAAAAAGCGCGGTATTTTCTCGATGCCGCTGAAATACGGCAATGCGTTCACCGGCCCGCGGGGGGCGCTGAACCAGGGCGGGGCCTATGTGGTGGCCTATTCCGATGACGGCTCGGTGCTGGTACGCCATGGCGGGGTCGAACTGGGGCAGGGCCTGCAGACCCAGATGGCGCAGATCGCCGCCCGCACACTGGGCATTCCGCTTGAAAAGATTCAGATGGGTTCGACCACGACCGAGGTGGTCGCCGATGCCTCACCCACTGCCGCTTCGACGGCCTCCGACCTCAATGGCGGTGCGGTGGAACTGGCCTGCCGCGACCTGCGTACCCGGCTCGAAGGCTTTTGCCGCAATCTCGAACAGTTCAGCTATCGCGACATCCAGCACAACCGCACGCCTGCCGAAGCCGGCTACAAGCGCATGGTCGAGGCGGTGGTGAACAACTGGCGCACCCGCTGGGCCGAGTGTTGGGACATGATTGTCAGCCTCGCCTTTCAGAACCGGGTCAACCTGGCGTGCAGTGCGCGCTATGCGGTGCCCGACTATACGGCGGTGGATGGGCGCCACCCGATTGGCAATCCGTTTCTCTATCATCTATATTCAGCCGCCATTTCCGAGGTCGAGCTGGATGTGCTGACCGGCGAGTGGAATTTCGTGCGGGCCGACATTCGTGGCGATATTGGCAAGTCGCTGAACCCACTGCTGGATGTGGGGCAGATCGAGGGTGCGTTCATTCAGGGCCTTGGTTATCTCACCACCGAAGAGATGCTGTGGCAAACACCCGATCAGTCCCCCATCGAAGGGTTCGAGACCGGGGCGCTGCTGACCTATGGCACCTGGGCCTACAAGCCCCCCACGATCAACTCGATCCCCGAGGATTTCCGGGTCAGCATCGTCAACAACAGCGGCACGGATGCGACGGGCATGAACGAGACGGGTCCGAAGCCTGCGGATTCCGGCGTCAAGGCCTCCAAGGGGGCCAGCGAATTCGGTCTGGTCCTCGCAAATTCAGCCTTTTACGCGCTGCACGCCGCCGTCATGGCCGCCCGCAAGGACGCGGGGGTCACCAACTGGGCCAATATCCCGGCCCCCGCAACTGTACCGCGATTGTTCGTGGCCTGTAATCCGACACGTGACCAGTTTTCGATCGGTTCATAAGCCGCAAATCATGACCGGAGACAACAGATGACCAAAATCCCATTGCTTGTGACCCATGACGGATCGGTGGATGAATTTGCCTCGATCGCGCTGCTTTGCGGGGCTGATTTTCAGGCGCGATATGACCTCAAGGGGGTGGTGGTGATCAACGGTGACACGCTGGGCGTGCCGGCCTATTTCTGCACCAAACGAATTCTCAACATGTGCGGGCAGCCGCAGGTGCCCGTGGGGCTGAGTGCGGCGCGGGCCGTGAACGGCTTTCCCTGGGCATACCGGCAGTTTCCGCTGATCCTGAACACGCTGCCCGCCTTGCCCGAAATTCCGGGGCTGGAAGGGCAGTCAATCCTGGACGGGGACGAATTGCTCGCCAATATCATGCAGGAGACCGAAGACGGCGCACTGGTCGTACTGAACCTTGGCGGTTTGACCCCGTTTGCGCAGGTCGCAGGTGAGTTGAACCTGTGGCACAAGGTCAAATCCATGTTCTGGATGGGCGGCGTTCTGGACGGCGAGAATGGCAATATTGATGGCGGTATCGTGCCTGGCGCGCCCACATATTCCGAATGGAACGTATTTTTTGACCCGCCTGCGGTGCAGCAGGTCTATGATAACTGCAAACCGGCCGAAATTTACCAGTTCCCGCTGAATATCACCAATGCCTATCCCAACAGCGCCGACTGGATTCGCACCAGCCTCAATCCCTCGGCACGGGCCGGGCATCAGGCGGTCGACTTCCTCGCCAATGCCTATGCCGCGGTGGTCCCGCAGGGTGGGGCGTCGCTTTGGGATGTGGTGACCACCATCGGCCTGATGAACAGCGACAATTCGGCCGGAACGACGTTTTATGACTATACGCAGGCGGATGTATGGGTAGACTCAGCCTATGGCCCGAACGAAGGGCGCCTCATGCCCGCCACGACCGGCGGTGGACGCACGATAAACGTGGCAAAGCAGAACGAAAAGGCAGACGTCGTTCGCGCCTATGCGCTTGAGCAATGGGAGAGTATCGCCAACCATGGGACCTGAGATACGTGATAAGCCAGGACCGGGGAAGGGTGAGTGATGGCGACGCTGCGCAGACCTCTTGTCGGGGCCGTCGCCGCGCTCTGCTTTGGGGCCGTGGGGGCATGGGCCGCCGAGATCACCATGACCTTCGGCGATTCCACGCCGCCCTACGCTTTCAGTGAAAGCGGAACCGGCCTTGAAGTCGACATTGTGCGCGAGGCGCTGGCCTTTCGTGGTCACATCCTTGTGCCCAGTTTCGTGCCCGCCGCACGGGTCGAGCGGCAGTTCAAGCTTGGGCTGGTCGATGCGGCTTCAAAGGATCCGGGGATGACACTGGAAGGGCCGGACGCCTTCTATGCGGACGCGTCGGTCGAATACTACGATGTGCTTATCTCTCTTGCAGAACGCGATCTGAGGCTGGATACCCCCGAGGACCTGGACGGTTTGCTGGTCCTGGCCTTTCAGAACGCCTGGAAATTCTTTCCGGGTTGGCTCGCGCGGGTGCGTGACGAGGGGCGGTATTCCGAAACCTCGGATCAGTCCGAACAGGTGCGCGCCCTGGCAAGCGGGCTGGTCGACGTGGTGGTGGCCGACCGCTCGATTTTCAATTATCATGCCCGCCAATGGGCAGAAGGCAGCGGAGAGATACTGCCTGCCATGACCATGAGCACGTTTCAGCCCCCGCTGCGCGTGCGCCCGGTGTTCCGGGATGCCTCCATTCGTGATGATTTCAATGCCGGTTTGGCGTATCTCAAGCAGACGGGGCGGTATGATGAACTTGTCGATATGTATCTCGAGTAGCGCAACCGTGAACGCCGCCGCTTTGAATCCCGCCCCCGATTGGTGCACACCGGTTCTGACAGGAGTGACCCGATGACTTTGGCAACACGCAGCATCATCGCGCTCATCGCGGGCTTGTTCGCCCTGGCAAGCTGGGCACAGGAGGTCGGGGCCGAGGCCCTGACCATGACGTTCGGAGCCTCCATCCCGCCATACGCCTTTCCCGATACGGGGCGGGGCATCGAGGTTGATATCATCCGCGAAGCGCTGGCCGTCTCGGGGATCGAGCTGGAACCGGTCTTTGTGCCTGCACGGCGCATCGCCTTCGAATTCATCCAGGGCAAGGTCGATGCGGCCTCCAAGGACCAGGGCGAGGACCTGACCGCGTATGGGGGCATCTATGGCGATGTGTCGGTGCAGTTTCAGGACGTGATCTTTACCCTTGAGGAGCGAGATCTGGTGATTTCCGAACCTGCCGACCTGCAAGGGCTGCGGGTGGTCGCGTTCCAGAACGCCGCCAAACACTACTCCGATTGGCTTTCGTCACTGGAAGGCAGCGCGAACTACACCGAAACCGCCGATCAGAGCCTTCAGGTCAAGATGCTGCATCGGGGGCGGGCGGATGCGATCGTCGCTGATCTCAACATCGTCCAATACCTGACCAAGCTGGTGGCCGAAGAGGGCAAGATCGAGATCAAGCCGGTCAAGACCACCAACTTTGCCGATCCCTGGGGTTATCGCCCCGCCTTTCGCACCGAAGAGTTGCGGGACAAATTCAATGCCGGCCTGAAGACGCTGATCGACTCGGGCCGCTATCAGGAGATTGTCGATCGTTACGTCAACTGATCTTCCAGGAGTGCGCCCTCGCCTGCGCACCCTGCGTGCCAAGTTCCTGCTGGTTATTGTACCTTTGGTGCTGTCAGCCATCGTGGTGGTGTTCGGCCTGTTCGAATACAGCGCCAACCAGCGCGCCAGCCAGCAACTGCTGAACCGGCTGGACCAGTTGCTGACCATGCAGGTGCAGGTTCTGTCCCGGCCGCTCTGGAACCTGTCCCAGGAACAGATCGAGCTGATCGTGTCCGCCATCGAAGTGGACGAGGATGTGTTGGGCGTTGCGGTCTATGACGAAGCGGGCAATCTGCTGGCCCACAAGGGCCAGATCGAAGGCATGGAAGGCAACCGTTTTTTCGGCGCGCGCGACATCGTCCAGGCCAGCGTCGCCACCGAACAGGTGATTGGCAGGCTTGCCATCGCCCTGACCCCCGCTGGAGTGCGCGAAGAACGCAACACCCGCCTGATCTTTGCCTTTGGTCTGGCGGCGGTGCTGATGGGGGCGATCATCATCAGCGCCCTGATCGCGAACCGGCGCACTATTGGCGTTCCGCTGGACCGTCTGCTTGGCTCGATCAACCAGCTGCGCCAGGGCAAGGGGCGCAGACCCGTGGACTGGCACAGCGGCGACGAAATGGGCGAAGTGATCATGGCCTATAACGAAATGCTCGCGCGGCAGGCCTCGGATGAACAAAGCCTGCGCACGGCCAATGACGAGCTTGAGGCGCGCGTTGAAATGCGCACCCACGAACTTTCGGTGGCCAGCCAGCAATTGACGGACGCAATAGAAAGCATGTCCGAGGGCTTTGCCCTTTACGACGCGCAGGACAGGCTGGTTCTGTGCAACACGACCTACCGCGAAAAGATCTACACCGCGCCTTCCGAGACGCTGAAGCTGGGCATGACCTTCGAAGATGTCGTTGCACATATTGCGCACTCGGGCGAAGTACGCAAAGCCGCCGAAGACCCCGAAGGCTGGGCGGCGCAGCGAATCGCCCATCACCGTGCGCCGGGCAAACCGCTGCTGGAACAGCGCCGCGACGGCAGCTGGATCCAGATCACCGAATATCCGACGGCGGATGGCGGGGTGGTCGGCATCTATTCCGATCTGACCGAACTCAAACGCCTGTCGGTCGAACTGGAAGAGGCCAAGAACGTCGCCGAAGCGGCCAATGAGGCCAAAAGCACATTCCTTGCCACGATGAGCCATGAAATCCGCACGCCCATGAACGGCGTCATCGGCATGTCCAACCTTCTGCTGGACACCGACCTTGACGACGAACAGCGCGATTTTTCCGAGACCATCAACAAATCCGCCGAGGATTTGCTGAACATCATCAACGACATCCTCGATTTCAGCCGGGTCGACAGTGGCAAGCTCGAGCTTGAGCGACTGCCTTTCGATTTGCGCACCTGCATGGAAGAGGCGGTGGACCTTGTGGCGGTGATGGCCGCTGAAAAGGGGCTGGACCTAGCCTATGAGATGGGTCCGGACGTGCCTGCGATGATCGTGGGCGATCCGATGCGCCTGCGTCAGGTGCTGCTGAACCTGCTCAACAACGCGATCAAGTTCACGCAGAAGGGCGACGTGGTTCTGAGCGTCGTGATGACCGGCAAGGGGGCCGCGGCAGGCACGCGCCGCCTGCAGTTCTCGGTGCGCGATTCCGGAATTGGCATTCCTGCCGACCGGATGGACAGCCTGTTCCGCTCGTTCAGCCAGGTCGATGCCTCGACCACCCGTCGCTATGGCGGCACCGGGCTGGGTCTTGCGATTTCCAAACGGCTGGTCGAGTTGATGGGAGGGCGGATCTGGGTCGACAGCGCGGTCGGCAAGGGCACGATTTTCCACTTTGTCATCGATTTCGAAACCGCCGCCGTTCCGGGCCCGAATGCCAGGGACGAGGCCCGGGACGGATTGGCCGGGCGCCATGTGCTGATCGTGGACGACAATGCCACCAACCGGCGCATTCTGGACGTCCAGACCCGCGACTGGGGCATGTTGCCCAGCGTCGTGACCTCTGCGCGCGAGGCAATGGATCTGTTGCGCGGGGCAGGGCGGTTCGATGCGGTGATCCTCGATCTGTCGATGCCCGAAGAGGACGGCCTGACATTGGCGG
The DNA here is from genome assembly GCA_964542095.1 of uncultured Rhodobacterales bacterium. Lineage (GTDB taxonomy): Bacteria > Pseudomonadota > Alphaproteobacteria > Rhodobacterales > Rhodobacteraceae > Tateyamaria. The sequence continues at coordinate 10,014 of CAZITF010000055.1, forward strand.
CACGGATTCGCGAAATCCCCGCCCACAAGCACGTGCCGCTGATCCTGCTCAGCTCGATCGGGCGCAATGTCACCGGTCGGCAGGACGAATTCGAGGCCATCGGCTTTGCCTGCGTGCTGCAAAAACCGATCAAGCCATCGCCCCTGCTCAATGCGCTGGTGTCCGAATTCGGCATCAAGACGACGGGTTCCAACGCGGATGCGGGTGCCGCACGCACTGCGCTCGACACCGAGATGGCCCAGCGGCTGCCCTTGCGTATCCTGCTGGTGGACGACCACCCGACCAACCAGAAACTGGCGCAAATGCTGCTCTCGCGGCTGGGCTACCGGGCCGATGTGGCTTCCAACGGGGTCGAGGCGCTCGAAGCGATGCGCTTGCAGGCCTATGACGTGATCCTGATGGATATCGAGATGCCCGAGATGGACGGGATGGAGGCGACGCGCCGCATCCAGAAGGAATGGGGCAGACGCGCGCCCAAGATCGTCGCCATGACCGCAAATGCCATGCGCGGGGATCGCGACAAATACCTGTCCATGGGGATGGATCAGTATATCTCCAAGCCGATCCGGGTGGCCGCCCTCGTGCGCGCGCTCGAGGCGGTGGCCACCTCCATCGCTCCGGCTCCTCCTCCCAAACCGCCCGGCCGCGAGGTCACCGCCGTGCCGCGCGACAACAGCCCCTGCCTTGACGATGCCGCCCTCAAGAACCTGCTGGACGTGATCGGTGGGGACAAGGTGGCGCTGACCGAACTGATCGACAGTTTTCTGGGCGAAGGGGTCAAGCTGGTTGCGTCCATGCGCGCCGCCTTTGCCAGTGAAGACACTGACACGCTGCGTCGCGCGGCCCATTCGATGAAATCCAGCAGCACCGATTTCGGGGCCAAGACCCTTGCCGGCTACGCCCGCGAACTGGAAATGCGGGCGCGCGAACTGGACCTGACAGGCTGTGACGCGTTGCTGGATGAAATCGCGACTGCCTTTGACCGGGTCAGCATGGCTTTGCAAAAGTTGCGCGTCACGGGGGCGGGCTGATGGCCCAGACTCAGCCCGGCGCCTCCATCCTTGTGGTCGACGACAACCTGACCAGCCGTCTGAAAATGTCCATGGCTGTCAAGCAGTTGGGCCACATGACCGATGCCGCACAGGATGGTCGCGAGGCGCTGACGCTGCTCAACGATGGCCTGTTCGACCTGGTGTTGCTGGACATCGAGATGCCGGTGCTGGACGGCTATGGCGTGCTTGAGGCGATGAAAGCGGATCCGGCTTTGCGCGACATTCCGGTCATCGTCATCTCGGCGGTCGAGGACATGGAGGCCATCGTCAAGGGGATCGAACTGGGTGCGCAGGATTTTCTGCCCAAGGATTTCGACCGCGTCCTCTTTGCCGCCCGCGTGGGCGCCTGCCTTGCCCAAAAGCAGTTGCGCGATCAGGAGGCGACATACCTCGACCAGATCGAAACCGAACGGCGCCGCGCCGACGATCTGCTGCACGCCACACTGCCCGCCCGCGCGGTCAGCGAATTGAAGGCGACGAACGAGGTCAAACCGCGTCGCTATGAAGACGTGGTGGTGATGATGGTCGACGTGGTTAACTTTACCGACTATTGCGACAAGAACCCGCCCGAACTGGCGGTGCGCCACCTGCAAAATCTCGTCTCGCGGTTCGAAGATATCACGTTTTCTCACGGGCTGGAAAAGATCAAGACCACGGGCGATGCCTATATGGCGACGGCCGATCTGTTGCTGCCGCATGCCGATGCCGCCCTTGCCACCGCCGCCTGCGCGCTCGATATGCGCCGGGTCGCGGCCAGCGTGACGAACGGCTGGCAGGTGCGCGTCGGCTTTCACATCGGCCCGGTGGTGGCGGGGGTGATCGGGCAGCATCAGCACCTGTTCGATCTCTGGGGCGATACGGTCAATACTGCGGCGCGCATCACCTCTATGGCTTCGCCAGACACCGTGTATGCCAGCGCGGATATCTGGTCGCGCCTTGCCGGTCGCTGCACGGGTCAGAGCAAAGGCGCCTTGCCCGCCAAGGGCAAGGGCGCGCTCGATGTCTTCCAGATCGACGGGCTGGTCGGTTAGGTCGCGTTGCGCGCCTTGCGCGTGGCCGTCAGCTTCATGTCAGGCGCAGCCAGGCGCGCCTCGGGACCGCACCACGCATAGGCGAGCAGGCAGGGGTCGCGGTCGCCCGTCGTGATGCGATGTTCGTGGCCCGAGCGGTTCAGGATCAGCGAGCCGGGCGCAAAGACGGCGGCATTGTTTTCCGACCACGCGCCCGAGATCGAGATATAGCTTTCCTCGATATCGGTGTGACTGTGCTGGGGATAGGTGGTGCCGGGCGCAAACAGGACAAAGCCGAGGATCAGCCTGTCACATTGCACCGGCCCCTTGGGGCCAAGCACTTCGCAATAGGCGTATTTTCGGGCCAGCGCCCTGGACAGTTTTTCATAGCCATATTCCCAGGTCAGGTCATCGCGGACCTCGCGTAACGCGCGCGCCATGCCCTGCATCGCACCCCGTTCACCCAGATCGAGGGCGCGGGGGAAATGGGCGGTGACGGGTTTGGTTTCGGCGGCGCGCTGTTTCATCGCGGGGTTCATGGCCATGGTGGCCGACAGGCGGTCGCGCACCCGTTTGCGATGGCTGCGGATCGCGGCACTGCCCCCGGCAGAGCCATATCGGTAAAGCGCATCGAACTCGCGCAACAGATACAGCCAGTTGGGGCGGTCCCCCATTCGCAGCGTGGCGTCGGTGGTCGGTGCGGGCAGGTGCGTCAATCCGCAGTCTCCTGACTGGTGCGTGATACGGTTTCCCACCCGGTAAAGGCTGCGAGTACAGGGCGCAACGTTTTCTCGGTGTCGCGCCGACCGGTGACGCGCCAGCTGCCCGGTTCCGCGCCATCCGCGCGGGTATTCAGCCCTGAAGCGCCTTCACACCAACATCCCCCTGCGCCTGTTCGCGGATCGCGAGCGCGGCGGCATAGGATCCGGCGGCCGTGGTGAAATAGGGGATCTTGTCGTAAAGCGCGATGGAGCGGATCGACTTGGAATCCTCGACCGCCTGCGCCCCTTCGGTGGTGTTGAGCACCAACTGGATCCGCCCGTCCTTCATCATGTCGGTCACATCCGGTCGCCCCTCATAGACCTTGTTCACGGTCGCACACGGCACGCCTTGCCCCTCGTACCAGGCCGCGGTGCCGCGCGTTGCGACAAGTGTGAACCCAAGCCCCGTGAGGATCTGTGCCGCTTCCAGCATGTCTGGCGTCTTGTCCGCATCCTTGATCGAGACAAAGGCACAGCCCGAATCCGGCAGCACCATGCCCGCGCCCATCTGCGCCTTGAGGAAGGCGCGCGCGAATGTGCGATCCCAGCCCATGACTTCGCCGGTGGAGCGCATTTCAGGGCCCAGGATCGTGTCCACACCGGGGAAGCGGGCAAAGGGCAGCACCGCCTCTTTCACCGAGAACCACGGCATGTTC
>CAZITF010000056.1:0-13409 GCA_964542095.1 uncultured Rhodobacterales bacterium
ATGATCCTGATCCTGATGCAGCTTTCGTTCATCCTGATGGGAACGTTTCTTGACGACACCGCGATGCTGGTGATTGTCGCCCCGCTTTATGTGCCGCTGGTCGGCGCGCTGGGGTTCGATCTGATATGGTATGGTATCTTGTACACGATCACCTGCCAGATCGCGTATATGACGCCGCCCTTCGGCTACAATCTGTTCCTGATGCGGGCCATGGCCCCGCCTGAAATCAGCATACAAGACATATACCGGTCCATCGGACCGTTCGTGCTGGTGATGGTGGGGGCGCTGATCCTCGTGATGGTGTTCCCGCAACTGGCCCTTTGGCTGCCCAACTATGTCTATGGAAATTAAGACCAAGAACTCCGCCAATGGAGCTGAAACTCAAACAAGGAGATGATCATGACCACGAGACGTAATTTCATTAAAAAGGCGGGCCTTGCCGGTGCCGCGACGTTGGCGGCACCATCGATTGCCCGTGCGCAGGAAGCGATCAAATGGCGCTTTCAGACCTATGCGGGCGCGGCATTGGGAGAGCATGTGACCAAGCCGGTTATCGACTATATCAACACCGCCGCCAATGGTGAAATGGAAGTCGAGCTGTTCTACGCTGACCAGATTGTCCCAACGGGCGAGCTGTTTCAGGCCTTGCAACGCGGCACGATCGACGGCGTCCATTCCGATGACGACTCGATGGCTTCACCCACACCGTTGCAGCAATTCGGTGGGTATTTCCCCTTTGCAACCAAGCACATCCTCGATGTACCGGTGCTGTTCAACCAGTACGGCCTGCGCGAAATCTGGGAAGAAGAATACGCCAAGGTCGGCGTAAAATGGCTGTCAGCCGCGGGCCAGGACCCGTGCAACTTCAACACCACGAAAGAGATCAACAGTGTGGCTGACCTCGAGGGTCTTCGCCTTTATACCTTCCCGACGGCGGGTCGGTTCCTGACGAAATTCGGCGTTATTCCGGTGAACATTCCTTATGAGGACGCCGAAGTTGCCGTGCAGACCGGTGAATTGGACGGCATGGCGTGGTCGGGCATCACCGAGGATTACACCGTTGGTTGGGCGAACGTGACCGACTACTTCCTGACCAACAATATTTCCGGTGCCTGGATCGGGTCGTGGTTCGTGAACGAAGAACGCTGGGCCGATCTGCCGGAGCATCTCAAGGCCATCGTGATGGCTGCGACCGAAGCAGGGCACACCTATCGCAACCAGTGGTACTGGGGCGGCGAAGCAGCCCTGCGCGCCAATGGTGACAAGCTGCAATTGCGGTCGGTTCCTGCCAATGAATGGGCAGAAGTCGAAAACGCGGCCAAGGAATTCTGGGAAGAGGTCGCGCAGGAAGGCGAAGTCCACCAGAAGATCGTCAACATCTTCAAAGAGTACAACGGCGTCATCAATCAAGCCGGTGCGCCTTACAACTTCGAATAGGTTGTCGCAGAAAAAACCAGACCATCCCGCACAGCGCGCGGGGTGGTTTCAACACCCACAAGGACCCACATCATGGCTGGAAATCTTACCTTTGAGGCACTTGGGGCCGCTGTCAAAGATGGCGTGATCGACACCGTCCTGACCTGTTTTCCCGACATGCAGGGCCGTCTGATGGGCAAGCGGTTTCACGCGGCAAACTTCGTGGAAACCTCTTTCAGGGAAACGCACTGCTGCAACTACCTGTTGGCCACCGACTTGGAAATGGCGACGCCGGACGGCTACGCCGCCACCAGTTGGGAACGCGGCTATGGTGACTATGTGATGGCGCCTGATCTCGCCACGATCCGCAGATTGCCATGGCTCGACGGGACGGCGATGGTCCTTTGCGACATCCTGGATCACCACACCCATGACCCCGTGCCCCATGCCCCGCGTCAGGTGCTGAAAAGGCAGATCGCGCGGCTGAAAACGCTGGGCTATGACGCGATGATGGCGACCGAACTGGAATTCTTTCTGTTCGAGAAATCCTTCGACGACATCCGCAAGAGCGGCTTTCGCGATATGGACCCGATCAGCGGCTATAACGAGGATTACCACATCCTTCAGACCACCAAGGAAGAGGGCGTGATGCGCCCGATCCGCAATCACCTGTTCGATGCGGGTTTGCCGATTGAAAATTCCAAGGGAGAGGCCGAAACAGGTCAGGAAGAGCTGAACATCCGCTACGCCGACGCGCTGGATTGCGCGGATCACCACACGATTGCAAAGAACGCGATCAAGGAAATCGCCTGGCAACACGGCCATGCCGCAACGTTTCTGCCGAAGTGGCATCATGACAAGGTGGGCAGTTCCTCGCACGTGCATCAGTCGCTGTGGAAGGACGGCGCACCTGCGTTCCATGACGCCGACCGCGACCTTGGCATGTCCGACCTGATGCGGCATTACATGGCTGGGCTGATCGCCTATGCCCCTGATTACACGTTCTTTCTGGCCCCCTATATCAACAGCTACAAACGTTTTGCCAAAGGTACTTTCGCACCGACCAAAACCGTCTGGTCCGTGGACAACCGCACCGCTGGGTTCCGCTTGTGTGGCGACGGGACCAAGGGCATCCGCGCCGAATGCCGGATCGGCGGGTCGGACCTGAACCCCTATCTGGCGCAGGCCGCGATGCTGGCGGCAGGGATCAGGGGGATCGAGGACAAGATGGACCTGCCGCCGCCGACCGGGGGCGACGTCTACGAAGACGCCAAAGCGCAGGATATTCCACGAACCTTGCGCGCGGCGACCGAAAAACTGCGCAACTCTGCATTTCTGCGCGAAGCGATGGGGGATGATGTGATCGACCACTACACCCGCTGCGCCGAATGGGAACAGGAAGAATTCGACCGTGTGGTGACCGACTGGGAAATCGCACGCGGTTTTGAAAGGGCCTGAGGATGATCCGCTGTATATCCCCGATCGACGGATCCGTTTACGCTGAACGCCCGGTTCTGTCCGCACAAGACGCCCAGGCCGCCGTGGCACGCGCGAAGACGGCACAGCCTGCATGGGCCGCACGGCCCCTGGCAGAGCGAATTGCGCTGGTGCAGGACGGAGTCGCCAACGTCGGCGCGATGAATGACGACATCGTGCCGGAACTGGCCCACCAGATGGGCCGCCCGATCAGGTATGATGGCGAATTTGGCGGCTTCAGCGAACGCGCGACCTATATGGCAGACATCGCCAGGGATGCCCTGGCCGATATCGTCATTGAAGACAGCGACGCCTTTCGCCGCGCGATCAAACGTGTCCCGCACGGTGTCGTGCTGGTCGTGGCCCCCTGGAATTATCCCTATATGACCGCGATCAACACCGTCGCACCGGCCCTGATTGCGGGCAATACCGTGATGCTGAAACATGCCAGCCAAACGCTGTTGGTGGGTGAGAGGATGGCGCAGGCGTTTCATGCTGCCGGAGTGCCGCAGGACGTGTTTCAAAACGTGTTTCTGGATCACCGGACAACCTCTGATCTGATCGCGGCCAGGTCCTTTGGATTTGTGAACTTCACCGGCTCGGTGGGCGGCGGTCAGGCCATCGAACGGGCCGCCGCAGGCACATTCACCGGTGTCGGGCTGGAACTGGGCGGCAAAGACCCGGGCTATGTCTGTGACGACGCTGACGTGGACGCTGCGGTGGAAACGCTGATTGACGGGGCGATGTTCAATTCCGGCCAGTGCTGTTGCGGGATCGAACGGATTTACGTGGCGCAGCGGCACTTTGACGCCTTTGTCGCTAGGGCGGTGGAAATTGTCGCCGCATACAAGCTGGGTAATCCACTGGACCCTGAAACGACACTTGGGCCAATGGCGCATGTCCGCTTTGCCGATGAAGTGCGCGCGCAGATTGCCGAAGCGGTGGCCGATGGTGCAACCGCCCATATCGCGACGTTCGACCAGGATGACGGCGGTGCCTATCTGACGCCGCAAATCCTGACAAACGTCACCCACGACATGCGCGTGATGCGCGACGAAAGCTTTGGCCCGGTGGTGGGTATCATGCCTGTCAAGGACGATGCCGAAGCAATCGCGATGATGAACGACAGCCATTTTGGGCTGACCGCATCGATCTGGACCAATGATGTTGCCCGCGCCGAGGCGATTGCCGATCGGATCGAAACCGGGACGGTGTTCATGAACCGTGCCGATTACCTCGATCCCGGCCTGTGTTGGACAGGGTGCAAAGACACCGGGCGCGGGGGTGGACTGTCGCTGATCGGCTATCACAACCTGACCCGACCCAAATCGTATCATCTGAAGAAAGCCTGAGCCATGTCGCTGACTGCCAACTGGTCCTATCCAACCGCCATTCGTTTCGGAGCCGGTCGCATTGTGGAAATCGCGGATGCCTGTCACGCAGCCGGTATCGGAAAACCCCTGTTGATCACGGATCGCGGCCTTGCGGATATGGCCATAACGAAAAGGACGCTGGATCTGCTCGAGGCGGCAGGCCTGGGCCGTGCAATATTTGCGGATGTGGATCCAAACCCCAATGAAAAGAACGCGGCCGCCGGTGTGCGGGCCTATACGGACGGTGGCCATGACGGGGTTGTGGCCTTTGGCGGCGGCTCCGGCCTTGATCTGGGCAAGCTGGTGGCCTTTCTGGCGGGGCAGACACGGCCCTTGTGGGACTTCGAGGATATTGGCGATTGGTGGACGCGCGCGGATGCCGATGCCATCGCCCCGATTGTTGCGGTTCCCACGACCGCGGGAACCGGGTCAGAGGTGGGGCGCGCATCTGTCATCACCAATTCGGAAACCCAGGAGAAAAAGATCATCTTCCACCCCAAATTCCTGCCCACGGTCGTGATCTGCGATCCGGAATTGACCGTCGGCATGCCCAAGTTCATCACGGCCGGTACGGGACTGGACGCCTTCGCCCATTGCGTCGAGGCGTTCTGCTCGCCGCACTACCACCCGATGTCGCAGGGTATGGCGCTCGAAGGTATGCGGCTGGTCAAGGACTATCTTCCGCGCGCCTATGCGGACGGTACGGACATCGAGGCGCGGTCGCATATGATGTCGGCCGCCGCGATGGGGGCCACGGCGTTCCAAAAGGGGCTGGGTGCGATCCACGCCCTGTCGCACCCGATAGGCGCGATGTACCACACACACCATGGCACGACGAATGCCGTCTGCATGCCAGCGGTCTTGCAATTCAACAAACCTGCCATCACCACTGTAATGTCTCGTGCGGCGGACTATCTTGGCATCGCCGGTGGGTTCGCCGGGTTTTGCGCCTACGTGGACGATCTGAACGCGTCTTTGGGTGTCCCGAAAACGCTGACGGCACTGGGTGTCACGGACCCCGACATCGACCGCATCGTTGCCGGGGCGTTGCGCGATCCAAGCACCGGGGGAAATCCGGTCGAAATGACGGACTCCAACACGCGGGCCTTGCTGATGGCCTGTCTCTGAAACCCGCAAAGAAAGCGCGCGCCAAAATCGGAAATGGCGTACAATCGTTACAAAATTTTGCTCTTAAATCGTCACCTCAGAATTCAAACCAGGGAGAAAACACCATGAAAACTTCAATCGTCTCAACGATGGCCGTCATTGCGGCCTTGAGTGCGCAAGGTGCGTACGCCGAAACGCTGCGGCTGCTGACATGGGGCGGCTACGCACCCGAAGAGGTGATCGCGATGTTCGAGGCTGAAACCGGCTACACCGTCGAAGTCACGACCTCCAACAACGAGGAAATGATCGCGAAACTGCGGGCCACGAACGGTGGCGGCTTTGACCTGGCCCAGCCAAGCCAGGACCGTATCGCCAGCGCTCAGGAAGAATTTGGCATCTACAAGCCAATCGACATGTCCAGGGTGAAGGCTGAACTGTTCATCCCGTCGATGCTGACCGCGACTGCCGCCAACACCACCTATGACGGCGAGGTTTACGGCCTGCCGCACGTTTGGGGCACCAGCGGCCTTGTCGTGAACACCGCTGTGGCTGGCGACGTCACCGATTACGTCGACTTGTGCGACGCGTCCGTGGCTGGAAAAGTGTCTTACCGGCTCAAGCGTCCGACGCTGATCGGTTTCGCCTATTCCATGGGCCTCGACCCGTTCGCGTCCTATGGCGACGCCGACGCTTATCAAGCCATTCTGGATCAAGTCGAAGCCAAGCTGGTCGAATGCAAACCCAACGTGAAGACATATTGGGATGGCGGCGACGAGATCAAGAACCTGCTGCGTTCAGGTGAGGTCGTGGCCTCGATGGCATGGGATACAGGGGGCTGGCAGTTGAACGCCGACAACCCCGATATCACTTTTGTTGCTCCGGACTCCGGCGCGCTGGGCTGGATCGACACGTTTGTTCTGCCAGCCCGTGGCCGTGCGGATGATGCTGCCTATGCCTGGATCAACTTTGTGATGAAGCCTGAAATCGCCGCAATGATCACCAATTCAGCCGGTAACTTTACTGCGGCTGTGGATGGCGATGCGGGTGTCAGTGCAGACCTCAAAGCCCGTTACCAGGGCAGCTTTGATCAGGCCGCAATCGACAATATCAAGTGGTATCCGCCCGTGCCGGCCGGTCTGGAAGCAATGGAAGGTGCGACGCTCGACCGGATCAACGCGGCAAAATAAGCCAGTCCGAAACCACGATAAGGGACACCGTCCGGTGCCCCTTATCCCCATGCAAGGGTGCCATGTGTCCGATTCCCATCCCGATCTTGTTTGCAGTGACCTGACCAAGGATTTCGACGCGTTCCGCGCCGTCGACCATGTCAGCTTTGAGGTGCCTCAGGGATCCTTCTTTTCCATCCTGGGTCCGTCGGGCTGTGGCAAGACAACCCTCTTGAGGATGATCGCCGGGTTCCAGTCCCCCTCCGGCGGTGATCTGCGGATCAAGGGGAAATCCATGATCGGTGTGCCGCCGAACAAGCGACCGGTGTCGATGGTGTTCCAGCATCTGGCGCTGTTTCCCTCCATGAACATTGGTGACAACGTGGGCTTTGGTCTGCGACAGCGCGGTGTCGCAAAGTCAGAGATCAAGAGGCGGGTCGAACAGGTTCTGGACCGCGTCGGCCTGCCGGGCGTATCGGAGCGCCGGATCGATCAGATATCGGGTGGGCAAAAACAGCGGGTCGCGATCGCGCGCTGCATGGTGCTTGAACCCGACGTGCTGTTGCTTGACGAACCGCTGGGCGCGCTTGACCTGAAATTGCGCGAACACATGAAAGTCGAACTGAAATTGCTGCAGGCCGCGTTCAACACGACATTCGTCTACATCACCCACGACCAGTCAGAAGCACTGGTAATGAGCGACAACATCGCCGTGATGAACCATGGCCGGTTCGAGCAGATCGGCACCCCTTACGAGGTGTATCACGCCCCCACCTCTGCCTTTGTCGCGGGTTTTGTCGGTGAGGCAAACATGATCGGCGGGACAGTCGCGGCCTTGAACGGCGGCGCGCTGACGCTGACATCTGACACAGGTGCGGCGATGAAAATCGAGGCACCCGTCACGGGTCTGGACGTCGGGCAGCGCGCACAGGTGTTCCTGCGGCCCGAAGCCATCGAGTTGGTGACCACCGGCGACGGAGTGAATGTGTCGTCCGGCGTTGTCGACTCTGTCCTGTTCAACGGCGCAAACAGCAGTATCACGGTCCAGGACCAGTCTGGGAGCCTGCTGAAAGTCGCTTTGCCCCAAACCGGTGCTTTCGCCAGTCTGCGCAAAGGTGACACCGTGTTCACGCGTTGGGATCCTGCTCAGGCGCGTTGCTATCCAGCGGCGGCGACGTGACCGATGGTGTCTGACACCTCTCGCCTTGGGTTCTACCTGCTGCTGGCCCCGATCCTGCTGTGGCTGGTCGTGTTGATCATTCTGCCCCATGTCGGGCTGTTCATCGTCTCGATCAGCGAAAAGATCGGACCGCGTGACTACGAGACCGGGTTCGGCAATTATGCCGCGTTTTTCACGGAACCGCTGTATTGGCGCACTTTCGCACGCACCGCGATCATGTCGATCCTTGCGACGGTGCTGACACTGATCCTCGGGTTTCCCATAGCCTACTACATCGCCAAACTCACACGGGGGCGCACCAAAACGACCCTGTTCCTGATGTGCATGATCCCGTTCTGGGTGTCGGAACTGGTCCGTACATTCGGCTGGATGATCCTGCTGCGCGAAACCGGGGTGATTTCGAACCTGTTGCAATTCCTCGGCCTTGTCGATGGCCCGGTCGAGATGCTGTACAATGACGCGGCCATCATGGTTGGACTTGTCTATACGTCGATACTGTTCATGGTTGTGCCTCTGGTCACAACGCTGGACAGTCTGGACGACAGCCTGATCGAAGCGGGCTATGATCTGGGTGGCACCAGCACATCGATCATGCGCGAAATCGTCATCCCTCACGCGATGCCCGGCATCGTGTCGGGCTGCATCGTGGTGTTCATGCTGTCGCTTGGCAATTACCTGACGCCGATCCTTCTGGGCGGCAAGGACAGCCTTTGGTTCACCGGAATGATCTACACGCAGTTCATCACACGGTTTAATTGGGAACTTGGGTCGGCGTTCGGGTTCCTGCTGCTGGCGTTGTCATCACTGGTCGTCTTTGCCGGGCTGAAACTGTCACGCCAGTCGCTGACTGACACGATGGGGCGCACATGATCCCCACCGTTCCTCAACCCGCTTTCGCCAAATGGTGCTACCGTGCCTATGTCACGGTGTTCTTTGTCTACCTGGCGCTGCCGTTGACGGTTGTTTGCGTATTTGCCTTCAACAACAGCGTGTTCCCGTCACTGCCGTGGGAAGGCTTCACGCTCGCCTGGTTCTTCGGCACCGAAGCGCCGTTCATCGGCGTGTTCCATGAACGTGCGATTATCCGGTCAATCGGGACGTCGGCCTTTGTCGCGATGTGGGTGTCCGGCCTTGCCGTGGCGGTGGGAACATGCAACGCGTTCCTGTTCGTCCGGCACGATTTCCGCGGCAAGGCGTTGCTTTACATGTTGATGCTTTTGCCGTTGATCATTCCGGGTGTGATCCTCGGCATCTCGATCCTGGTTTTTTCCAGTTCTGTCGCCAATGCGCTCGAAGACACGACAGGCATGTGGTTTGACGGCCTGCGCCCCGGTCTGATCCTGGTCATTCTCGGTCAGTTTTCCTTTGTCACGACCTTTGCGACGCTGGTGATCTCGGCGCGACTGCAAAAATTCGATCCCAGTCTGGAGGAGGCAGCCCTGAACCTGGGGGCCAGCAAATGGGGTGCCGTTCGCCAGATCACCCTGCCGTTTCTGTTGCCTGCCATCGTGGCGTCCGCGGTGGTGGCGACATTGATGAGCTTTGAGAATTTCAACACGACCCTCATGCTGGTCGGCTCTGACTCGCCACTGACCATCACGATGTTCGACAAACTCAAGCAGGGCTCCACTCCGGTGCTGAATGCGGTGTCATTGCTGTTGATCCTGGTGTCGGCGGCGCTTGGGATACTGTCGCTGCTTTTCCAGACCGCACGGCGATAAAATGAACGAACAAACGCAAGCCCGTCACCAGAAAAAAAGTTTCCCGGACCACGCAAGTCGCCATTGGTTCTACTCTGTCCGTCGCCCCTTTGCTGATCACCTTCCTGATCTTGCAGCGTCAGTTCGTCCTGGCCGTCCTGCGGGCAGGGATCAAATGACGACGACCCTGCTGTGCTTCTGGCGTTGGATCATCCACCCTCCCTGTGCCTGCGGCATCGGCTTTAGGGACGATATCGGGTTGACCAACCGGGATGCCGTGTGTGAATTTATTGTCAACTATTCCGGCAAGTTGCGCGTCGTCTGCGGCCTTATCCACACCACGATTGTCGGCGAATTCGCGGGACGCGTTGCCAGTGCGTCCCATCGCCGTACGGTACGTTGCCCATGACCGCCGCACTGATGCGCCAGCGGGATGTCCAACTCAGGAAGACGGCCGCCTGCTGCATCGGTGGGGCAATGGGTTTCAAACCGCCCGGATTGGGCCGAGGGCCGGGTTTGATCCCTTTCCAATCTGACCGTGCCAACTGACAGAAAGCATGACCGGTGAATGAACCACACGTCCTTTTGATCCTGGTCCGCATCGCAGGTGCGGCGGCGCTTTTGATCTGGGCCGTGCGATTGGTGCGCACCGGGGTCGAGCGTGGTTTTGCGGCGCCCATGCGCATCTGGCTGCGCCATTCCGCCAGCAACCGATTTCTAGCGGCGGCAACCGGCATGGGCGCGGCTGTCTTGTTGCAAAGCGCCACTGCGGTTGCGGTCCTGGTGTCCAACTTCGTCTCCAAGGGCGGACTTGCGACGGCGACCGGTCTGGCGATCTTGTTGGGGGCCGATGTCGGGTCGGCCGTGGTGACGCAACTGCTGGTGGTGCGGCAGCCAATTCTGATCCCGTTGTTGCTGCTCATCGGGGTCACGGTGTTCCTGCGCGGTGAAGGCGGCAATACGCGGCAAATTGGCCGGATCATGATCGGGCTGGCGCTGATCTTTGTGTCGTTGGACATGATCCGAGGCGCGACCGAGCCAATGATATCCAACCCTGCCACGCAGGCTGTCATGGCCTATCTCGGTCGTGATCTGCTGACCGCATTCGTTATCGGCGCAGTGTTCGCCTGGGGCGTCCATTCAAGTGTTGCGGCGGTCTTGCTGTTCGTCACGCTGGCGGGACAGTCCATTCTTCCGACCCCTGCTGCGGCCACAATGATCCTCGGGGCCAACCTGGGCGGCGGATTGATTGCATATCTGCTGACCTACACCGCACCCGTTGCCGTGCGGCGGATGGTGATGGGCAACTTGATCCTGCGTGGTGGTGGTGCCGCCCTGGCAGTCCTCGTGATCGCGGCCTCGCCGGAGGTCTTGGACCAATTGGGTGCGACGCCGGCGCGACAATCCATCAATCTGCACTTGGCTTTCAACCTGATGCTGGCACTTGTGGCGCTCCCGATTGTGGGGCCGGTGACGGCCGCTCTGACCTATTTCATGGCCGAAGACCGCGCCCCGGGAGAGGCATTGAATGTCGCCAGCGCACTTGATCCGACGCTTTTGGATCGCCCGCGGCGGGCCATCGACTGTGCCGCGCGCGAACTGCTTGGCATGGGTCAAAAGATCGAAAGGATGCTGATCGCGGTCGAACCCCTCTATGACCAATGGAACAGTGTTACCGCGACCTTGATCGCGGATCAGGACAAGGCGATCAAACAGACACACCTGGAAATCAAGCTTTATCTCGCGCGCCTCGGTCAAACGGGCATGGATGAGGATTTGAGCCGCCGCTCGATAGAGCTCGCGTCGATGTCTTCCAGCCTCGATTCCGCATCCGATGCCATCGCGCGGATCATGCTGGACCTTGCCAAGCGTCTGGACACGCAGAAACTCCAATTCTCACCTCAAGGCCGCGAAGAAATCCGGGATTTTGCCGACCGGGTCCATAGCAATGTGCAACTCGCTCTGAATGTGATGATGAACCAGAATCCTGCCGAGGCGCGCGAACTTGTCGCGGCCAAGGAAATGGTGCGCAAAGTAGAACAGAAACTGCAACGCAGCCACATCGGCCGTCTGCGCGACGGGCTGGCGGAAAGTATCGAAACCAGCAACATCCATCAGGAGACGCTCCGCGCGCTGAAACAAATCAACACGGCATTTTCCATGGTTGGCCACCCGATCCTGCTGAAATCAGGTGACCTGTTGAAAAGCCGCCTCGCCGGAAGCCAACTTTCCAAGCCAGGCGAATAGGAAGGTACAGCCCGAAATGGCGGGGATATTCTGGAACCAAGTCTGAAACGGGAAAAGTCGGCGGTCGCAACCGCATCGTTCAGTGTTATCAAGGGGGGTGCAACGTTTTTTCCGGGCTGACGCGGACCGCGCCAAGGCGCTCTAAGAGCCGGCGGGCCGATTTTGGCGTCAAGCCGTGGCCGGGTCTACCAGACGGCCCTGGTCTCCGGGATCAAGAAGCGCCTTGATTTCACCGTAGGCGCGGCGCGTGGCCACGGCCCCTGCCGCGATACAGTGACGTTTCAGCCGGAATTCCAACGTGCCGATGGTCTGGCCGAACGCGGGTCGGATCACCAGATCCGCTTTCTCGAAACGCAGCCGCGCATGTTCATACTGGCAGACCTCGATGGATCGCATCATCGCCTGCATGCCGTTCTTGGGGCCGGTGGTGTTTTCGCGCTGGCTGGGATCCACGGCGATCACCACCTCCGCGCCGGTGGCTCTGGCAATGTCCACCGGTGCAATGTCGGCATAGGCGCCGTCCATCAACACATGCGGACCATCGACAAGAGGCGGCAAAATTCCGGCCAGTGCCGCACTTGAATAGACATAATCCGTGGCACGTCCCTTGCTGAAAACAACGCGTTGGCCGGACAGCATATCGGTTGCGCAGACGGAAACCGGAATACGGCCATCCTGCAGGTTCTTGCCCCTGGTCAGGTCAGACAGGACGTTGCGGCCCCATGTTTCGGTACGTGCGCCCGCGCCCCAGCCGAAATACATGTCCCGAGCGGCAAGCAACGCGATCCGCAGGCTTCTGATCCTTGCGGCCATTCCGGGCAGGCGAAAGTCCGGCGTCGCTGGAAACCCGCTGGTGTCGATGCCCACCAGTGCGTCGTACCAGTCATCATTGAGAGCGTAGGTGGCACCGACGACCGCACCCATCGAAACGCCGACAATGGCGTTCGGAACGTAGCCTCGGGCGATCAGCGCCCGCAATACACCTGCATGTGACAGACCCCTTGCTCCGCCGCCACTGAACACCAGGGCGAAGGGTTTGTGGGCTTTGCCGCTGGGGTTGATCATGCTGGTCAAGTCAAACTCTGCTTTTTGGCTGTTTGCCAATCGTTTCAACACCGGTTTTTCGGCCAGGCACCGATCCACGCCTTGCGGGATACTGACGCTGTTCGGCGGACAGCATTACCGTCATGCGAGCGACGCCGGCGGCACGGCTCGCGTGGATTTCCGCCCGCCACTGTAACGCCCGACGTTTGGCGACGTCTATTCCCCTGACGGTCGTTTCCGATCGCAGGGATAAATCGACAGGAGCCAGCATTGAAAACCATGACCCTTGAGGTCCGCGGATTGTTCGAGGAACTCGATCATCTCGCGGTTGAACGCCACGTATCCGCCTTGGACGGAGTGTTCCGCGCCGAAGCGAACCCGGCCTCGGAAAGCGTGACCGTGCAATACGACGAAACGGTGCTGGGCGACGCGGCGCTGCGCAAGGCAATTGACGCCTGCGGCTTTCATTGCGCCGGAGAGCGCGTACCGAACCATGTCTGCCGGATAGAGCATACCGGCCATGACGGCCATGACGGCCACGACGGCGATGCGGCGCATGGGGCGAAAGGCCCTCCCGCCAAGGACGCGATGGCGCATGAGATGGGCCATGGCGGCGGCATGGATATGGCGGACATGGTCCGCGATATGCGCAACCGTTTCTGGGTGGCGCTGCTCTTTACCGTCCCGATCTTCATCTATT
>CAZITF010000057.1:0-13303 GCA_964542095.1 uncultured Rhodobacterales bacterium
CTCATCGGCTACGAGAATCGCGTTCTCGAACACGCCGACTTCACCGACGACACCCTCGTCATCTCCTTCACATGCAACCACTGCCCCTTCGTCGTCAACTCCGACGAAACCACCCGCGCCACCGCAGCCAACTACCCAGCCCCAGGGGCCCCCTCCGCCGTCGATGGAGGGGCCCGACCCCGACTGGCGCCTGCCAGACGGTCGAACACCTGCTTGGAGGAGGTTTCACCGCCCATTTCGGCGCCGGGGGCCGCTTCGGAGCGCCACAGGAACTCGGGAACGCCGGCTTCCTTCACTTTTTGCAGCTTGGAGGGCACGCCGGCCTTGCGGAAGTATTTCTGGGCGATGACGTCACTGGCGACCTGGCTCCACTTGGCGGGCACTTCGACCTCGTCGAGGCGAAATACGATTGTGCCGTCGGGATTGCGGATTTCGGAAATGGTGGTTCCGAAATTCAGGTCTGCATAAGCGTCCTGCCCGGCCGTGGTGAATTGACGTTCAATTTTCATCGCGCTGCCTCTTACTTCAGCTGGTGTCTATGTCGGGCTGACCCGACGTTGCGGGGGCCCTGCGGCGTGCCGACACGAAATGACAAATGACCCCAGCATGCGTGAGTGTGACCCGCGCACATGTTCTGCCCCAGACTGTGCCCGGAGAAAGAGTGGTGTTGTCTGTCCCTCGTGCCCGGCCCCTCCCTCATAGCGTTGACCACTATATGTTGTGGTGAGTGACCCGGCCCGCACAAACTGGCGTATCTGACCCACTCCCGTCAACGCAATTTTAAAACTTTTTTGACAACTTTTTTCTTGACGATGGGGTGCTTTGCGGGGCGAGGGCCGCGCACCCGATTCAAAAGGTTAACACCCGCCGGAACGGACCAAAAACGGTCCACCGGGACCCTCGGAATTTTGCCATGTTATCGGCTGACTTACGTGTGGCTGTGGATGCTTCACGTTAAGTTATCCACAGTTAACGCACGCTCAGGTAGAAAGGTTTTGCTGCGCCGCGGAAAATATGTTCTTGTCAGGTATTCCCCAATGCGAGGCACCTGATGCGACCCATCCTAGCCATTGCCCTGGTCGCCCTCGGCGCGTGCGCACCACAATATGTAGAGACGATTGCGGCTTCGGACCAAGACCTGCCCGTCCGGCGCGCCGTTTTTGCTCAGACGCCAGCGCCGCTCGATCTGGCGTTCCGCTCGTCCTGCGACTCACCGGGGGATGAATTGCGCCAGATTTCGCGTTCGGTCGTGCAATGCCGCATCCTGCCGCCGCCCGACCTCGCCGCGTTCCTCGTGCTGCAATATGACGGCGCGCTGGAGGCCCCGACCCTTGTGGTCCAGAAGGAAACGGATTCGGAGGCCGATGCATTTGTGGTCGAGCTGTCCTATTTCGCCGAGGTGGTGCAGAAATCGGGCAAGGCGCGGCGCGTCTATTTCAAGCAGCCCGATCTGGATCACCTGATGGATCAATTGCTGACCGCGACCGGAGGCGTGGCCGCGAACGCACGCTAGCCGCCGATCAGTGCCGGAAGGGTCAGTGATATGGCCGGCACGTAGGTGATCAGCATCAGGGCCGCGAAAATCGCGATATAGAAGGGCCAGATGGTGCGCACCGCCTGCTCCATAGGCAATTTGCCCACCGCACAGCCCACGAACAGGCAGGAGCCCACAGGCGGCGTGCACAGGCCCAGCCCGAGATTGACCAGCAGGATCATCCCGAACTGGTAGGGGTCCATGCCAAGGCTGTAGGCGACCGGCAGGAAGATCGGTGTCGTGATCAGGATCAGCGCGGCCATGTCCATGATCATGCCCAGCACCAGAAGCGCAATGTTGATCATCAGCAGAATGAGGATCGGGTTGTCCGTCAGCCCCGTCAGCAGGTCCACCGTCAGATTCGGCACCCGGTAAAAGGTGAGCATATAGGCGAAGGCCCCCGCACAGGCGATCAGGATCATCACCATCGCCGTGGTCCGCACGGATTGTGCCACGGCCAGCCGGAACTTTTCCATCGTGATCGACCGATAGACCAGCAGGGTCACAAGGAAAGCATAGATCGCGCCGAACGCGCCGGATTCGGTGACTGTAAAGATACCGGAAAGCACCCCACCGACGATGATCACGGCCGTGAGCAATCCCGGGATCGCGCCGAAAAAGGCGATGACCAGCGCGGTCCAGCCAGGGAATTTCTCGGCTGAATAGCCGCGCTTGACCGCCACCAGATAGGCGGCCACGGCGAGACAGAGGGACATCAGGATGCCCGGCACGACTCCGGCAAGGAACAGTTTCGAAATCGAGATGCCACCGCCTGCCGCAATGGCATAGATGATCATGTTGTGGCTGGGCGGGATGATGATGCCCGCAATCGACGAGGTCACAGTGACGTTGACGGCATAATCGGCATCATAGCCCTTTTCCTTCATCACCGGGACAAGGATCGACCCCAGCGCCGAAATGTCGGCAATGGCCGAGCCCGAGATGCCGCCGAACAGCATCGAGGAAAACACGTTGACGATACCCAGCCCGCCGCGCACCGCACCCACGGCGGCCTGCGCAAAGCGCACCAGCCGCATGGCGATGCCGCCGTGAAACATCAGTTCGCCCGCGAAGATGAAGAACGGGATGGCCATCAGGGCAAAGACGTTGATGCCCGACACGATCCGCTGAAACCCGATCATCCGCGGCAGCCCTTCGAACCAGAAGGCGGCGATGGCAGATATCCCCAGCGCAAATGCAACCGGCGCGCCGATCACGACGCAGAAAGCAAAGACCCCCAGAAGTACAAGCAGCCCCATATCCGGTTCCTATTCGATACTGTCCAGCCGCTCGTCCACACCCAGAAACAGGCGGATCAGATGGCCGATGGAAAAGAGCAGGATCAAGGCCCCGCCCACGGTGAGGGGAAGCGAGCGCAGCCCTTCGGGCACGCCGATGAGCGGGATCAGAGACCCCCATTTGAACATCGTCAACTGCGCGCCGTACCACAGCATCAGCGCACCGAACCCGCCCATCGCAAGGTCGGTGATCACGACAAAGACGGTGCGGACACGTTTTGGTACCGAAGTGCGCAGCATGGTCACGGACAGATGCGTGTGTTCGTGCACCCCGACCGCCGCGCCGATGAAGGCGATCAGCATGACCAGCAGCAGGGCCACCTGTTCGACCCATGTGGGCGTGGCGTTCAGCACGTAGCGCCCGAACACCAGCCAGCCGAAAATCACGGTCAGCACCACCAGCGACACGCCCGTCAGCACCCGGCAGACCAGCGCAATGGCGTCCAGCACAGTTGTCATGCGTTGAACCATGGGGGGAATGGTGGGTGCGCCGCGCATCTGGAACCTCCGGTCGAAAAAAGCGCCCGGGCCCTGCGTGTAGGGTTCGGACGCTTTGGGTTTGAATCAACCTGGCGTTACTCGGTGTTCTGAATCAGCTCGACCAGCGGACGCAGATCCGGGTTGGTCTCCAGATAGGCTTCGTAGACCGGGGCCATTGCCGCCTGGAAAGGCGCCTTGTCGGCCACTTCGTTGACGACAACACCCGCGGCTTCGACGGCGGCCCGGCTCTCCGCCTCGCGTTTGATCCAGAGCTCGCGCTGAAGCTGGGCTGATTCCTGTGCGGCCTCGGTCACGGCGGTCTTCATCTCGTCCGACAGCGCGTTGTAGGTGTCGGCATTGATGCAGATGCACTCGGGGATGATCAGGTGTTGCGAGAGCGAGTAGTAGCCTGCCACCTCGAAGTGACCGGTGGATTCATAGGAGGGCCAGTTGTTTTCCGCCCCGTCCACGACGCCGGTTTTCAACGCCTGGTACACTTCGGCAAAGGCCATGGGCGACGGGTTGCCGCCAAGCTCGGCGATCATGCCGGTGAACAGGTCGTTGTTCATGACCCGCACCTTCATGCCAACCACATCCGCTGGCGTATTGATCGGCCGGTCGCCATTGTAGAATGACCGCGCGCCCGCATCGAACCATGCCAGTGGAAACAGCCCTTTTTCGGCCATGCCAGCGGCAATGGCCTTGCCCCCATCGCCTTCCAGAACCCGGAACATGTGCGGGACATCCTTGAAGATGAAGGGCAGGGAAACGACATTTGCCGCCGCTGCAATCGGGCCAATGGGGCCAAGGTTGAAGTTGCCGACTTCCAGCCCGCCAAGGCGCACCTGCTCGATCGCGTCAGGCTGGCTGCCCAGAGTGCCGCCATTGAACATCTGCAGCGAAATCTTGCCATCCGTCTTTTCGTCCACAAGTTCGGCGAACTTTTCCATGGCCACGGTATTTGGATAACCGTCGGGGTGAATATTCCAGCCGCGCCAGTTCTGGGCGGACGCCGCCGTACCCAGGACCGTTACCGCGACGGCGCCGATCAGTGTTTTGGTTAGATTGTTGAACATGATGTTCCTCCCTGTTTTCTTGTATCGAACTTCGTTTGACCACGCCTTGCCCGTCTGTTCGGCAGTCAGATCCTCTGGTCTGGCTTGCCTTGGCCGGGAGTCGTCTCATTTTTCTTGAGTCAAAAGAAGACTAGTATACCAGAATTGTCAACTGCCAATTCGCGCATGATCCCGCGTGGGTCGTTTTGTTGTGCCAGACTCAGGCGGTGCCGCGCACGGGGCGGTTGTTTTCGATGTTGAAAATCATGCCGTCCAGCAATTCATCCAGATCAGGGCGCGCGGCGGGGCCGTTGGAGATATCGACCAGCATCAGCGTCCCGTCCGGCCTGATCCCGAATGCACCGGGTTCGGCAAAGCGGTCTGTCGTTTCGGCCTCGGAGAGCGGATCGGAAATGTAGAGCCCGAGAGCACGCATCTGTGCCTCGCCGAGGCCATGGGCCAGATCGAATTTCCAGTCGAATTCGTCAGCGTCGGCCTGTGCCTTGTCGCGCGTGTCCGCGGACACAACCACAACGTCCATCGCATTCGTCCAGGCCGGCAATGCCGCGTTCAGCTTGTTCAGGAACCGTTTGCAGCGCGGGCAGTGCCTGCCGCGATAGACAAACAGCATGGTCCAGCGGTCCTTGGACTGCCCGATGGTCACCGACCCGCCGCCTGTCAACGGCCAGGTGATCTCGCCGACAGGCGCTCCGACGCGTGGTTTGGAATGGGTCATGTGTTCTCCGGCCAGTTTCGTGGGATCATTCGGATTCGAAATAATTGGCATTGGTGGCCGATATCTGTTCGATCGTGCGGTCCAGCCGCGACAGGTGGCGCATGCCCCGTTCGACCGCGCGGTCCGCATCACGGGCCTTGACCGCCTCGGCGATGGCGCGGTGATCGTCGATCAGTTCGGGTACGCGGTCGACCTTGGACAGGCTGAGGGTGCAAAGCCGGTCGACTTTGGATTTTTCAGCCATGATCACGTCGAAGGCGAAATCGACCTGAGCGATCCGGCAGAGCGTCTTGTGGAATTCGTAATCCAGCCGGGTGAATGCATCGAGTTCGTCGTTGTCGATGGTCTTTTCCTGCGCGGCGATGGCGGCGTCCAGTGCGCGCGCCCCCTGCCCGTCGCACAGCCGGGCGGCACGGCGCAGCACCTCCTGTTCGATGGCGGCGCGCACGAATCGCGACTTGGTGATTTCGCGGCTGGAGAATCGCTTGACCTCGGTTGCGCGCTGCGGACGGATCAGCAGCAGGTCCTGCGTGGCCAGTCGGCTGAACGCGTCGCGCACCGGCTGGCGCGACACGCCGAATTGCGCGGCGATCTCGGCCTCGGAAATCTTGTCGCCGGGGCGGAGCCGCAGCGACAGGATCTCGTCATGGAGATAGTCAAAGATGTCATCGACACTGGTGCGCCGTTCGCTTTTTGGTGTCGCTTGCGCCATTGCGCGGCCTCCGCCTTTGGGTCTGTCCTGCGCTTCTTACCCAACTCCGCCGTGAAACAGAATGGCACCGAAGCGATCCGGTGTCGCCCACCGGCGCGGGCACCGGGGTCTCGCGAAGCAGTTGACACTGGTATACCAGTTAAATGACTAGTATACCAGTGTCAGCGCATTGAGAAGGAGCAGCACATGAAACTGAGTGGGAAAGCAGCGATTGTCACCGGAGGTGGGCGCGATATCGGGCAGGCCGCCGCGTTGAAACTGGCCGCCGAAGGGGCAGCCGTCGCCATCAACTATTATTCCAGCAGCGAGGGTGCGGACGCCGCCGTCAAACAGATCACGGATGCCGGCGGGCGTGCTTTTGCGATGAAGGGCGATCTGACCAAACCCGAGGACATTGACGCACTTGTTGCCAAAACCGTGGCCGAATTCGGCGGCATTGACGTTCTGGTCAACAACGCGGGCGGGCTGATTGCACGCAAGAAAGTCGCCGAGATGCCCCTGTCCCACTGGACGGCGGTGATGGATCTGAACCTGACCAGCACGTTCCTGATGACCAAGGCTGTGCTTGCGCACATGAAAAGCGGCACGATCGTGAACCTCGCCAGTCAGGCGGGCCGCGATGGCGGCGGACCCGGAGCGGTGGCCTATGCCACGTCCAAGGGCGCGGTGATGACCATGACCCGCGCGCTGGCCAAGGAACTCGGCCCCGACATCCGCGTCAACGCGCTGTGTCCGGGGATGATCGACACGGATTTTCACAACGTCCACACGCCCGATGCCGGGCGGCGCGGGTACGAGGCCAACGCACCCGTCAAGCGTCAGGGCAACACCGATGACACCGCCAACCTGATCCTGTTTCTGGCCTGCGATGATTCGGCGTTTTTGACCGGCACCAATATCGACATCAACGGCGGGATGCTGTTTTCCTGAGCCTTGTCGGAAAAGGACGTGACATGAGTGATTTTCCCATCGTGCCCACGGGCGAAAACGTTTCGCGCCAGGTGCTGTCGGATCATCCCGACCTGATGGTCGTTGCCTTTCGTTTTGCTGCCAAAGGGGCGGAGGGCGCGTTGCATCACCACCCCCACGTGCAATCCACCTATGTGGAAAGCGGGCGCTTTCGCTTTACCCTCGGCCCGGAGACGCGCGAGGTCGGGCCCGGCGACAGCTTTGTCGTGCCCTCGCAGATGGAACACGGCTGTGTGTGCCTTGAGCCGGGCACATTGATCGACGGGTTTACCCCGCGCAGGGACGACTTTCTCTAGGCTCGCTGCGCCTCAGCTCAGACGTTCGAGCAACTTGTCCACGCCGCGTTCGAGCGCGGCGAGTTTCTTGCGCCGGGCCGAACTGGCGGCAGGGTTCGCGCCCCCTTCGGCCTTGGCGTCGAACTGGCCCTTGTCCTTGGCGGTCTTGACCGTGGTTTGCAGCAGGCCCATCACCGCATGGGCCTTTTTGAGGTCGGTCTGGATCGTGTCGGTGAAAACCCGCGCCAGCCCGTTGATCTTTTTGTGTACGCCGCCCTCGGTCTGAGCCGAGACGTCAAGTTCAGGCTTCATCGCATTGAAATCCTGCATCAAGCTGGCGCGCAGTGCATCCGCGCGGTCCTTTTGATCATCCGCATCTTCGGCTTTGGCGTCTGTTTTCTTGTCATCACCGTCGGCGGCGTCAGCGTCGGCCCTGTCGGGTTTGGCTTCGGGCGTCTCTTGCCTGGCCACCGGCTTTTTCGCCATTTCGGGTGCGGCGTTGGCGTCGGCCTCATCCTCGTCCGCTTCGGCCTCTTCCTCGCCCTTGAGCACAATGCGCAGGGCGACGCCGCGGTCGGAGAAGTATTTCTTGGCCGCCTTGAGCATCGGACCCGGCACTGACGACGGATCGTCGGCATCCAGCACCAGCAACTTGCCACTCATCGACACGACACCCTTGGCGCCCTTCGATCCTCCCACCTCACCCTTGGCCTGCCGCCACAGGATGTCGGGGTTTTTCTTGCGATCGGTGACAAAGGCCAGCGCGTCCTTGCCCATGATCATGGCAAAGTTCAGGTCTTTCTTGCGGATGTCGGCGATCTGTTTCGAGAGCTCTTCGCCTTGCTTTTTGAGTTCGGCGGGGCTGGGTTTCTTGGCCATGTCCTTGTCCTTTCGAATCTATTCGGCGGCGGCGCGACCCGCGCCCATGTACAGTTTCTGGATGTCCACGAAGGACCCGTCGGTGAGGCGCGCGCGGATGGCGTCCCATGGGTCGGGATCGGCGGCGATGCCGTCATACCAGCCGCGCGGGCAGACGAATTGTTCGATCCCCTCTTCGGTGTCCGAACGCATCCAGCAAAAGGCGAGGTTTTCGTCCGTGGCATCGACAAGGCGCAGTTCGACCCCGGGGCCCATCGGTGCCTTGGGCAAGGTGCGCAGCAGGTCGAGCTTCATCAGCTCAAGCACGATGTCATCGAGATCGTGGGCGGCCAACAACAGCTTTTCGCGGATCGCGGGCCAGCCGAAGGTCAGCCGCACCGCCAGCGTGTCGCCCACATCGCGCGCGGCCCTGGGGGCCTTGGCGCCATAGCTGCGTTCAAACAGGTCGCGCACCACATCCTCGATCTCGAGATAGCGCGGCATGTCCGGGGCGGGCATGGCCGCAATCCACTGGCCGCGCCCGGCATCGAGATAGTTGAATTCGGGTTGCAGGCGAAAACTGCGCTCGCAGGCGGCGCAGGTCGCATCCTGGAACTTGTCCGCAAGGATCGCATCGCGGAAGTCCGGGCGGCGGTCGGCATTCACGCTGCCGACCGCTTCGACAGTCACTTCGGCCTCGCAATCGGGGCATTTGACGATGAGGGGGTGAAACAGGGACATGGGTGCGGTTCCTTATGACGGCTTGTCAAGACCTTCGAGCCATCCGGCGGCGGGGTGCGTGTCCTTGAGCTTGCCGGAATGGTAGGCGGCGTAGAGTTCGGAGAACCACTCGCCCGGCGCGCGGAACTGGTAGCCGGTCATGCCCTTGGAGCGGGCGGCGAGCTGGTAGCTGGTCCATTTGCCGGTATAGCTTTCCTGATAGACCACGCCGCCGATGGCGACACGCTGCGCCACCGAATTGCTGGCCCAGGGGTTGCGCGGTTCGCGCACCTGGTTGAGCCATGTGGCAAAGGTCACGCGGCGGGCCTCCCATTCCTCGGGCGTGCAGCCTTGCGGCTGCGGTGTGCCGGGGGTGACGTCGGCGGGCGTGGTCGCGGTGGCCAGTTTTTGTGACATGGCCTGCTGGATATAGCGTTTGTCGTATTTGAAGTGCGCTGCGAGGATGGTCGCGATCGGTTCCACGTTGGCACCGTATTCGGTCCATCCGCCATAGGCCGGTCCGCTCTGGTTCTTGTTCATGAACCCGTGCTGGTCGTCGACCGCATGCCCCACCTCGTGCAGGGTATTCCAGCTGAAGAAGCTGACGGGTTCGTCGTTAGCCGGTTCGCAATCGGGGTCGACCTGACCCACCTCGGCCTCGGCACCGAAGGTATAGGCAGAGGACAGGGCGGCGTCGCCCTCGCGCATCACCACGTCCTTGGCCGAGCCGCTGTAATATGACCCCTGCCCCGATTCGATTTCGGTAAAGACGCGCATGCTGTCGTTGTCGGCGGTGGCACTGGGCGGCAGGTCCGACATGATCTCGTAGAAGCGTTTGATGTTCGGACCGTCCTGCGCACCGGCAGCAATGGGGTTGTTCGGATTGCCGTTCGCATCCACACCCGCAAAGTTCTGCAAGGTGCAGCCAAAGCGCGCTTCGAAGGCGACCTTGAGCACGGCGCGTTGCGCGTCGGGTTCCAGCGCGTCGATCATCGCATCGAGTTCCGCCTCTCCGCCGGGCCCTTCGAGGATCTTTTTCAGATCCGCCGGGCTGGGCGGCGTGTTGGCGCGCATGTCTGCCAGCACCAGCGCGCTGGTGCCCAGCGTTTCGACCTCTTTCAGCAGGGCAACCGCCGGGATCGGGTCGTAGGCTTCGGACAGGCGCGCGGCATCGGCCAGCTTGCGCCGGATCGCCTCGATATTGCTCTGGATCGCATAGCTGTGGTCGTGCGCTTCGAGCACGGCAAGGCGCGGTTCCACTTCGGGTTTGGCGCGCAGGGCGACGTATTCGGCATGCGCGTTCAGTTTCGGACCCATTTCGAGCAGGTTTGCCATCAGCGTCTGCAAATCCGCCGAACAGCCCGGCAGGGCCGCAAGGTTTACCGCGCGCGAAGATATCACGCCGATCTCGGTCTCGGCATCCTTGAGCGGCGTGTCGAGGTAAGCGGCCTGCGCATGGGTGCGGTGCTTGGCGATCTGCTGGCGCGCGGCCTCCAGCGCGCTTTCGAGCAGCTGGTTCTGGCTGATGACGTTGCCGGCCATGGCGATCAGATCGAGGGCCTTGCGCAGCCCTTCGGTCTGGGCCGCAGGGGTGGCGCTGTCGTCACTGGCGGTGGCAAGTGCCGCCTCGGCGTCGGTGAATTCCTGCGTGGCGATGTCCGCCCCTTCGCGGCGGCGCTGCACGGCAAGGGCCGCCTTGGCCGCACCGATGTGCAGGAAGTTCGGGCCGCTGGTTTCAGAGGCACTGTCGCCAAGCGCATCGGCGATCTCGGTGCAGGTTTCGGCGAAATCAGCCTCGGAGATGCATTCGGTGGCGCTTTTGGCGACCTCCTCCATCATGGTCTGGGCGCGGGCCGGGTCACCGGCGTCCGCGATGGCCACGGCAGAGTCGTATTTGGCCCTGAGCAGGCCCAGCATCGTCTCGATGGCGATCCGTTGCGCGTGCCCTTCGGCGGCGGTCAGTTGCTTGAGCGCCTCGGCCTGTGCGGGCCCGTAGGTCGTGTAGGCATCGGCCAGCGGGACAAAGGCCAGCACCTCGGCC
Source organism: uncultured Rhodobacterales bacterium (assembly GCA_964542095.1). Lineage (GTDB taxonomy): Bacteria > Pseudomonadota > Alphaproteobacteria > Rhodobacterales > Rhodobacteraceae > Tateyamaria. The sequence goes on from CAZITF010000057.1 coordinate 10,679, forward strand.
TTGAGCGCGTCCATGCGCTGGGTCGCGATCACATATTGCGGCTCGGCCCCCAGTGCGACGGCGGCGGCATAGCGTTCCTCGAAGGCCTTCAGGCGATCCTCGATTCCGGGCGAGCGTTTGGCGACAAGCGTGTCGAGGGCGGCGCGCGCGCCCTGCTGGGCGGTGTCGTAAGGCCCTGCAAGGGCCAGCGCGTCGATCCCGCGCTGGATCGACCAATAGAGCTGGTTGGTGATGTTCCACGCCGCGCCATAGGTGCCTGCGGCGAGGCAGGCCTGATGATCCGCGATCAGCTTGTTGGTTTCGGCAAGCGCCGGAGCGACAGCCGCCTGACCCCCTTGAATCTGGCCGATCCGGTTGGTCACCCACAGGGTGTATTTCGCATCGATGTTCACACAATGTGTGCCATCCTGCATGCTTGCAGCAGACACCGCCGTGGCCTCGATCGCCTTGGACTGGGCAGCCTTGAAATCCTCCGCCGCGATGTCGGCGGCGATGTCGGTCTGGAAGGCCGTCAGCCGTGTCATCCGGGCGGCCATGAGGGTCTGCACGTTGGCATTGCCGGTGTTGATCAGGGTAATCGCGCCCGCAACTGCCGTGAGGCCGGGTTTGATGTCAGAGGCATAGAGTGCGGCGTTGATCTCGGCCTGATGGCCGCGCTTGGTCGCCTCCTGCAACTTGGCCTCGGCGGCGGCAAAGTCGAAACCGGGCGATTTGGCCAGCGTGTCGGCCTCGGTCAGCAGCACCTTGCAGGCATCGATGGCGGGTTTGATGCAATCATCGACACTCAGCGGTGGCAGAGTGGTTTCGATCAGCGTCTTGGCGGTGGCATAGTGGGTGGTAAAGGCCGCGTGGGCCATGATCCTGGGCTGGAGCGCTTGCAGGGCCGCGATACCTTCGTCCAGCTTGGCGCGCAGCACGGCGGCGTCGGGGCTGGCCTTGGCCGCCTCGGTCTTGGCCGCGTCGACCGGCACGTCGGCTGCGGTCAGGGCGGCGGTGAAGGTGTTGGTGGTATCAAGTGCCGCCACGGTGGCGCGCATGGTGGTATAGACCGCGAGGGCCGCCGGAAAATCACCCGCCACGCCGTCAAGCGCGGCGGTGTCGTGTTGTGCCGCGAGCGCTGCATTGGCGTCGGCCACGGCCTTGGCCTCGTTGGCGCGTGCGGTGGCGTCGGCAACGCTGGCCTCGGCACCGGGAATGTTCCTGGCCACGGCCTGACTGGCCGCGAGCGTCATCAGCGTCTCGGCCTGCGCAATGCCGTCAGCGGTGTCGGGCAATGCCTTGACGGTGTCGATCAGGGCCTGGGCAGTGGCGCGTTTGCCGTCATAGACCACATAGGCATCGGCGATGGCCTTTTGCGCGGTCCAGTCGCCTGCGGCGGTGCGTTGCAGCAGCTGGATGGCGGTGGGGAACTTGGTGGCCGTGGCCTCGGTGACGGCCTGTGCGCGGTCAGCCTTGCGGGCCTGAAAGAATTCTTCGATGGCGACGCGGCCCGGATGCGGATCAAGGATGGCCAGTTGCGCGTCAAAGGCGGTCAGGGCCGCCGTGTAACCCGCCGCCGCTTGCAGGATCGTGTGGATGGTGGCGAATTCCGAGGACAGCGCCTGCATCTTGGCCGCTGACGCGGCGTAGTCGTTGGTGTTGGGATACTCTGCCGCCGTGGCCTCGGCCTTGAACTTGTCGATTGTGGCCTGCAAGGGCGCGCGGTCGGTCGCGGGGGCGTTGTTGATCTGCTGGATATACCAGGTCACGTTGCCGAACTGTGTGGTGTAGCGGGTGCGCCGCTCGTCCAGAGCCTTGCGCCGTTCGTGCAGCACCGGGATCTTGTCGAGCTTGGTCACACCGTCGCTGTATTTCGCGGCCGCCGCATCGGTCTGCGCGCCTGCAAACAGGGTGTCGATTTCGGTCTTGAGATCGTCGATGGCGGCATCGCCCGTCAGGGCGGCGGGTACGGGATTGTTCACCAGCGTCGTGCGATGGGCGAGCACGGCGTTGAAATGGGCCAGGTCGTGGGCCTTGTCCTCGGTTGCGGCGCATTCGGCCACGAGGGGCGAGACCTTGGTCAATGCGGCGGCAAAGTCGCCGCCGGTCGCGTCAGCCGCGGCGGCTGTGGCCTTGCCCTTGATCGCGGTGATCTCGGCGGCGATGGTCGCATCCCCCGCCTGGGCGTGGCGTTCGAGTGCTGTCATCGCCTTTTGATAGGCCGCCTTGGCCGCTTCGTATTTGGCCTTGTCGGCATCGACCCCCGGTGCCGGGGCGGGCGGCGGCGTGCCGTCACCGCCCGCCATCGCGGGCTGGGCGGCAAGATAGGCCTGATAGGTGGTCGCCATCTTGGTACGCGCCGCCTCGAGCAGTTTGGTCGCATCGGCCCAGCGCTGATCGGTGACAGAAGACGCAATCGCCGTCGCCACCTGTTCGAGCTTGGCCACATCCGCCCACTTGGCCGCTTGCAGCGTGGCAAGGCGGGTGTCGAATTCGGACCTGGCCGGGGCCAGCGCGTCCCAGATGTCACGGTTGCGTTTCAGGATCGCCCGCTGTTCGCGCACCACAGTGGCAAGGCGTTCGATCTTTGCCTCAAGATTGTCGAGGTCGGCCTGCTCGTCGGCATCGATCACCCCGTCCTGCAAC
>CAZITF010000058.1:0-13285 GCA_964542095.1 uncultured Rhodobacterales bacterium
CCTCGAAATGGCGCATCATCACCGCGATCCGCTGCCGTTCCGGCAGATCGGCCAGGGCGGCACGCAGGGCCGATGCACGGGCATCCGCCTGCATGCGCGCCTCGACCGACGGGGCCGGGTCCTGCGGTTCGGCCACTTCGTCCAGCGCCACCGCCGCCCGACCCCGCCTGCGCAGCCGGTCGGTGCACAGATTGGCCACCACACGATAAAGCCAGGTGGTCACCTTCGCCTCGCCCGCGCGCCACTCCGGCGCGATGCGCCACAGGCGCAGCATCGCCTCCTGCGCCACATCCTCGGCCTCGGCCCGGTCGCCCAGCAGACGGAATGCCTGCCCGAAGGCAGGCGGAGTCAGCCGGACGGTCAACAGACGCGCAGCACCGGCATCACCTCTGGCATAGCGGGCCAGCAGGGCGGCGTCATCCGTATGCGGATCAGTGTCGAGCGGCATGGCCATCAGGTCCGGGCTATCCTTGCCCCGCCCCTCTTTGCAAGGGGCAGGGCGCGGGTCCACTCAGTTGTCGCCGCGATGTTTGCGGCCACCACGCTCGTGCATCCTGGTGCGCACCTCCTCGAATTCCTCGGCCGAGATGCCACCGCTGTTGTCCGCATCAAGCCGTTCGAACATGCGGGCCGGGTCGCGGCGCGGGGCCTTGATTTCATCGACCGACAGCTTGCCGTCCTTATTGGCGTCCATCCGCTCCAGCATCCGGGCCGCGCGGTCACCGGCACGCTCACGCGCCGCGGCTTCCAGCTCGGCCTGTGTCAGAAAGCCGTCGCCATCGGTATCGGCGGCCTCGAACCGGGCCGCACCTTGCGCCTGCATCTCGCTCAGGGTCACCTCGCCATCACCGTCGATATCCATGGTGGCAAAGTCCGGGCCACGTTCACGGGCCATGGCGGACAGGGTTGTCATGCCGATGGCAGCTGCTGCGACAGTCATGATGAATGTTGTACGTTTCATAATCGGGTTACTCCGTTTTTACCTCAGGGTGGCCGGCTTTTCCAACCGCGCCATACCCATCAAACGGGGGCCGCACAGATTTCCGTCGAAAAAAATTCCTGCGCGGATTTGCGCGACATCGGGACGCAAGGGCACAATGCGCCATTCCTTCTGAGCGCGCGGCGGCGCATGGTAACGCCGCATCAGCAATGGACAGTTTTCGTGCTCAGCGACCCGACATCCAATCATCGCCCCGACGCAACCGCGGACAGGCCGGTGCGCCCTGCCCTGTTTCGGGGCTGGCGGCGCAAATGCCCGCGTTGCGGACAGGGGCGTCTGCTCAAGGGCTATCTGAAAGTGGCCGACACCTGCCCGGTGTGCAAACTGAACTACTCGCACCACCGCGCCGATGACGGGCCCGCCTATCTGACCATCCTGCTGGTGGGGCACCTGATGGCGCCGCTGCTGCATTTCACCTTCGTGCAATGGCGTCCCGACCCGCTGGTGCTGTTCACCATCTTTGCGGTGGGCTGCGTGGCGCTGTCACTGTATCTTCTGCCCCGGCTCAAGGGGGCGATCGTCGGCTTTCAATGGGCGCGCGGCATGGGCGGATTTGCACCGGCCGGGTGATGCGCCTAACGTCCTTGCAGACCGAATGAGCCGACGGGGACCGGGATGAGCCAGCCGATCGACAAAAGCCAGGTGCGCGACGCCTCGACCGTGATCGTGCTGCGCGACAGGGCGACGACGCCGCGCATCCTGATGGGCCAGCGCGGGGCACGGGCCGTGTTCATGCCGAACAAGTTCGTCTTTCCCGGCGGCGCGGTGGATACCGCCGATCACACCGTCCCGCTCGCCCCGCCGGTGGGCGACCCGAACGCGGCGCGGCTTGCCGATGACAGCCCGCCGGGGCTGGCCCCGGCACTGGCCGCCGCCGCCATCCGCGAGCTGTTCGAGGAAACCGGCCAGGTGCTGGGCACACCCGGACAGTGGCCCGCCCCGCCGCCTGACTGGCACGGCTTTGCCGCCACCGGGCACCTGCCCCACGCCGCCCCGCTGCAATTCGTGTTCCGCGCCCTGACACCGCCGGGCCGCCCGCGCCGGTTCGATGCGCGGTTCTTTCTGATCGATGCGGACGATCTGGCCTCGGACCCGGACGACTTCACCGCCGCCTCGGACGAGCTGTCGCACCTGCAATGGGTTGCCCTCGATGCGGTGCGCGGCTTTGACATGCCGTTCATCACCGAAGTGGTGCTGAGCGAAATCGCCGCCCGCGTGCATGACCGCGCCGCCCCCGCCAGCGTCCCCTATTTCAAGAACGATGACGAAGAAAGCCTGTTCCTGCGCCTGCGCGGCACCGAAATCCGCGACTGACGCGGGCGCAGGACACCTGCGCCTTACGGTTTGACCGACCATCGGGCGCAAGGCGCCTGCGCCACCCTCAGATCACCACGATCAGCATCAGGATCGAGCCCAGCAGGACTCCCATCCCCAGCCACTCGCGCCCGCTGATCGCCTCGCGAAAGACAATGACCGAGGCCAGCGCGCTGAACACCAGTTCGACCTGCCCGACCGCGTTCACATAGGCCGCGTTCTGCAAGGTAAAGGCGGTGAACCAGCAGAACGACCCCAGCATCGACATCAGGCCCACCCAGACCGCCACGCGGCGCGCGCCCCAGACCGCGCTCACCTGCCCCGGATCGCGCCAGCGCAGCCAGATCATCATGGCGACCAGCTGCATCGCGGTGACCGCCGACAGGGTCAGCCCCGCGCGCGCCAGCGGGTCTTCCAGCCCAAGGCTCAGCGACGCACCGCGATAACAGACCCCCGACACCGCAAACAGCAGCCCGGCGCCAAGGCCCAGACCGACCGAGCGGTTGGCCATGTCCCGCCAGCCGACCCGTACCAGTTCCGGCGGGGCCGACAGCAGCAGCACCCCAACCAGCCCAAGGCCAATGGCGGCAAAGCCGAGACCGCTGACCGTATCGCCCAACAGCACCCAACCAACCAGCACGGCCTGCATCACCTCGGTCTTCTTGAAGGTGATCCCGACCGCGAAATTGCGCGCCTGAAACAGCAGCACCGTGGCGACCGTGGCGAGGATCTGCGCCAGCCCCCCGGCGGCCCCATAGGCCCAGAACGTCGCCCCGAACCGCGGCCAGTCCTGCCCGCTCGCTGCCATGTAGATCACGATCAGCACCGCCACCAAGGGGGCCGAATACATGAACCGCGCCAGCGTGGCCCCCCCCGCGCTCAGCGTGCCCAGCGACAATTGCCGTTGCAGCATGAAACGCAGGGTCTGAAACAGCGCCGCCGCCAGCGTGATGGGAATCCACAGGGTCATGCCTCTCTATGCGCGATCAGGGATCGCGCGACCAGAGCGGATGGGGCACCGGGTCCTTGGCCGTCCGGAAGTGACGCGCGAACACCTCCCGGTAAGAGCCATAGCGATAGCCCTCGTTGCAGGCGAGGTAGCGCGCGGCACTGGCACGGTAAAGCCCGGGCAGGCGATACCACGGCACCCTTGGATGCATGTGATGCACCACGTGCAGGTTGTTGTTCAGAAACAGAAAAGCCAGCAGGCCCCGGTCCTCCACGATCACCGTGCGGCCACGGGTCATGACATGGGCCTGATGTTCCAGAAAGGTGCGGATCTTGAGGATCGACAGCGCGCCGTAACAGGCCAGCAGATACCATGCCAACGGCACGGGAGAGGACCAGACCAGCCCCAGCACCAGCGCCACACCGGGCAGATGCAGCAGCCACCCTTGCAGCACCTGCCGATCGCCGCGCCGCACCGCGCGCCAGTCCGCACGCATGACCGCCACCTGCGAGATCGCAGGCCCCAGCAGGATGCGGCCCGCAAGGGTGTTGTTCCATCTCAGAACGGTGCGCAGGGGGCGGGACAGCCCCGCCCAGACCTTCGGATCGAGATAGTTGGACTCAGGATCGTCATAGGGGTCGGTCAGGCGCGCGTCCTGATGGTGCGCCAGATGGGTATCGCGAAAACGCAGGTAGGGCACGAACAGTCCCGGCGTGATCAGCACCAGCGCCTCGCTCGCGACACGCGACGGAAACGGGTGGCCATGCAGCACCTCGTGGCTGATCGACGAATGCAGCACCAGCGCAAGGGTCAGCAGGACGACGGACAGGGCCAAAGACCACTGCGCCAGCACGAAAAGGCTGGCCAGCCAGACGCCGATACAGCCCGCAAACAGGCCCAGCGTCAGCCATTCCACGCGATGCGCGCGCTCGGCGGGCAGTCGTCTGGTCGGGGTCGGGTTCGGCATGCGCAGGAGGCTCCAACAGGGCAGGATGCGCAACCGTATCGCCGGGGCATCCGGCGGCGAATTCCGAAAATTGTTAACAACCATCGCAATATGTGACAAATATCTACAGATGAGTGAAATAATCGACAAACGCGCCCGCGCCGACCGATTCCGCCGCCGCCTTGCACGGGCGATGCAGACGTCGGGCACCAGCCAAAGCGGCCTGGCGCGCCAGATCGGGGCGGACCGGTCGACCATCTCGCAGGCCCTGTCCGGCGACAGCGCGCGCCTGCCCGGTGCGCAGGTGGTGGGGGCCTGCGCGCAGGCGCTGGGGGTGTCCGCCGACTGGCTGCTGGGCCTGTCGGACCGGCCCGAAAGTGCCGCCGCCCTGACGGCGGCCGCCCTCACCCTCACCCAGGCGCCGCGCGCGCTGGTCGATGAACGCATCTTCGGCTGGCACAAGGAGGCCGCGGGCTACAAGATCCGCCATGTCGCCGCAGGCCTGCCCGACATGCTGAAAACCCACGCGATGCTGGAATGGGAATACAGCCCGCATCTGGGGCGGACCACCGCGCAGGCGATCAACGCCTCGCGGGATCGGCTGGACTGGATGCGCGCCGCCCGCTCGGATTACGAGATCGCGATGCCGTTGCACGAGATGCAAAGCTTTGCGGCCGGAACCGGCTATTACGCGGGCCTGCCCAGCGCGACACGCAGCGCACAGCTCGACCACTTCACGGACCTGGCAACCCAGCTCTACCCGCGCCTGCGGCTCTACCTCTTTGACGCACGCCAGCTCTACTCGGCCCCGATCACCGTCTTCGGCCCGCTGCTCGCCGTGCTCTATACCGGCGGCCACTACATGGCGTTCCGCGACCGCGAACGGATCGAAACCCTGTCGCTGCATTTCGACGAACTGGTGCGGCAGGCCACCTTCACCGCCCGCGACGTGCCCGAACATCTCGACAGCCTGCGCGCGCTGATCCGGTGATCTCTGTTTCGGAGCCGCCCTCGCCTGATCGCCAAGGGACAGGGACGAACGGCTTTGCCAGGCAGAATTGCCGAGGGCCCCGCTTGCGGGATACGGCCATTGTGCTTGGCAAAGACGGGCGGCCCTGTCACGCCAAAGATCAGGCGAGGGGGGATTCGCAACAGAGGTCTCTGTTTTGGTGAGACCCGAAGCTGGCGCCAAGTCGATAATGTCGTGCGCGCGCCAGCGCGCTCCTTTGGATCACGGTTTCGGGTCGGGGTTCTCGGTATGGCCATCCACCGCAATCACCTGCCCCGACACCATCCGCGCCGCGTCCGAGCCGAGGAACACCGCCATCTGCGCCACATCGCGCGCCTCGACAAAGGACCGCATCGAGGTCCCCGACGCATAGCCGGCGTAAACCTGATCCCGGCTCATGCCCTTGGCGGCGGCCTCGCGGGCCAGCACGCCTTCCATGCGCGCGCCCTCGACCGCTCCGGGGCAGATCGCATTGGCGCGCACGCCGAACGGGCCCGCCTCCATCGCCACCGTCTTCATCAACCCGATGATCGCCCATTTGGCCGCCGCATAGGGCGCGCGGTTGGGATAGCCGTGGATACCCGCGGTGGACGACGTGAAAATCACCGCGCCGGACCCCGCCGCCTTCATCGCGGGCAACGCATGTTTGACGGCCAGAAACGCGCCCTCCAGGTTCACCGACACGCAGGCGCGCCAGTCGGACAGTTCCACGTCCTCGACCAGTGCGGTCGGCCCCGCGACCCCGGCATTGGCGCACAGCACATCCAATGCCCCGGCCTCTGCCATCACCTCGGCCATGCGCGCCGCGTCCCGGACGTCGCAATGGCGCGCGGTGATGGCGTCGGGCACGGCGCCAAGGGCGGCGGCATCCACATCCGTCACCCAAACCTCGTCGCCGCGCGCGGCAAAGGCCTGCGCCATGGCCAGCCCGATGCCCGAGGCACCGGCAGTGATCAGCGTGCGCGTCACGGGCGCTGGCCCACCGCGCGCCCGGCCCCGTCCGGCATCGGCAGGGCCGCATGGGCCGCAGCGATCCGCGTCAACGCCGCCTCGATGGCCGCAGACGGTTCGGACGGGCGGCGGGTTTCAAGGCTCACATGCAGCAGGAAATGCTCGCCCGTGGCCAGCAGGCGCGCACCCTCGTACATCTCGTGAAACAGGTGCATCTTCTTGCCCGCCCCGGCCAGCACCTGCGTGCGCACCTCGATAAGGGCACCCGCGTGCACCTCATCCACATGGCGGATATGGGTTTCGGCGGTGAAATAGCTGCCCCCGGTGGCGATATAATCCGCATCGCAGCCAATCAGCGCCATGAACCGATCCGTCGCATCGCCGAATGCGTGCAGATAGCGGGCCTCGTTCATATGCCCGTTATAGTCGGTCCAATCCAGCGGCACGGCGCGACGCACGGTCAGGATCGGGGCCGACACGTCGTCCAGATCCTCCGCCCGCGCGGCGAGCACCGTGCCCGCGCGCAACTGCGCCTCATGGGCGTTCATCACCGCCCCCGCACCCCAGTCATTGGCCTTGAGGGCGCGCATCATGGCCACCAGGTTGTCGTCGCGGGCCTTCAGCATCTGCGCAATGCTCATATGGCCCGACTGCGCATCCGACTGGCCCGCGATGAGGTCCACCAGGTCGTCGGAGAACTCGGGCACATCGGTCAGCCTGGTCCATGGCAATTGCAGGCAGGGGCCGAACTGGGCCATGAAATGGCGCATGCCCGCGTCGCCCCCGGCAGTGCGATAGGTGTCAAACAGACCCATCTGCGCCCAGCGGATGCCGAACCCCATGCGGATCGCCTCGTCGATTTCCTCGGTGGTGGCGACGCCGTCCTTGACCAGCCACAGCGCCTCGCGCCAGACCGCCTCAAGAAAACGGTCGGCGATATGGGCGTCGATCTCGCGGCGCACCCGCAACGGAAAATGACCGAGCGAGCGCAGGATCCCTTCGGCCTTTTCCACCAGGGCCATGTCCGTCGCAGGCGAAGGCACCACCTCGATCAGCGGCATCAGGTAAACGGGATTGAACGGGTGACAGACCATGATCTGACCGGGGCGCGCCGCCCCCTGCTGCAATTCGGAGGGTTTGAAGCCGGACGTGGACGAGCCGATGATGGCATCGTGCGGACACGCCGCCTGAATGGCGGCCAGTACGGTGTGCTTGATCTCAAGCCGCTCCGGCACGCTTTCCTGTATCCACGCCACACCCGCCACAGCCTCGGCCATGTCGGCGTGAAAGCTCAGCCGCCCCTCGGGCGGCAGCGCCACATCCGTGAGGCCCGGCAAGGCCCGGCGCGCCTGCGCCAGCACCGGGGCCAGTTTCGCCTCGGCCTGCGGGTCGGGGTCGAACACCCGCACATCCCACCCGTTCAGCAGGAACCGCGCGGCCCACCCGCCGCCGATCACACCGCCGCCAACAATCGCCGCTGTCTTCATCTTGCCCTCACGTCCCATTCGCCTGTCCGATACCCGTTGAAATCCAGAACCTGCGCCGCCGCCGTCACCTGATCGGCGCGAAAGCGGCCTGCCCTGGTGGCGATGAACCCGAAATCGCCCTCGGGATTTCCAATCGCCACCGTATGGTGATCGGGGTCGGTCCAGACCACCCACAGATCGCGCCGCGTGCCGTCCGCGTAGGTCAGCCGCAGGATGCCCGTGGCGCGGGCCATGACCGTGGCTGCACGCCCCGCTTCACGCCATCGCGTGCCGTCCTCCGACACCGTGAACCCGCGCACATCCCAATCCCCGCCCGCACTGGAATGGACAACCCAGTCGCCATCGAACTTCGCCGCATCAAAACGCTGGATCGCCCCGATGGGCGCCGCAGGGTCACGCAAGCCCGCGACCTGGGGCGGGGCCGTGCAGGCCACCAAAAGCGCAAGGCAAAGGTTAACAGACAGGAAACGAAACGCGCGTTGGGGGTGCACAGGGGGTGTACGCGGGGTGCACGGGGGGTGCCGGGCCGGAGTCACGCCTTTGGCGCCCGCTTCACCAGCCCCAGTTTTTTGCGCACCTCTGCCGGTCCGATCACCCGCGCGCCCATGTTTTCGATTATGGTGCCGGCCCGTTCGACCAGTTGCCAGTTCTGCGCCGGCTCGCCCTTGCCCAGCCACAGATTGTCCTCAAGGCCCACGCGCACATTGCCCCCCGCCAGCACCGCGGCGGCGACATAGGCCATCTGGTGCCGCCCCAGCCCAAAGGCGGAAAAGGTCCAGTCGTCGGGCACGTTGTTGACCATCGCCATAAAGGTGTTCAGATCATCCGGCGCGCCCCAGGGCACGCCCATACACAGCTGCACCAAGGCGGGACTGTCGAGAACGCCATCCTTAACCAGTTGTTTTGCATACCATAAATGGCCCGTGTCAAAGGCTTCGATCTCGGGCTTGACGCCCAGCGCGGTCATCATCGACCCCATCGCCGTGGTCATCACGTAATCGGCCTCGGCAAAGTTCATCGTGCCGCAGTCCAGAGTGCATATTTCGGGCAGGCATTCGGCCACATGCCGCACCCGTTCCGAGGCGCCGATCATGTCGGTGCCGTCAACGGGGGGCATCGGATGCTCGGTCGGGCCAAAGATGATGTCACCGCCCATCCCGGCGGTAAGGTTCAGCACCACATCGACCCCCGATTCGCGAATGCGCTCCGTAACCTCACGATAATAATCAAGATTTCGGCTCGGCGCGCCGGTGTCGGGGTCGCGCACGTGGCAATGCACGATGGCCGCCCCCGCCTTGGCCGCGGCGATCGCACTGTTTGCAATCTGTTCAGGACTGCGCGGTACATGATGGCTGCGATCCTGCGTGCCGCCCGATCCGGTCACGGCACAGGTGATGAAAACCTCTGAGTTCATGGAAAGGGGCATCGGCGACATCCTTTTTGTTTCGGGTCAGTTTCCCGCACAGGCGAGGGATAGCTGTTCAGAAAACGAAGTAACATGTCCAAAAGCGCACCCGTTCGCCGCGCGACGGGCAACACCGGCCTCTGGTGCCGAGTTTGGAAACAGGGTTTTTGACAGGGCACAGGACAGACACAGGCCTGTGTTTCGACGTGTGGCTTGCAAACCGGATACGACACCACCCGCCTTCAATACGGCATCGGATGGTCGCGGTGCGCCCTGGTGATCTCGTCCAGCACGGTGTCGCTCAGGGTTACATCGGCGGCCCCTATGGCGACCTCAAGCTGGTCCAGGCTGGTCGCCCCGAAGATCACCGAACACATGAAAGGTCGGGTCATGCACCAGGCCAGCGCCATCTGTGCCGGATCGAGACCATGGCGGGCCGCGATGTCCAGATAGGCCTGAACGGCGGCAAAGGCGCGGTCGGTCTTGCGCCCGCCCATATCGGGATTGAGCGACATCCGCGAGGCGTCGGGCACGGCGCCACCCTGGTACTTGCCCGTCAACAAACCCGCCGCGAGCGGGGAAAAGGCAAGCAAACCAACATCTTCGTACACGCTCAACTCGGACATGTCGGTGTCGTAAAGGCGACAGAGCAGCGAATATTCGTTCTGCACGCTGGCCACGCGCGGCCCGCCGGTGCGCTGCGCCGCGGCCAGCCACTGGGCCGTGCCCCAGGCGCTTTCGTTGGACAGGCCAAAGGCGCGGATGGTGCCGCGGTCGACCTCGGCCTGCAATGCGCCCAGGCAGTCGTCCATGTTCTGGCGGACCTCCACAGGGTCCGGCCCGGTCGGATCATAGGTCCAGTTCTTGCGGAACATGTAGCTGCCCCGGTTGGGCCAGTGAAACTGATAAAGGTCGATGTAATCGGTCTGCAACCGGCGCAGCGACCCCTCGACCGTCTCGCGGATCGTCCGGGAAGAGATCGGCGCACCGTCGCGCACATGGCGCATCCCCTCGCCCGAATGTTTGGTGGCCAGCACGATGTCCTGACGCTTCCCGCCCCGTTCGAACCACAAACCGATGATCTGTTCGGTGCGCCCGATGGTCTCGGCGCTGATCGGATTGACGGGATACATCTCGGCGGTGTCGATAAAATCGATGCCGGCCTCGAGCGCGCGCTGGATCTGTCCGTGGCCCTCTTCGGCGGTGTTCTGGGTGCCCCATGTCATGGATCCAAGGCACAGCGCAGAGACCTCGATACCGGTCCGTCCCAGTTTGCGTCGCTCCATGCCCCGTGTCCTTTCCACCGATTCCCGATGTGACCCTAGCGGGCAAACCGTTGTGGGCAAGCGAATTTTCTGCGCGGCACAAACGAACGAAGCGTTGAGAACAGATGTAGAACATGTATGATGGGGCCATGCCCGTCCACCACCCCCTCCTGCAACGCGGCCCGATGCGCGATACGCCCTGCCTGCCCCTGCTGGCGCAGGGCGAACGGCATGGGCTGGGGCACGGACTGGCGCTGGGGCGGGTCCACGAGGCCTGCGGGCCTGCGCGCCACCGTCTCGCCCTGTGGCTGGCCGCACAGACCACCGGGCCGGTGATCTGGATCGCCCCGGACTGGAGCGCGGACCGGCTGAACCCCTGCGGGATGATGCCGTTCATCGACCCGGCCCGCCTGATCCTCGTTCAGCCCAAGCGGGCCGAGGATGTGCTGTGGAGCATGGAGGAAGTGCTGCGCGCCGGTGCGGTGCCGCTGGCGGTGGCCGACCTACCGGGGCTGCCCGGCCTCACGGCGGTGCGCCGGATGCATCTGGCGGCGGAAACCGGGGGCAAGGTGCAGGGGCGCGCGCCGCTGGGCCTGCTGCTGACGCCGGGCATGGGGGGCGCGCAGGGCGTGGAAAGCCGCTGGCATCTGACGCCCGATCACAAGGGATCGGCAGGGGCCTGGACACTGACCCGGCTCAGGGCGCGCACCGCCCCCGAACAGGCCTGGCACGTCGCACGCCGCCCCGGCACGGCCCTGCCGCATGTCACACACAAGAAAAAAACGGCCTGAAAACAAACGGAACCAGCGACCGTTCGCCAATTCCCTGCTAGCGTTCACAAAATAATAAGGAGTCTGACCGTACCAAGGATCAGGGTCCAACCACAGACCGAGGCAGACGATGCAACGCAGAACTCTCCTTGCCGGTGCTCTCGCGGCACTGGTCCTTCCGCGGCATGGCCGCGCGCAGCCCTATCGGCTGGGACCGGGTGGCGCGACCATCAGCTATACGTTCAACCTGGGCCGCACCCCGGTCAAGGGCACCGTCCCGATCGAGCGGGCGGACCTGTCCATAGACGGGCGCAACCTTGCCGCATCCACGGCGGATGTGATCGCCGATGTGCGGCGCGCGCGCACCGGGCTGATTCTGGCGACCGAGGCGCTGAAATCCCGCAGTGTCCTGGCCGCCGCCGACTTTCCAATGACGCGGTTCCGCTCGACCAGAGTGACACTCGGCCCGCAGGGTCGGATGTCGCACGGCGCCACACTCGAAGGGCTGCTGACGCTGCGCGGAGTCACGCGCCAGGTCCGGTTTGACGCAAATCTGTTTCGTGCGGCAGGCAGCGCAAACAATGACTTCGAACGGCTGAACGTCATCCTCAACGGCACTATCGACCGGCGCGACTTTGGCGCCAAAGGGTATGGCGAACTGGTCGGTGACACCGTGCGGATCGACATCAGGGCAGAGATCGAAGCGACACTGTAACGCAGGCGATGTCGGAAACAGGCTTGGAGCCCGGATACATTTAAGTCAGGGTTCCGGGCATGCGCATGCTCATTTCCCTTGCCGCCCTGTTCCTCTCCGTCATCCTGCTGCAACTCAGTTCAGGTTCGCTGGGGCCGCTCGATGCCCTGTCGGGCTTTGCGCTGGGATTCAGCACGCAGGATATCGGCATCCTCGGTTCGGCCCATTTCCTGGGGTTCTTCATCGGATGCTGGTGGGCGCCGCGGCTGATGGGCAGCGTCGGCCACCATTTCCTGGGGTTCTTCATCGGATGCTGGTGGGCGCCGCGGCTGATGGGCAGCGTCGGCCATTCGCGCGCCTTTGCCGCCTTTACGGCCTCGGGGGCCATCGCGCTGATCGCGCATATGCTGATCCTCGACCCGATGGCCTGGGCCGTGATGCGGATCGCGTCTGGCATGGCCGTGGCCGGATGCTACACGGTGATCGAGGCCTGGTTGCAGGCCAAGGTCACCAACGAGACGCGCGGGCGGGCGATGGGGGTCTACCGCGTGGTGGACATGGGGGCATCGCTGGCCGCGCAGCTGGTGATCAGCGTGCTCGAACCGGCGAGCTATGTCAGTTACAACATCCTCGCGATCGTCAGTTGCGCGGCCCTGCTGCCGTTGACCCTGACAACGGCACAGCAGCCCGAAACACCGGCCTCGCCCCGGCTCAGACCGAGGCTCGCCTTTGACCGCTCGCCGCTGGCAGCGGCCGGGGTGATCGTGGCGGCGCTGTCGAGCGCGTCGTTCCGGATGGTCGGGCCGGTCTACGGGCAGGAGGTCGGGCTGAGCACGTCGCAGATCGCCTGGTTTCTGGCCTCTTTCGTGCTGGGCGGGGCGCTGGCGCAATACCCGGTCGGATGGCTGGCGGACAAGTTCGACCGCCGCTGGGTGCTGATCTGGCTGTCGGCAGCCGCCATGGCAAGCTCCGGCATCACCGTTCTGGCAAGCGGGCTTGGCACCGTCGGCATCATGCTGACGGCGGGCCTGTTCGGGTTGACGACCTTTCCGATCTACTCGGTCGCGGCCGCCCATGCCCATGATTTTGCAGACAGTTCGGAACGGGTCGAATTGTCAGCCGCCCTCATGTTCTACTATGCCGTCGGCGCGATTGCGGCACCGTTCACCGCCTCCGCGCTGATCGACGCCTACGGCCCGTCCGCCCTCTTTGCCATGATCGCGGTCGGGCACGCAGTATTGATCATCTTTGGACTTGCGCGGATGCGGGCGCGGGCCACACCGGCCCGACGGACCCGCTATATCTATTCGCCGCGCACGTCCTTCCTTGTCGGGCGGCTGACCGGGCGCAGCCGCGAGCGGGACTGACCGGCGCGCCCGAGGGTCTTTTCCCGGCGGCGCGGCGCTGCTAGACGGGGCGCACCCATGCAAAGGCCCCCGTTATGCAGCGTCACCTGATCACCTCTGCCATTCCCTATATCAACGGGATCAAACAC
>CAZITF010000059.1:0-13135 GCA_964542095.1 uncultured Rhodobacterales bacterium
AGGTCAGGTAGAAGGCACGGGGGTCTTCGATCAGGCGGTCATAGCCGATAACCGGGATACCAGCCGCTTCGGCCGCATCCAGGGCCGGGCCGATCGCGCTGCCGTCCTGTGCCAGAATGATCAGGGCATCGACGCCTTGCGTGATCAGGCTTTCGACGTCGGCCAGTTGTTTCGTTGCCGAAGACTGTGCGTCGGCGGAAAGGTAGGTGGCACCGGCGGCGTCCAGCGCGCCGACGATGGCGGCCTCATCCGTTTTCCAGCGTTCTTCCTGAAAGTCCGACCAACTGACGCCGACCGTCTTGGCGTGACTGTCGGCAAAGGCAGGCGTTGTGAGCATTGTGGCAGCCGCAAGAGCGCCAAGTAGAGTACGTCGTTTCATTGAGTGTCCTCCCAAAGACATTGCCCCGCCGTCATGCGAATTGCGGCTGGGTGGATCATTGATAGCCGTTTTAATTTGAAAAGCAAATTAAATTGGACAGGCTGTAGAAAAACCGTCATTATCCCTGTCGGGGCGTACGCGGCGATATCGCGCACGGGAGGAAAAAAGGAATTGTTTTCATGGTGTTCCGTCACCAGAAGGTTGAAAGCAGACGGCTTGTGCTGCGCGAGATTTCTCAACGCGGACCACTGCCCCGCATCGATCTGGCGGACAGAACGGGAATCAGCAGGGCCACGGTCACGTCCATCACTGCCGAACTGTTGCGTGGTGGCCTGATCGAGGAAGTACCACGCGGTTCGACCGGGGACGACACACCGCGCGGGCGGCCACGGGTCGACCTGAAAGTCGCCGGGCGCGCGCATCTGATTGCCGGGCTGAAAGTGGCGGACGATTGCATATCGCTGGTGCTGATGGATTTCGACGGGGTCGATGTGGCCTTTCATGAACGGCGGATCGAATCCCGCCGTTACACGCCCGACGCCCTCGCTGACGAGATATTTCACGGGTTGTCGGGGCTGGCAGACAATGCGGGCTGTACCCTGGCGGACATCTCGGGTGTCGGCGTCGGGCTGGCCGGTGTAGTGGATGCGGGCAATGGCCTTGTCTACTGGTCCCCGTCGCTTGACCGGCGCAACGTACCCTTCGGAACCGTGCTGTCACGGCGTCTGGGCATCGCCGCCTATGTGGACAACGATGCCAACCTTGTGGCGATGGCCGAACTGACCTTTGGCATCGGCAAGGACCATTCGGATTTCATCGTCATCACCATCGAAAGCGGCGTCGGCATGGGCATGGTGCTGGGTGGGCAACTTTATCGTGGCACGCGCGGCTGCGGTGCGGAATTCGGCCACACCAAGGTCCATCTGGAGGGCGCGCTGTGCCGCTGCGGGCAGCGCGGGTGTCTTGAGGCCTATGTGGCCGACTATGCCCTGGTGCGTGAAGCGGGCAGCGTGGGCGCCGTCGCGCAGACCGAACCGACGACAAAAGCCGTGACAGCTGTCCTCGCGGCAGCCAGGGCGGGCGATCCCACGGCACGCACCGTGATCGAACGCGCGGGCAAGATGTTCGCCCTCGGCCTTGCCAATCTCGTCAACATCTTCGACCCCGAACTGGTGATCCTTGCCGGCGAACAGCTGCAATTCGACCATCTTTATGCCGATGCGGTGATCGAGCAGATGCGCAAGAGCATCGTCGACATCGACAAACCCGCGCCCGAGGTGGTTGTACACAAGTGGGACACCTTCATGTGGGCCCGGGGTGGGGCCGCCTATGCCCTAGAATTCGTACAGGATACGGCAGTCGAGGCGCTGGAGGATGCGTAAGGGGCTGATCCTTGCGGGCATCACGATCGCGCAAAGTGCCGTGGCGGATGTGCCCGCATTCCGCCCCGTGGAGGTTCCGCGTCATGTCTATGACGGGGGTTGGGAGTTTTTCGTGGGCGGCGGTCTGGCCGTATTGGATTGCGACGGCGATGCACGCCCGGACATGGTGGCCGCCGGGGGCAGCAATCCACCGATCCTGCTGCGCAATACGTCCCGGCCGGGCGGTCCTGTGTCCTTCGAGGATGCCACGCCCGAAGCGCTGGACATCACCGCGACAACCGGCGCCTATCCAATCGATCTGGACAACGACGGGCTGCTTGATCTGGTGATGCTGCGGGTGGGGCCTGATGTGATCCTGAGGAACCTCGGGGATTGCACATTCGAACCTGTCCCCTTTGATACAGATGACACCTGGTCCACCGCCTTTTCGGCCACATGGGAGGCCGGGCAATCGCGGCCCACCCTGGCATTCGGGCACTATGTCGACCGGTCGAACCCGGACGGTCCGTTCGAAGCCTGTGATGTGAGCCATCTGCATCGCCCCAACACCGAAGGGTATACGCGCATCGATCTGACCCCCGGATATTGCGCCCTGTCGATCCTCTTCACCGACTGGGCGCGCACGGGGCGGGCGGATCTGCGGATATCGAACGACCGCCATTACTACGTCCGGGACGGCCAGGAACAGTTGTGGGCCATGGAAGAGACTCCGCGCCTCTATACCCAGGAAGACGGCTGGGTCCGACATCAACTGTGGGGCATGGGCATTGCCACCCGCGATCTGGATCGCGACGGGCGCGACGAGGTGTTTCTGAGCTCGATGGGCGATCAGCGCCTGATGCGCCGGACGGGCGAAGGGCCTACCTTCGCGGATGTGCCCTTTGCCATGGGTACAACTGCCCAGCGCCCCTATGTGGGTGATGATGGTCGCCCCTCGACCGGCTGGCATATCGCCTTTGGCGACGTCACCAATGACGGGCGCGACGATGTGTTCATCGCCAAGGGCAACGTGCAGCAGATGCCAGGCAACGCGATGGAGGACCCCAACAACCTGTTGATTGCACAAGCCGACGGGACGTTTGCCGAGGCTGGCGATGTGGCCGGGGTCGCCTCGGTTCATCGCGGGCGCGGGGCGGCGCTGGTCGATCTGAACGGCGACGGGCTGCTGGACCTCGCCGTGGTCAACCGCCGTGCGCCGATGGAGGTCTGGCAGAACGTGAGCGTTGCGACGGGCCACTGGCTGGCCGTCGATCTGCTCCGCGAGGGCGTGAACACCCAAGGTGTTGGCGCGTGGATCGAGGTGGATGACGGCACCACCGTGCAGGCCCGCGAAGTGACGGTCGGCGGGGGCCATGCGGGCGGCGTGTCGGGTCCGCAGCACTTTGGTCTGGGTGCGGCACGCAGCGTGCGCCTGCGCGTACGCTGGCCCCATCAGGAGTGGTCGGACTGGCGCCGCGTGGACGTTGATCAGGTGCTGGTCGTTAACCAATAGGGCCGATTCGGCGTTCAGCCCTTGTTTATATGGGTTAAGGCCCGATTTCGGGCATGCACCATGCGTACACCCCCCGTGCACCCCCCGTACACCGCCGATGCACCCGGAGTGATGTGTTAACGCATCGTACGCTGGAACGGTGTGATCCGAAGGCCGCCTTGCGGCGACATGATGTTTCAGGGGGCTTTGCCCCCGTCCTGCGGACTCCCCCAGGATTTTTTGAAACAGAGAAGTCCGGACCGGCGGTGCTTTACCGGTCGATGGGCAGGCCACTTGGCACCGCCTCCGGGATGCCGAGTGCGCCACGGATGCTTTGTGGATCGGTGAGTGCCTCGAGAAAGGCGAGGATGTCGGCGACTTCGGCATCGCTGAGGGTCATCGGGTTCAGGGTGTTCGCCGCCGCGATGGCGTCCATTTCGGCCCTGTCGGTCAGCACGCGCAGATCGTCAGCGTCAAAGCCGGGCATGACGGCCTGGCTGATGTCGTAGGCGTAGAGCGCGCCGACCGGATCGAGGTGGTGGCGCACCACCGCTTCGAGGGTCGCGTATGCTCCGCTGTGTCCATAGGGCGCGGTCTGCGCCACGTTGCGCAGGGGCGGCGTGCGGAAGGCATAGGCATCCGCGGGGTTGCCCGTCACCCGCATCCGGCCGGTATCACGCGCGTGGCTTTCGAACCGCGCCGCCTTGCCCGGCCCGATCTGGGGCATGGCGATGGCGTGGAATTGCTGATCGGTCTGAAACCGGCCGGAATGACAGTCGGAACATCCTGCCTTGCCATAGAACAGGTCCATCCCGCGCATCGCCGCCGGGTCCATGTCCGTGCCGTTCCTCAGATAGAGGTCGAAGGGGCTGGCCACACCGCGCCATTCGAAATCCAGAAAGGCCGCGAGCGCGTCCGAGATGTCGGTGAAGGCGATGGGTTTCGGACCGATCACCACATCAAATCGGGTGCGGTACTCCGGGATCGCCTCGACCCGTTTGGACAGGATGTCCCACGCTCCCCCCGGCCCCGTCAGCAGCCCTTGTCGGACGGCCTGAGCCACGTCGTTTTCAGCGTAATGCCCGGCCATTTCATCCGGGGACAGTACCGGGAACATGGATTGCGCGGACAGGGCGGAGGCAAACCCCGCCTCCATTTCCGCCCCCAGCGGTGTGCGGATGCCCGAGGCGCGGCGTGCGTCCCGCTCCAGCCGTCCGTCGTGGAAGAATGTGGTGAATTCGCTGGCCCCGAGGTTGAACAGGGGCGGCGCATTGCGCGGGACGCGCTGTTCGGGCGGGTTGGCGGTGTCCACGACGCGGTCCGGCCCAAGGCCCTTGCCCCCGTCGCCGATCCCCAGTGACACGCCGTCGCCGGTGGCGAATTTCGGGTGGTGGCAGGTCGCGCAGGACACGGTTTTGGATCCCGACAGGATGGGATCGTAGAACAGCAGCTGCCCCAGTTCGATCTGCGCGCGCGGGTGGTCGGGAAAGACGGGTTCGTCGTAGGGCAAGTCGCCCGCCCACAGCGGGGCGGCGATCACGCTGAACGCGAGGGGCTTAAACGAAACGCGAGACATAATTCTCCAGTATCTCCTGCCGACCGGATCGCGGTTGCGGTTCGATCCCGTGGCCCAGTACCCGTTCGGAGATCGTGGCCAGGTCGCTTTTGAGCATGGCCTGCGCCTCGTCCCGGTCCCAGCCCGCATAGCGCGCCTTGAGCGCGTCTTCGATCCCGCCATCCTCGATCATCGCCGCAGCAGCCTTGAGCCCGCGCGCGCAGATGTCCATGGCGCCGACGTGGGCGGCGATCAAATCCTCGGCATCGAGGCTCTGGCGGCGCAGTTTGGCATCGAAATTGGTGCCCCCGGACCCAAGGCCGCCTGCCCTGAGGATGTGGTAGTAACACAAGGCCACTTCGGGCACGTTGTTGGGGAACTGGTCGGTGTCCCAGCCGGACTGGTAGTCGTTGCGGTTCATGTCGATGGAACCAAGCATACCCTCATTTGCAGCCACCGCGATCTCGTGTTCGAAGGAGTGTCCCGCGAGGATCGCGTGCCCCTGTTCGAGGTTCAGCTTGACCTCATCCTCCAGCCCGTATTTTCGCAGAAAGCCGATGCAGGTCGCCGCATCGAAATCATATTGGTGCTTGGACGGTTCCTGTGGCTTGGGTTCGACCAGGATCTGCCCCTTGAACCCGATCCTGTGTTTGTATTCGACCACCATGTTCAGGAACGCACCCATATGATCAAGCTCGCGCCCCATATCCGTATTCAGCAGGGTTTCGTAGCCTTCGCGCCCGCCCCAGAGCACGTAGTTTTGCCCGCCCAGTTTATGCGTCGCATCCATACAGGATTTGACCGTCGCGGCGGCATAGGCGAACACGTCCGGGTCCGGGTTTGTCGCGGCCCCCGACATCCAGCGGCGGTGGCTGAACATGTTGGCGGTGCCCCAGAGGCAGCCGACCCTGGTGCTTTCCATCTTTTCAAGGAAGTAGTCGGTGATCTCGTTCAGGCGGTCGATGCTTTCGCTCAGTGTGTCGCCTTCGGGGCGGACATCGGCGTCATGCCAGCAGAAATAGGGCACACCGAGGCGCGCGAACATCTCGAACGCCACATCGGCCTTCATCCTGGCCCGGCCCATGTCGTCCTGCGGGTGCCAGGGGCGGATGAACGTCTGGCCTCCGAACGGATCGCCCCCCTCCCATGCGAAAGAATGCCAGTAGGCGACGGCAAAGCGCAGGTGGTCCTCCATCCGTTTGCCCATGACCTTTTCGTCCGGGTCATAGTGGCGGAAGGCCATGGGGTTTGTGCTGTCTGGCCCTTCGAAGGTTGCGGGCGGGACGGCGTCGAAAAACGTGGAGGTCATGGCATGGCTTTCAAGGTTGGGTAGGCGGCGGCGAAACCGCGATAGGCGTCCTCGTAGGCCTGCACGAGGTCAGGCTGAGGGTGAAGGATATCCGCAATCGGCGGTTTGGTCATGAGGCTGGCGGGGTCCGCACCTGTCACCCCGCACATGGCGATGCGGGCGGCCCCGAGGGCGGCGCCGAATGCGCCTTCGGCGGGCCGTTCCAGCGGGATGTTCAGCGTCGTGGCGAGCATGGCGCACCAGTGGTCCGAGCGGCTGCCGCCGCCGATGGCGAGGGCCGTTTCCAGTTGCGCGCCCGTGGCTTTGAGTGCCTCGAAGCTGTCGCGCAGCGCGAAGGACACGCCCGCCATGACGGAACGGGTGAGGTCGGAGGTATCGGTGCCCACATCCAGCCCGGTGAATCCCGCGCGTACATGGGCGTCGTTGTGCGGCGTGCGCTCGCCCGACAGGTAAGGATAGAATTTCGGCCCGGCGGGTGCTTGCAGGGTCTTCCCTGCGCCCCCGGCGAGGGCTTGCGCGCTTTGCCCCGTGATCCGCGACAACCAGTTGAGGCTGTCGGTGGCGGCCAGCACCACGCCCATCTGATACCAGCGCCCCGGCACGGCATGGCAAAACGTGTGTACCGCACTTTCCGGCAGTGGCGCGTAGGTGTCGCGCCCGGACAGCACCACACCCGAGGTCCCGAGCGAGACGAAGCCCTGCCCTTCGCCAAGCGCGCCCACACCGCAGGCGGCGACGGCGTTGTCCGCGCCGCCCGCAACAACCTTGCACCCGGGCGGCAGGCCGAGGTCGGCGCGTGCGGCCTGAACGTCGCCGACCACATCCGTCCCTTCCAGCAGGTCAGGCATCTGGGCCTGCGTCATCCCGCCGAGGGACAGCAATTCATCCGACCAGTCGCGCGCGCCCACATCCAGCCAGGCCGTGCCCGCCGCGTCCGACATCTCGGTGGCATAGCGCCCGGTCAGCCACCACACGACATAGTCCTTGGGCAGCATCACGCGGGCGACGCGGGCGAAAATCCCGGGCTCATGGGCCGCGACCCAGGCCAGTTTCGGTGCGGTAAAGCCGGGAAAGACGATATTGCCGCTGATCGCGCGGGCAATCGGTGCCTCATCGATGGCGCGGGCCTGCTCAAAGCTGCGCGTGTCGTTCCACAGGATGCAGGGGCGCAGCACGTCTCCGCTCGCATCCACCAAGACAGCCCCGTGCATATGCCCCGACAGGGCCAGCCCCTGCACCGCTGCACAGGCCCGCGGATGCGCGGCGCGCAGCGCGCTCAGGGCCGCGGAAACACCCGTGATCCAGTCCGCCGGATCCTGTTCGCTCCAGCCCGGCGCGGGGTTTGAGACGTCATAGGTCGCATCCGCACTGCCCACGGCCCGGCCACCGCCGTCCACCAGCAACGCCTTGACACCCGAGGTGCCCAGATCAAGCCCCAGAAACATGGTGGATCCTCCCTGAGGCGCACTGTCACCCGCATTAATTCATATGTCAAATTAAATAAACTCCGTCCCAAAAACCACGTTGAAAGCGATGATATGCAGGGTTCGCTTCTCTGTTTTCAAAATATCCTCCCCGAAGGGTCCCTTTCCACCCGGACAACGGATCGCTATATCCCGATCACCCCTGACAGGAGCCTGCCATGACTTTCAACCGCGCGATCAAGATTGCCCCCTCCATCCTCGCGGCCGATTTCGCCAGTTTCGGTGCCGAATGCGCCGCCGTCGAAGGCCAGGGCGCGGACTGGATCCATGTCGATGTCATGGACGGGCATTTCGTGCCCAATATCACTTTTGGCCCAGCGACCTGCGCGGCGGTCCGCCCCCACATCAAGGGCGTGATGGACGTACACCTGATGATCGCACCGGTCGACCCCTATATCGATGCCTTTGCCGATGCAGGCGCGGACGTGCTGACCGCCCATGTGGAGGCGGGCCCGCATATTCACCGCACCCTGCAGGCCATTCGCGGCGCGGGGATGAAAGCGGGCGTCGCGCTGAACCCCGGCACCCCGGCAAGTGCTGTGGCCGAGTTGATGGATATGGTCGACCTGATCTGCGTGATGACGGTGAACCCCGGCTTTGGCGGGCAGAAATTCATCGACATGACGGGCAAGGTGGCGTCGCTGCGCAGCATGATCGGCGACCGGCCTGTCCATATCGAAATCGACGGCGGGGTCGATCCGACGACCGCGCCCCTGGTCGCAAAGGCCGGCGCGGATGTGCTGGTGGCCGGGTCAGCGGTGTTTCGTGGCGGGTCTGTCAGCGACCCGGCCCCTTACGGCGACAACATCCGCGCCATTCGGGCCGCCGCCGAAGGGGTCTGGACCTGAGCGTTCTGCGACGCGCAGAACGTCATCGAAAATCGACGCGATTTTCGGGTGCGCCGCGTTTTCCGCGTCGGAAAACGGGGCGGAGTGCGCGTCGCACTCCGGCCTACCCAAGACGGGCCGAAAACGTCTCGATCAGCCTGTGCTTAAGAATCTTGCCCGTGGGGGCCGCTGGCAGGCTCTCGGCAAAGACGTAGACCGAGGGCCGCTTGTACCCCGCCAGGCGCTTGCCCACAAAGGCGCGCAGCCCCGCCTCATCGACCCCGGCCCCCGGTGCCGTCTGAACAAAGGCCAGCACCTCCTCATCCCCCACGCGTCGACGTCCAACCACAGCCGCCTGCACCACGCCCGGAAAATCGCTCAGCACCGCCTCGACCTCAGGCGGGTAGACGTTGAAGCCGCCATGGATGATCAATTCCTTGCACCGCCCGACGATATGCAGGCGCCCCTCGCCATCGATGCGCCCCAGATCGCCGGTGCGCAACCAGCCTTCGGCGTTCAGCACTTGTGCGGTGGCGTCAGGGTCGCGGAAATAACCCTGCATCACATGCCCCCCGCGTGTCAGCACCTCGCCCGCGCCGTCGCCGCCGCCGGGAACGGCTTCATCGATGCGAACCTCGATGCCGGGAAGGGGCGGGCCGACGGAACTGTCCGGATCGCCAAGGGCGCTGTGCGTCGCCGCGATCCCGGCGGTGCTTTCGGTCATGCCATAGCCGTTCTGCAAGGCCACGCCATAGAACGCTTCGGCCTTTCGTTTCCACGCCGGATCCAGCGGCGCCGCCCCGGAGGAGACAAAGCGCAACGTTTGCGACCCCAGCCGTTCCAGCCCCTGCGCTTCGGCATGGGCCATCAGTAGCGCATGCATCTGCGGCACCCCTGAAAACAACGTGATGCCCTGTCGCAGGCCCTCGAACACCGCGCCCACGTTAAAGCGCGGGATCAGCCGCACGGCACAGCCCACATGCACCGACGCCACGAGGATCGAACACAGGCCGAACACATGGGTGATGGGCAGGACGCCATAGATCAGATCGCGCGCGGTCATGGCGCGAAACGTGGCCGAGGTCGCCGCACCAAAGCGCAGGTTGGCATGGGTCAGCATCACGCCCTTGGGCGCGCCGGTCGTGCCTGTTGTGTAAAGTACAACGGCGACATCCCCGCCGCTGGCGGTGCCATCGCCGGGCGCGCGGGTCATGTCCAGACGCCCCCAGGTGCCTTCGATGGTGCTGGCCCCGCATCGGGCCGCGTGGCGTGCCGCATCGGGCGAGACGCCGGCGGTAAACAGCAGCAGTCGCGGGCAGGCATGTGCGGCGATGCGGTCGATCTCCGGCCCGCTCTGGCGCGCATTGACGGGCACCGGCACCGCACCGACCTGCCAACAGGCAAACAGGGCAGCGACGGCAGCGGCACAGTTTTCGATCAGGATCAGAACCCTGTCGCCGGGCCTCACGCCCTGATCACTGATTTCGGCCGCCAGCGCACGCGCGGCCGCATCAAGATCGGCCCAGGACCACGCGGCGCCCGTCGCGTCCTCCAGCGCAAGCGCATCCGGGTGCGCCGCCACCTGCACCTCCAGCAACTGCTCGACACGCGCCTCAGTCATGCCGCGCCCACCGCGTGCCCCGCCTCATGGTTTCACCCGCTTGTAGACGCCCGTCGATGTGGCGATCACCGTGCCGTCCTGTGCCGTCACTACCCCTTCGGCAAAGACCACGGATCGCCCGCCGCCGCTGATCTCGCCGACCGCCGTCACCCGCCCCGCGCGGGCGGGGGCAAGGTATTGCGTGGTCATCGACAGCGTCATGAACCGCGTCTGCCCCGCCGCGTCCCCTGTCAGCGAGGCGGCAAAGCCCATCGCGTTGTCGAGCATGCAGGACAGGATGCCGCCATGCAGCCCGCCGTGACGGTTGGTATGCTGCACCCCGATGTCCAGATGGCAGCGCGCCGTGCCGTCCCCGGCCGAGATGTCCACCACATAGCCCAGCAGCGTCTGCGCACCCGTTTCGTCGCGGATGATCCCTGCCTGTTCAGGCGGCAGAGAGGGCAATGAACCGCTCCAGATGGTAATCCGTGTCGCCAAAGCGGTGGTCGGCCATGATGATCCGCTTGGCGATGTGCGCGAGTTCATATTCCTGCGTCATGGCGATGCCGCCATGCATCTGGATCGCCTCTTCGGCCACTTGCCGCCCGGCCCGTCCGATCAGGTTCTTGGTGGCGGACAGGTGCAGGTCGCGGTCATGCGCGTCGAGGTTGCCTGCCGCGTTGATCACCGCGCTGCGCACCTGTTCCAACTCGATCAGCAGGTCCGACATGCGATGCGCAAGCGCCTGAAACGTGCCGATGGGCCGCCCGAACTGCTTGCGCGTCATCAGGTAGTCCTTGGTCAGTGCCGTCGCCGTTTCCATCGCGCCGAGGGCCTCGGCACTGATCGCAACAAGGGCGAGATCGTTGACCGCCTCGTAATCCGCAAGGGTCAGGCCCAGCGGCGCGGCGGGCGTGTTGTCCAACGTCACCTCGGCGGCGCGTCCTCCGGCCAGCAGCGGATAGCCCTGAATGTCGAGCCCCTCGGCCCCCTCCACGAGGTAAAGGCCAATGGCATCCCCGTCGCGGGCCGAGACGATCAGGTGATCTGCGGCCTCGGCATTCATCACCACGGCCTTGCGCCCGCTCAAACGCCCCCCATCCGCAACCGTCTGGACATGGTCGAGATCATAGCGCCCGCCCGGTTCGCCATGGGCGACGGCCAGTTGCAGCGCGCCTGCGATGACCTTTTCGACCATGTCGCCCTTGCCTGCGGCGGCCAGCAACCGGCCCCCCATCAGGGCGCAGTCGAGCACCGGTTCGACCACGCCTGCTCGGCCCAACTCCTCGAACACCACGGCGATGTCAAAGCCCGCGCCGCCGAACCCGCCCTGCTCTTCGGTGAACAGCGCGCCCAGCACCCCCAGTTCGGCCAGTTCGGCCCAGATTTCGGCGGACATGCCAGCGTCGGAATTCAGAATGTCGTTGCGCTCGGACGTCGTGTACCTGTCGCGCAGATAGCGGCGCAGGGTATCCTGCAACATCTGGCGTTCTTCTATCAGATCAAAGTTCATGCGCCTCCCCCCATTGTCACCTTGGCAATGATCCCGCGCTGGATTTCGTTGGAGCCGCCAAAGATCGACAGCTTGCGATTGTTGAAATACCGCGCGGCCACCGGGCCTGCATCATGCGGGTCCGGGATCAGGTCGTTTGCCCCCTCGACCGCTTCCGAGGCGAAAGGCATCGCGTAAGGCCCAACGGCGCGACGCGCCAGGTCATTGATTTCCTGACGAATGATCGAACCTTTGACCTTGAGCATCGACGCTTCCAACCCCGGCGCACCCCCGGCGGCGGCTTGGCTTACAATCCGCAAATTCGACGTCGCCATGGCGCGCAAGTCGATTTCGACCTGCGCCACGCGGGCGGCGAAGTGGGGGTTTTGCAGCAAGGGCTTGCCGCCCTGCATCTCGGCCCGCGCCACCCGTTTGACCGCCGCCAGCGCCGCCTGGCTGGCCCCGACGCCACCGAGGCCGGTGCGTTCATGGGTCAGCAGGTATTTGGCATAGGTCCAGCCCTTGTTCTCTTCACCCACCAGATTTTCGACCGGTACACGCACGTCCGTGAACCAGACTTCGTTCACCTCGGGACTGCC
The DNA here is from genome assembly GCA_964542095.1 of uncultured Rhodobacterales bacterium. Classification (GTDB taxonomy): domain Bacteria; phylum Pseudomonadota; class Alphaproteobacteria; order Rhodobacterales; family Rhodobacteraceae; genus Tateyamaria. Next base: position 12,099 of record CAZITF010000059.1, read on the forward strand.
ATCAAGCAGGATGATCGGGCGCACTTCGACGCCATGGCTCTCCATGTCGATCAGCAGAAAGGAAATCCCCTCCTGCTGTTTTACATCCGGGTCCGTACGGACAAGGCAGAAGATCATGTTGGCGTGCTGGCCCAGCGTCGTCCATGTCTTTTGCCCATTGACGATATAGTGGTCCCCATCGCGCACGGCGCGCGTTTTCAGCGAGGCCAGATCCGACCCTGCCCCCGGCTCGGAATAGCCCTGACACCACCAGTCAGACCCATCAAGGATGCGCGGCAGCCAGTGATCCTGCTGCGCCTTGCTGCCGAATTTCTGCAACACCGGCCCCAGCATCGACAGACCGAACGGCACGATGCGCGGGGCATGGGCGGCGGCGGCCTCCACATCATAGATATGGCGCTGCACCGCGCTCCATTCCGCGCCGCCGAATGCCCTGGGCCAATTCTGGGCGAGCCAGCCACGGGCGTTCAGGATGGCGTGCCAGCGCTCCATGTCGTCCTTGGTCAACCCGCGCCCCATACGCACCTTGTCGGCAATTTCGGCCGGCAGTTCGTCGCGCAAAAAGGCGCGCAGTTCTTCCTGAAATACCAATTCGTCCGGGGAATAGCTCAGGTCCATGTCTCAGCCCTTTTTATTCAGATCATCAAATGTGCGGCCCTGTTCCACCAGTTGTTCCAGCAACGGTGCGGGGGTCCAGAAATAGGGGTCGGTTTCGGCGTATGTCCTGATATCGCTCAGCAATCCGTCCAGCCCCACGATATCGGCCCATTTCAGCGGCCCGCCGCGATACCGGGGAAATCCATAGCCGAACAGCAGCACCATATCGACGTCCAGCGGGCGGCGCGCGATGCCCTCGCCCACCACTTTGGCCGCCTCGTTGACCATCGCCGCCATATAGCGGCGCACGATTTCCTCGTCCGTGAAATCGCGCGGCGTGATGCCCTGTGCGGCCCGTTCGGCCTCGATCAGGGGCATGACATCGGGGTTGGGCACACGCGCCCTAAGCCCCGCGGCATAATCGTAATAGCCCTTGCCGG
>CAZITF010000060.1:0-6847 GCA_964542095.1 uncultured Rhodobacterales bacterium
ACATCCGCTGGGTTGCCCACGCGGACCTGCCCAAGAGCATCGAGGCCTATTATCAGGAAATCGGGCGCGCAGGCCGCGATGGTGCCCCTGCCGAAACGCTGACGCTGTTCGGTCCCGAAGACATCAAGCTGCGCCGGTCGCAAATCGACGAGGGACTGGCCCCGCCCGAACGGCGCATGGCGGATCACGCGCGGCTGAACGCGCTGCTGGGGCTGGCCGAGGCGCTGGACTGTCGGCGCAAGACTCTGCTGGGATATTTCGGCGAGGCCGAGGTGAGTTGTGGCACCTGCGACCTGTGCGACGCGCCCGCCGAGGTGTTCGACGGAACGACGGCGGTGCGCAAGGCGCTGTCGGCGATGCTGCGCACCGATGAATGGTTTGGCGCGGGGCACCTGATCGACATTCTGCTGGGCGCGCAAACCGACAAGATCAAACAGCGCGGGCATGACCGATTGCCGACCTACGGGGTGGGCAAGGAATATTCCAAGGGGCAGTGGCAGGCGGTGTTCCGGCAGATGATGGGCCACGATCTGGTGCGCCCCGACCCGGACCGGCACGGCGCGCTGCGCATGACCGACGCGGCTCTGCCGATCCTGCGGGATGAGGCGCGGATCACGCTGCGCCGCGACACCATTGCGGCCGCGGTTGAACGTCGCCCCGCAGTCAGGGAAATGGTGTCGGAGGAAAACGCGCCGCTGCTGTCTGCGCTCAAGGCCAAGCGGCGCGGCCTGGCGGAGGCGGCGCGGGTTCCGGCCTATGTGATCTTTCCTGACCGCACCCTGATCGAGATGGCCGAGAAACGGCCCAACAACCTTGATCAGATGGCGCAGATCAGCGGAGTCGGGGCCAAGAAACTGGACAAGTTCGGTGATGCTTTCCTTGAGGTGATCAACGGCGAGGCGGCGGCCTTGCACCCGACACGGCGCAAGCTGGCGGGCAAGGATGCGGGCGCGATCTATGACCAGTTGCTGGCGGTGTAGGCGGAACTGGCGCGCGGATCGGACGGGACGGACAAGCCGCTGAGCTGTTCGGCGTCGCAACTGGCCAAGGTGGCGCAACTGCGTGGCGGCGATGATGCGACGCTGGAACGGCTGCTGGGGGATCGCAAGGCGGAACGTTTCGGCCCGGCCTTTCTGGACGTGCTGCGGGACGCGGGCTAGATCAGTTGCGAACAGATGGGGTGAGCGGATGTTGGTGGTGATTTCCCCGGCCAAAAGGCTGGATTGGGCAGAACGGGATGTAGAGACGACTGCGCCCGCGATGCAGGAAGATGCCGTGCGGCTGGCGCGCACGGCGCGCAATCTGACGCTGGGCAAGCTCAAGGGGCTGATGGACCTGAGCGACGATCTTGCGCGCCTGAACCGCGACCGGTTTCAGGCGTTTGAAGACGTGCCCAGGGCTGAAGTAACCCGCCCCGCCATGCTGGCATTTGCCGGCGACACCTATCAGGGGCTGGATGCGGCGCGCCTGACGGAAGAGGACACAGGGTATGCGCAGGATCACCTGCGCATCCTGTCCGGGCTTTATGGTCTGTTGCGCCCGCTCGATGCGATCCAGCCCTATCGGCTGGAGATGGGCAGCCGGTTGAAGACCCGGCGCGGTGCCACGCTTTATGAATATTGGCGCAACGACATTTCCAGGGCGCTGAACGCGCAGGCCGAGGCGGTCGGGACGGACATGCTGGTGAACTGCGCCAGTCAGGAATATTTCGGCGCGGTGCCCCTCAAGGCGCTGAAACCGCGTGTGATCACCCCAGTCTTCATGGAAGACAAGGGGCCCGGGCCCAAGATCGTCAGCTTTTTCGCCAAGCGGGCGCGGGGCGCGATGGCGCGTCATGTGGTGCGGAACCGGGTGCGCGACCTGGACGGTCTGCGCGCCTTTGATGCGGATGGCTATCGGTTTCAACCCGACGCCTCTGATGATCGGCGGCTGGTTTTCGTGCGGCCCTATCCGGTCTGAAGGGCGGCTTCCTCTTCCTCGACCCCCTCTTCGTCGGGGACGGGGCAGGGCACGTCGGGCGGGCACAGCTCTCGCAACTTGCCGTGGATTTCGGGTTTGCGCAGAGGTTTGGTGAGGTAGAAATCGATCCCGCTGGCCAGAATGCCTTGATCGTCGCCGTCCATGGCGTGGGCGGTCAGCGCCACGATGGGAACGTGGCCGCCGCTGTCCTCCTCGATCTCGCGGATTTTCATCGTCGCCTCCTTGCCGTCCATCTTTGGCATCGAGATGTCCATGAAGATCATGTCGGGTTCAAAGCTCTGGAACAACTCGACCGCCTCGAACCCGTTGGCGGCGAATTTGAGGTCGATGACGGCGTCCTTGACCATCTTGCGAAAGACCAGTTGATTGGTCTTGTTGTCCTCGGCGGCCAGCACCCGCATCTTGCGGACTTCTGGGGGCGCGTCCTTTTTCTGTTGGGTGATCAGGGGTCCGACCGATTGCAACTGGGTGAACAGATCGGCGCGCGGCAGCGGCTTTTGCAGGATGGCGTGCAGATGCGCCGCACCGGGGTCGTTCGCGGCAAAACTGGTGTTTGAACTCAGCAGGATGATGGGCGTCCGGGAACCCGTGTTGCGAATGGCCTCGGCCAGTTCCAGACCATCCATGCCCGGCATGTTGTGATCGGTCAGCACAAGGTCGATATTGTCGAGCTGTTTCAGCGCCTCTGCCCCGCTGGCGCAGGTCACGACACCCATGCCGATCTGTTCCAGCTGGCGACGCAGGATGGTACGGTTGGCCTCGATGTCATCGACCACCAGCACGCGGCGCAAACCGGCGGGCACCGGCGGGTGGACGGGCAGTTCGCCAGTTCCCAGATCCAGCGGGATCTTGAAACCGAAACATGATCCGACCCCATCCTCGCTTGTGACCCACATTTCGCCCTGCATCAGCTCGACCAGACGCTGCGAAATCGCCAGTCCCAGACCGGTCCCGTCGAATTGGCGGTTGCGTTCGTTTTCGACCTGATTGAATTCGCCAAAGATGTGCTGGATCTTGTCTTCGGGGATACCGATGCCGGTGTCTTCGATGGCGATGTTGACCGTGGCCTTTCCGCCTTCGATGTCGGGCACGCCGGTGACGCGCACCAGCACATGCCCTTCGGAGGTGAACTTGACCGCGTTGCCCATCAGGTTGGTCAGTACCTGACGCACGCGCCCGGGATCACCGACATATATGGTTGGCAGGAACAGGTCGTAATCCACCAGCAAATTCAGGCTCTTGCCCCGCGCAGAGGGTTGCAACAGCATGATGACCTCGTGAATGCACCGTTCCAGATCGAAGGGTTCGGGGTGCAATTGCAGCTTTTTCGCCTCGATCTTGGAATAGTCGAGGACGTCGTTGATGATGACAAGCAGCGCTTCGCCCGAGTTCCTGATGGTGTCGACGTACAGCCGCTGTTCTTCGGTCAGCGCGGTGTCGCCGAGCAGTTCGGCCATCCCCACGACACCGTTCATGGGGGTTCTGATTTCGTGGCTCATGTTGGCGAGAAAGGCGGACTTGGCGCGGCTGGCGGCCTCGGCCTCGGCTCGGGCCGCTTTCAACTGTTTCTCGTACTGCACGGATTCGGTGATGTTCAGCCCGAGCGAGACGATGTCACCCCCCTGGCCGCGCCGGTCCACCAACTTGATGTACTGGTCGTTCCAGAGCCGGATCGTGATCGGTTCGGGCTGGGCCTGCATCCAGCGGTCCGTCATCATCTCGCGCCAGTCCTGCGCCGCCAGCTTGCCGGTGTTCACGATTCCCTCATCCGTGAGCACCTGAAGAATGGTGACGTAATGCACGCCGGGGCGGATGATCTCGAGCTTGTCGAAGATGGCCAGGTAACTGCTGTTGGCCGCGATCATCCGGTTGTCGGAGTTGAAAAAGGCAAAGCCGTCGGTGATCGTCTGAACCGAATGCCACAGCCGCCGCTCCGCGATCTCGACCTTTTGGTTGGCCTCGCCAAGCTCGGTCTTGACCCGTTCGTTTTCGGTTTTGACATTGGCCACTTCGGCGCGTGTTTCCACGATTTCGCCCTGAAGTGCCGCCGCATGGCGCCCAAGCTTGCGGTTGGCCGCAGACAGTTCCGCCTGCTTGAGTTCCAACAGCCGTTCCGCCGCCAGCCGCCCGCGCCGTTCCAGCGCAAGCTTATTTGCCAGACTCATATTGAGTGCTCCGCCAACATCCTAGTGCGCCGGGTTATGTCACCGTGATGGTGAAGATCGGCTTAATCCCGACCGCCGAAACGTTTGCACGCTCCCCGCCCGTCATGGCAGGCTGTTGGCACAGCCATTCAAGTTGACCGGAGTTTTGCCATGCGCCGTCTTGTTCTGACTTTCCTCGTCCTCACCTGGGCCAGCGCGGCATTTGCACAGGAGATCGTGCCGGATCATCGTTATGTGCTGACCCAGGACGTGGATTTTTTCGGAGCCGATCGCACCGCCCTGTTCGACACCAGTTTCGCGGCCTGCCGGCGCGCTTGCAGCGCCGATGACCAGTGCGTCGCCTTTACCTTCAACAGCCGCTCGAACGCCTGTTTTCCGAAATCGGCAATCACGGATCAGCAACCCTATGCCGGTGCGATTTCGGCTGAGCGTCTGTCCGTGGATCCGGGCGTGCAACGCGCTGCCACTGAGCGGGCCGCCGCGCTGGGGGTGAGCGAGGCGGACGCAACCGCCGCCCGCGCGCTGGCGCAGGCCGTCGGAGCGCGCCACGCCGTAAATGGCCAGTCGGTCGAGGCGCTGTTGGCTGCGTCGCGCGCGGCGTGGGATCGTGGCGACCGGGCTGCGGCCCTGAACTGGGCGGGGGCGGCGGTCGCTCTCAGCGACGCGCCCGATCTGTGGTCGCGTTATGCCTATATCGCATTGCGTCTGGGCGACAATGTCGCGTCCAACCTGCGCGGTGCGGCGCGCCGGGATGCGGTGCCAGCCGCGATAAACGCCTATTTGCGCAGCGCCAGCCCCGGCGCTCGGGCGAGTGCGTTGCAAGGGTTGGCCGAAGCGTTCGAGGCCAACCGGCGGGGCCGCGACATGGTGCCTGCCCTGCGACTGGCCCAATCGCTGCAACCCCGCGACGACATCGCGGCCATGCTGGACGATGCCGTGGCAAAATACGGGTTTCGCGTGGTCGACACCCGCGTTGACAGCGACTCTGCCCAGCCGCGCATCTGCGCGACATTCTCCGAACCGCTGGTGCAGGCCGGGGTCGATTACGACCCCTTCGTGCGCAGCGAGGCCGGGGGGCTGGTGGTGCAGGTCAGCGGCAGCGATCTGTGTCTTGACGGTGTCGTCCACGGTGAGCGGTATCGCCTCACTCTCCGCTCGGGACTGCCTGGGGAAAGCGGCGAGGTGCTGCACAAGGATGTGCCACTGACCCTCTATGTGCGCGACCGTGCTCCACTGGTCCGCTTTCCGGGCCGGGCCTATGTGTTGCCGCGCAATGCCGGGGCCAGCATCCCGATCGAGACGGTGAACCTCGACAGGGTCGATCTGGTGCTGAGCCGGGTCAGCGACCGCAATCTGGTGCAATCCCTCAGGGGCGATTTCTTTGGCCGCCCGCTGTCGGGTTGGCAGCAGGACCAGTTCAACGCAGAGATCGCGCAGGAAGTGTGGCGCGGCACGGGCGAGGTGCAGTCCGTATTGAACGCCGAAGTGGTCACGCGCCTGCCGCTGGGCGACGTGCTGAAGGATCAGCCGACGGGCATCTACGTGCTTGGCGCGCGCGAACCGGGCAGTGACACCTATCAGGTGCTGACGGCTTCGCAATGGTTCGTGCTGTCCGATCTGGGTATCAGCACCTGGCAGGGTACGGATGGTCTGACCGCCGCAGTGCGGTCGCTGGGCGATGCGGGCGCGATTGCGGGGGCCGAATTGCGCCTGATCTCGAATGCCAACGCGGTGCTCGGCACAGCGGTGACCGATGCCGAGGGATTTGCCCGTTTCGAACCCGGTCTGACGCGCGGGCGCGGCGCGGCGGCCCCGGCACTGGTGCAGGTCGAGATGGGGGACGATTTCGTCTTTCTGCCCCTGACAGACCCGGCCTTTGACCTGTCCGATCGCGGGGTAGCAGGGCGGCCTGCCGCGCCGCCAATCGACGTGTTCCTGACGACGGACCGCGGGGCCTATCGCCCCGGAGCGACGATTTTTGCCACGGCGCTGGCCCGCGATGCGCAGGCGCGCGCAGTGCCCGGTTTGCCGCTGACCGCGATCCTGAGCCGCCCTGACGGGGTGGAATACACCCGGATGGTCAGCACGCGGGATCGGGCCGGGGGCCACGTTCTGGCGATGCCGCTGGCCGCCAGCGCCCCGCGCGGCACGTGGCGGATTGCCGTGATGGGCGATCTGGAGGCGCCGCCGCTGGCCACCACGACCGTGCTGGTCGAGGATTTCATCCCCGACCGGATCGCGGTCGAGCTGGATATGGCCGAGGGAGCCCTGTCGGCCACCGCGCCTGCCATTGTGAATGTGGATGCGCAGTACCTCTTTGGCGCACCCGGCGCTGATCTGGTGGTCGAGGGCGATGTACGCCTGCAACGCCGCGACGCCATCGACGGCTGGCCGGGTTACCGCTTTGGCCGCCATGACGCGCAGTTTTCTGCGCAGCGCAGCTATTTCGATGGTGGCCGGACGGATGCGGATGGAGCGGCGCGGATCACCCTGACCCTGCCCGAGGTCGAGGCCGAAGGCGTGCTGCTGGAGGCCATCGCAACCCTGCGAGTCTCCGACAGCGGCGGTCGCCCGGTCGAACGGTCACTGACCCGTCCGGTCGCGCCCGAGGGTGCGGTGGTCGGGATCAAGACGGGTTTTGACGACGTACTGCCCGAAGGCGGAACGGCCACCTTTGATCTGGTGACCTTGGGGGCAAATTC
>CAZITF010000060.1:6866-12924 GCA_964542095.1 uncultured Rhodobacterales bacterium
TGGACCGTGAACAAGGTCGAAACGCGGTATCAGTGGTACCAGCTGTACGGCAACTGGAACTGGGAACCGGTGACCCGTCGCATTCGCATCGCGCGCGGCGAGATGGTCCTGGGCGCAGCGCCGCAACCGTTGGAGGTGGCGACCGAATGGGGCGATTACGAACTGGTGGTCGAAACGCAGGGCGGGGCCTACACCGCCAGCTCGGTCGGTTTTTCCGCCGGCTGGTATGGCGGCGTTGACAGCAGCGCGACCCCGGATCGACTGGCGGTGTCGCTGGACGCAGAGAGTTACAGCATCGGCGACAGGGCGCAGCTGCGCCTGGTGGCGCCCCATGACGGTGTCGCCCTGGTGTCCGTGCTGTCCAGTGGTATGATTGCCCGGCAGGTCTTGCCCGTGACGGAAGGCGAAAACGTTGTGCCGCTCGACGTCACCGAGGCTTGGGGTACGGGGGCCTATGTCGCCGTATCGGTCCTGCGCAGCGGCGAAGCGGGCCGGGGGCCATCGCGTGTTCTGGGTCTGGCCCATGCCAGCGTCAACCCCGGCGACAAGGCGCTGCGGGTCAGCATCGATGCGCCCGAAGCGGTGGACGGGCAGGCCGGGGCGACGGACGTGATCGTGCGTGTGGACGGCCTTGGCGCTGGAGCGGGTTTCGTGACGCTGGCCGCGGTTGATGTCGGCATCCTGAACCTGACCCGGTTCGAAGCGCCTGACCCGCAAGAGCACTATTTCGGCCAGCGCCGTCTTGGCGTCGAATTGCGCGACATGTACGGTCGGTTGATCGACACCAGCAGCGGGGCGATGGGGACCGTGCGCTCGGGCGGGGACGCCGCTCGGGGGATGGAGCGGGCAGGCCCGCCACCGACCGAGGCGGTCATGGCGGCCTTTTCCGGCCCGTTTGAGGTCGGCCCGGACGGGACGGCAACGATCCCTGTGCCGCGCCCGAATTTCAACGGGTCGATCCGCCTGATGGCCGTGGCCTGGTCCGACACGGGCGTCGGACAGGCATCGCAAGACATGCTGGCGCGCGACCCGGTGGTGATCTCGGCCGCGATGCCGCGCTTTCTTGCCCCCGGTGACAGCAGCCGCGTGATGCTGGAATTTGTTCACGCCGCAGGTCAGGCAGGGACGATGCCTCTTTCGGTCAGCGCCAGTGGTGTGGATATGGGTGCCGCCCCTGCGCAGATCGACATTTCGGATGGCGCGACCGCCCGCGTTGTCCTGCCCATCAGCGCCACAGCGGTTGGCGATCACCGGATCGACGTCGCCCTCACGACGCCGGACGGAACCGTATTGGCCAAATCCCTCACCCTTGGCGTGCGTGCGAACGATCCTGTCACCGCCACCACCCGGCGTTTTGAACTGGGGGCGGGCGAGGTTCTGACTTTTGACGACAACGTTTTTGCCAATCTGCGCGCGGATACTGCCCGCGCGACGCTGGCCGCTGGTCCTCTGGCCCGCTTTGATATGCCGGGCCTGTTGCGCCAACTGGATCGCTATCCCTATGGCTGCACCGAGCAGATCACGTCAGCGGCCCTGCCCCTGCTCTATGTGCCGCAAACCGCCTCTGCGGCGGGTATCGAAGGGATCAACTCGCGGATTGAATCGGCCATCACCCAGGTGCTGACCCGTCAAACCGGCAACGGCGCCTTTGGCTTCTGGCAGGCGCAATCGGGTGACTTCTGGCTCGATGCCTATGTCACCGATTTCCTGACGCGGGCACGCACCGAGGGCCATGAGGTGCCGGACGCGGCAGTACGGTCAGCCTTGGACAACCTGCGTAACCGGATCAACTATGCGCCCGATTTTGACAGCGGGGGTGAGGATATCGCCTATGCACTCATGGTGCTGGCGCGGTCCGGGACGGCCTCGATCGGGGATCTGCGGTATTATGCGGATACCAAGGCCGAAGCTTTCGCAACGCCTTTGGCGCGGGCGCAGTTGGGCGCGGCGCTTGCCAGTTATGGAGAGCAGACGCGGGCCGACCGGATGTTCGGGCTGGCGCAGGACCTGACCCTGCGCAGTGCCGGGCGAACAAGCGGCTGGCGGGACGATTACGGTACACCCTTGCGCGACGCGGCGGGTCTGTTGCATCTGGCCGCCGAAGCCGGCAGTCGGGCTGTGGATCGGGCGCAACTGGCCGCCGGGATCACGTCGCAAGGCGGGCGGTATTCGACGCAGGAGGCGGCACAGCTGTTGATGGCGGCACAGGCGCTGCGCAGCGGGGCCGGACCGGCGGTGATGAGTGTGGATGACACGCCCGTGTCCGGCCCTCTTGTCCAGACGCGGGCGTTCGGGGACGCGGCATCGACCATTCGCAACATCTCGGGCGTGGCGCAGGACGTGACCCTGACCACCTACGGTGTGCCGCTCACCCCGGTCGAGGCGGGTGGATATGGCTACAGCATCACCCGCAGCACCTATGATATGGAAGGCACTCTGGTGGACGGGCCGTGGCGTGTCGGTGAACGCCGGGTGGTCGTGCTGCGCATCGTGCCGTTCGAAGAGGTCGGTGCCCGCCTGATGATCGACGACCCCTTGCCTGCGGGGATCGAAATCGACAATCCCAACCTGCTCCGCTCTGGCGATGTGCGTGGCCTCGACTGGCTGACCCCGGCCAGCCCGGAACATGTTGAATTCCGCAGCGACCGCTTTCTCGCCGCTGTCGATCATCGCGGGGACGAGGCGTTTGATCTGGCCTATGTTGCGCGCGCCGTCAGCCCGGGCGAATTCCGTCACCCCGCGGCGTTGGTCGAGGATATGTACCGCGCCGAATATCGCGCCGTCACGGACACAGGCCGCACGGTGGTGGCCGAGTGAAACGGCCGCAGCGCACGTTCTTCTGGCTGGCCGGGCTGATGTTCAGTGCGGGCCTGTTGTACGACACCTGGGATGCCTGGGTGGACCGCACCCAGGTGCCCTCGGTGCTGAGCGTGACCTCGGTCGAAATGCAGGACCGGAACGGTGCGCTGATGCGGGCCTTTGCGGTCGAGGATGGACGGATCCGTCTGGCTGTCGCTCCGGGGTCGGTCGATGCGACACTGACCGACATGCTGGTCGCCTATGAGGACAAGCGGTTTTACAGCCACAACGGCGTGGATGGGCGCGCGATGCTGCGTGCAACAGCGCAGGCCCTCACTTCCGGTCGGATCGTGTCGGGCGGGTCGACGCTGACCATGCAGGTCGCGCGGTTGTTGGAAAACTCGGGCACCGGGTCGATTGCGGGCAAGTTGCGCCAGATGCGGCTGGCCTGGGCGCTTGAACGTCGCCTGAGCAAGGACGAGATCCTGCATCTTTATCTGCAACATGCCCCTTACGGCGGGCGCATCGAAGGGGTGCGCAGTGCCGCCTATGTCTGGTTCGGCAAGGAGCCGTCGCGCCTGTCGCCGTCCGAGGCCGCGTTGTTGGTGGCCTTGCCGCAATCGCCTGAAACGCGCAGGCCCGATCGCCATCCCGAAGCGGCGCGCGCGGCGCGTGATATGGTCCTCGCGCGGGTCGGCGCGGCAGCGCCGACGACAGCGGATGTGCCGCGCGCCATGCGGCCCATGCCCCGGCTCGCACCGCATCTGGCAGATGCGTTGCGGCGCAAGCACGTGGCCTCCGCCCGCTTGATCACGACACTGAGCGCGCCGCTACAAAAGAAGATGGAAGCCCTTGTCAGGACCCACGCCGCCGGGCAGGCGGCGGGTGTTTCGGTGGCGATGATCGTGATGGATCACCAAACCGGGGAGGTCGTCGCGCGGGTGGGTGCGCCGAACTACACGGATACGGATGGAAGCCTGGGATTTGTGGACATGACGCGGGCAAAGCGCTCTCCGGGCTCGACGTTGAAACCGTTGATCTACGCGCTGGCCTTTGACCGGGGCCTGGCCCACCCGGAAACCGTTTTTGCCGACCGGCCCACACGTTTTGGCCGCTACGCCCCGCAGAACTTTGACGGCGCGTTCCGCGGGGATGTCACTGCGCGCACGGCCCTTTCGCTTTCGCTGAACATACCGCCCGTCGCCTTGACCGAAGCCCTTGGACCACAGCGGCTGATGGCAGCACTTCGGGCGTTCGGAGCGGAACCGGTATTGCCAGGGGGGCAGGCCGGGTTGGCCGTTGCCCTGGGCGGGGTGGGTCTGAGCCTTGAGGATCTGGCGCGGGTCTATGCCGGTCTGGCGCAGTTGGGGGCGGTGGTGCCGCTCAGGGATCAGAGGGCGAACATCGGCCCCGGCGCTCAGGTCATTGCACCCCGCGCCGCCTGGCAGGTGGGTGATATTCTGCGCGGCATCGCTCCGCCTGCGGGGGCCCCTTCGGGGCTGGCCTACAAGACGGGCACCTCATACGGGTACCGTGACGCGTGGGCCATTGGCTATGACGGGCGGCACGTGATTGGTGTATGGGTCGGGCGACCGGACGGGACACCTGTGCCCGGCACAATCGGCGGCGATCACGCAGCGCCATTGCTGTTCGAAGCCTTCGGGCGGTTGAAACCTGCGCTTGATCCGGCGCCGGCACCGCCGCCGGATACGCTGATCCTGACAACTGCAGAACTGCCCCCGCCGTTGCGCCGTTTCGGCGCGGACAAGCCGGCGACATCCGGGCTGTCGCTGGCATTTCCACCAAACGGTGCCGTATTGAGCGCGGCGGACACCGTGATCAAGGTCGAGAACGGCGTGCTCCCGCTGACCGTTCTGCTGAACGGTGCCCCCGTTGTATCGGGTCTACGCGCGCGTCACGTCACTGTCGGGCTGACCTCGGTCGGGTTTTCCGACATCACGGTGATCGATGCCGCGGGGCGTTCGGCGCGCGTGGCGGTCGTGTTGAAGCCCTAGCGCCGCCCCTCGCGCAGCCATGCGCCGGTTATCAGACCGGCGGCCATCAGCAGCACCAGCCAGGGTGGCAACAGGGCCATCTGGCGCACATCCTGCGTTTCGTAGGCGCCGCGCGGAGTGATCCCGATCCAGCCGCGCCCGGAGGCTGGACGGCCCTCTCGCACGGTTCGGATGCGCGGGATGCCATCTTCGATCCGCACCACACCGCCACGGGTTCCAGCAACCCTTTCGGCAAGAATGTCGGCGGTCGCGATGGTCGCCTCGAACTCCTTGGGTGCAGCGGGGCCCAGGCCGATCACGGCGCTCTGTTCTGCGTTCTCAAGCCGATAAAGGCCAATTTCGGGCCCGTCATACAAGGCTTCGAACTGGCCCGGCGCAACCTCGCTCAGGGTCAGTTCGGTGGTCTGCCCGTTCGGGTCGGTGACCGTGACAGGCGGCACGCTATCAGACAATGTGCGGCGTTGGATCCGCATCGACTGGCCGGTGGCAAAGGCGGTCAGTGCCTCTTCTTCCAGCTCCGGTTCCTTCATCATCCAGTGGGCAAGGCGGCGCAGCAGTTCAAGCTGCGGCCCGCCGCCCTCATAGCCACGGTTCCACAGCCACGCATGATCCGAGGCGAGCAGGGCCACGCGACCTTCGCCGACCCGCTCAAGCACGAGCAGCGGGCGGCTGTCCACGCCTTCCATCACCACAACCGCATCGTCACGTGCGGTCACGTCGATCTGGCGCAGCCAGCGGCCCCAGTCGCCCGCTCCGGGCAAGTCGGTGGTGACCGGATGGCGCTTGCCGATGTCAGACACGACCGGGCGATACGCCTCTTCAAGCACGCGCGCCGTAGGTTCGGCGGGCATCACCGCCCCGAGAGGCGAGCGATAGAGGCTGTCCGCCCCGGCAAAATCCGGCCCGGCGGCAACCAGAACCGCGCCGCCGTCACGGATATAGCGAGCCACATTGTCGAGATAGAGCGACGGCAGAATGCCCCGCCGCTTGTAGCGGTCAAAGATGATCAGGTCGAAATCGTCGATCTTTTCCAGAAACAACTCCCGCGTCGGAAAGGCGATGAGGCTGAGTTCGCCGACCGGCACCCCGTCCTGCTTTTCCGGGGGGCGCAGGATGGTGAAGTGGACCAGATCGACCGAACTGTCCGATTTCAGCAGGTTGCGCCATGTCCGCCCGCCTGCGTGCGGCTCTCCGGACACCAGAAGGACGCGCAGGCGGTCCCGGACGCCGTTCATCTGGATCAG
>CAZITF010000061.1:0-12624 GCA_964542095.1 uncultured Rhodobacterales bacterium
CTGCCTGATCGCGATGGAACCCCCGTCGAAATTCGATCCCGACGCTGTGCGCGATGAAAAGCTGAAAGTGATCCGCGCGCTCGACCCTGTTGAACCCCATCACATCGTGCGTGGCCAGTACGACGCCGGGGCCGAGGGCCCGAGTTTCCGCGAAGAGGTGGGCGACCCGCGTTCTCGCACGGAAAGCTACATCGCGATGAAGGTTGGGGTCAGCAACTGGCGATGGGCGGGCACGCCGTTCTACCTGCGCACCGGCAAGCGCCTCAAGGCGCGTTGTTCGGAAATCGTTGTGGTCTTCAAGGCGCTCAAGCATTCGATCTTTGGCGAGCAGGAGGATCACCGCAACGTGCTGTCCATCCGCCTGCAACCCGATGAGGGCATGAAACTGGGCGTGACCATCAAGGAGCCCGGCCCCGGTGGCATGCGTCTGATCGATGTGCCGCTCGATATGTCCTTTGCCGATGCGCTTGGGGAAAACGGTGACCACACCGACGCCTATGAGCGGTTGATCATGGACGTGATCCGCGGCAACCAGACCCTGTTCATGCGCGGCGACGAGGTCGAGGCCGCCTGGGCCTGGACCGACCCGATCATCGAGGGCTGGGAAACGCGCGGCGATGTGCCTAAAACCTATGACAGCGGCAGCGAAGGGCCGGTGGACGCCGTGCAGCTTCTTGCCCGCGACACCCGAGTCTGGCGAAAGGTAGCCTCATGAAAATCAAGGAATATCCCGACCGCGAAATACTGGCCATGGGGTTGGCGGACGTCTTGGCCAGCGAGTTGAAGAACTGCCTTCTGGTCCACCCTTGGGCCTCTTTCGTGGTGCCGGGCGGGACAACGCCCGGGCCTATCTTTGACTCGCTCTGCGCCGCCGCACTGGACTGGGACAGGGTGCATGTGATGCTGAGCGACGAACGCTGGGTGCCCGAGGATCACGACCGGTCGAACGCCAAGCTGCTCAAGGACCGCCTGTTCGTGGACCGCGCCGCCGCGGCCACCTTCATCCCCTTCCACACGCCCGGAGAAACGCCGGAAAGCGCCGCACCGATCCTGTCTGAAAAGCTGGCCGGTGAGTTGCCGATTTCCCTGCTGCTCTTGGGTATGGGCGCGGATATGCACACCGCCTCGCTGTTTCCCGGCGCCGACGGGCTGGCGGCGATGATGGCCGACGATGCGCCTCTGGTTGTCCCCGTCTCGGTTGCAGGGCAAGAGCCGCGCATTTCCTTTTCCGGCCCGGCCCTGGCGGGTGCGATGGCCAAGCATCTGGTGATCTATGGCCATGAAAAGCGCCGGGCCCTCGAGGCGGCACAATCGCTGCCTCCGGTCGAGGCCCCGATCAATGCGGTGATGGACGGTTTGACCGTCCACTGGGCGGAGTAGACGTCATGTGGAATGATCTGAAAACCAGGGCCGCCCAGATCGCGGGCCGTCACATTCTCGATCTGTTTGACGATGCCCGCGCAAAGGATTTCGCGGTACAGACGCAATTCATGCGGTTCGACTATGCCAAGACGAACATGGATGCCGACACCCGCGCCATGCTGTTGGCTCTGGCCGGGCAGGCCGGCGTTGCCGCCCGCCGTGAGGCGATGTTTGCAGGGGAAAAGATCAACGAGACCGAAGGGCGCGCGGTGCTGCACACGGCCTTGCGCAATCTTGATGGCGGTCCGGTGATGGTGGACGGCGTTGACGTGATGCCGGGCGTGCTGGAAACGCTCGACCGCATGGCGGCCTATTCCGAGGAAGTGCGCGCAAGCGCGATCACCGATGTGGTCAATATCGGTATCGGCGGCTCTGACCTTGGCCCGGCCATGGCGGTGCAGGCGCTGTCTCCTTACCGCGACGGACCGCGATGCCATTTCGTGTCCAACGTGGATGGCGCCCATATCGCGGATGTGCTGCGCGAGCTTGATGCCAGGACTACGCTGGTCATCGTCGCCTCAAAGACCTTTACCACCATCGAGACCATGACCAATGCCCGCACGGCGCGGGCGTGGATGATCGACAATGGCGGCAATCCCTCGGCGCAATTCTGCGCCCTGTCTACGTCGGAAGAGAAAACAGCCGACTTCGGCATCCCGGCATCCCGCGTCTTCGGGTTCGAGGATTGGGTCGGTGGCCGCTATTCCATGTGGGGGCCGATCGGCCTCAGCATCATGCTCGCCATCGGCCCCGACGGGTTCCGCGCCTTCCTGCGCGGCGGGCAAGAGATGGATCGCCATTTCCGCGCGGCCGAAGGCGTCGAGAACATGCCCCTGATGCTTGCCCTTGTCGGCATCTGGCATCGTCAGGTGCTGGGCCATGCCACCCGCGCGGTATTGCCCTATGACCAGCGGCTGGGGCAACTGCCCGCCTATCTGCAACAGCTTGAGATGGAATCAAACGGCAAGTCCGTGGCCATGGATGGCAACCCGCTGACGGTTCCCAGCGGCCCCGTGGTCTGGGGCGCACCCGGCACAAACGGGCAGCATGCGTTCTATCAGCTGATCCATCAGGGCACTTCGGTCATTCCATGCGAATTCATGGTGGCCGCGAACGGGCACGAGGACGACCTGAAACACCATCACGACCTGCTGGTCGCCAACTGCCTTGCCCAGTCCGAGGCGCTGCTGAGGGGGCGCGACCTGGACGAGGCGCGCAGCAAGGTCGCCGGCAAGTTCGAAGGTGCCGAACTGGAGCGCCAGGCGGCCCACCGCGTGTTTGCCGGCAACCGCCCGTCGACCACGCTGATCTATCCCAAGCTCGACCCGTTCACGCTGGGCCAGATCATCGCGCTTTATGAACACCGCGTGTTCGTCGAAGGCGTCATTCTGGGCATCAATTCTTACGATCAATGGGGGGTCGAACTGGGCAAGGAACTGGCCACAGCCCTGCAACCTGTGATCGAAGGGTCTGCAAGTGCAGCGGACAAGGACGGGTCGACCCGAACCCTTGTCGATTACCTCCACTCCCACAGAAACTAAGGCCAACGCGCCAGCAAAGGGCCCTGCATACGTCAGCGATTAGTCGCTGGCGTATGCTTACTTATGGGGGAATACCTGACCTCCCCCCCGGTTGCGCCAGCCGATTTCAGTGTCCTACAATGATGTGGGGCGCGACATATTTTCTGCCCTGTAGAATTTTTTAAACTTATAGGAGGCCTGATTATGGCTGGAACACAACACGGGCTCACGCGGCTCGACCAACTGGTAAAAACCTGCATCCAGGGCAACGGACCCGCGCGACCCTTTGCGCAAACCCTTGGTCGGGTGATGCCGCCCAACCCGGTGCATATCGCCAATATCACCCACGCCGACGTCATTGCGGCTCTGGACGAATTGTCTCAGGGCATGGGAGTGAACGAAAATACCGACGGGCCCGCCGATGCGGGCATGACCTTTTTCGGTCAGTTCGTGGATCACGACATCACGCTGGATGCCACATCCGCCCTTGGCACGCGGATTGATCCGGCAACAATCCCCAACGTGCGCACCCCGTCCCTTGATCTCGACTGCGTCTATGGCGCGGGGCCAGAGGCATCGCCGACGCTTTACGGCGCAGGCGAGGCGGAACAGTTCCTTGTGTTCGGCCGCAAGGACAACCCCCGCGATCTGGCCCGCACCTGTGCAGGCAAGGCCCTGATCGGTGATTTCCGCAATGACGAGAACATCATCGTCGCGCAGGTGCAGGCGATTTTCATCGAACTTCACAACCTGCTCATGGCCAAACGGGTCGAAGGCGGGGACGAGGCCGATGACATCAAGGCCTGCGCCCATGACGGTATCGAAAAGCATGTCTGGCATGACCATGTCAGTGCCAAACTGACCAACTTCGAGGAAGTCCGCCGCTTTATCCGCTTACACTATCAGTGGATGGTCTGGTGCGAGTTGCTGCCGTCCTTTGTCGAGCAGGAGTGTTTGGACTGGGCGCTCAAGGAGCAGCCCTTTGGTTGGGATGCGCCGGTGATGCCGGTGGAATTCACGGGGGCGGCGTATCGGTTCGGCCATGCCACGACGCAGTTCAAATATGCACTGACCGATGGGGGCGATCCCAGGGGGCTGTTTGCACTGCCCGGATTCGGCCCACGCTCGGCCGAGGCCAACATCGACCACGCCATGTGGTTCTCGATGAACGGATCCGTCGCCTCGCAAAAGGCACGGCCCGTCGGGCCCAAAATGGGTCTGCCGCTGCTCAACCTGCCGTTCGTGCATGAGCCCATCGAACTGGCGGATATAGAGGTAACGCTGACCCTCGATCAGTCCCGCAACCTTGCCCTGCGCAACATGGTGCGCGATCGCTATACCTACCAACTGGCCAGCGGTCAGCAACTGGCGGCCAAGCTGGGCACCAAAACCGTGCCGGTCCCGGACGTGCTCAAGGCCAAAGGGTTCAAGAAGACGCCCCTTTGGTTCTACTGCCTGCAAGAGGCCGAAGCCCACGGCAAGGGCAAGCTGACCGGGGCAGGGGGGCGCCTTGTGGCGTCGGTTTTTGCCAACCTGCTGCGGCGTGACCCCACGACCTTCATCCACATCCCGCATTTCAAGCCGTGGCATGGCTTTGACGGCCAACCCAGCGTGATGGCGGGCATCATCGCCTATATCGAGGCCAACCGTGCCCACATGAAGCACGTCAAAGAGCTGCAATGCGGTTGATGCGATCCCCCGTCGGGCGGGGTTGACCCCGCCCTGACGTGCCCATGCAGGCCGTCATCAGGCTTGCATGGGCGCACATGGCTTGGCAGGGTTCCCCTGAATGGGGAGCAGACAGGGCCTTCCCTCGCAAATACAGTCCGGGAGTTACCGCCATGCATGGCCAAATGATGAATTTTCCCCTGACCATCGGGTCTTTGGTGGACCATGCCGCACGGTTTCACGGAGAGACAGAAATCATATCCGTCAATACGCTGGGCGGGGTCGAGGAAACCGACTGGGCGCGGGTCGGGGCGAATGCCCACCGCCTTGGCGATGCATTGACGAAACTGGGACTCGCGCCGCAAACCCGCTGTGCCACCATTGCCTGGAACAACCGCCGCCATCTGGAAATCTACTTTGGCGTGTCAGGCGCGGGCTTTGTCTGTCACACGATCAACCCGCGCCTGTTTCCCGAACAACTTGTCTATATCATCACCCATGCCGATGACCGCGTGTTGTTCATCGACAAAAGCTTTGTGCCGCTGGTGGCGTCTATCCGCGATCAGATCCCGTGCGTCGAACATATCGTGCTGATGGGTGGACAGGACGCCGATGCCGCCGCCGCCCTTGATGGGCTGACCTTTTATGATGACCTGATCGCAACCGGATCGCCCGATTTCGACTGGCCCGATTTCGACGAAAACACCGCGTCTTCGCTTTGTTACACCTCGGGAACGACGGGCAATCCCAAGGGCGTGCTCTATTCCCATCGCACCACCGTCCTGCACGCGCTGGCCGCCAACACGCGCGATTGCATCGGGTTCTGCGCGCGCGATGTGGTGCTGCCGGTCGTTCCGATGTTCCACGTCAACGCCTGGGGCACGCCATACGCCTGCGCGCAGGTCGGTGCGCGCATGGTGTTGCCGGGTCCGGGACTCGACGGGCCGTCCCTTGTTGGGCTGATCGATACCTGCAAGGTATCCATCGCGTTGGGCGTGCCGACGATCTGGCTTGGGTTGCTGGGCGAGGCCAAGAAATCCGGCTCGAACCTCACCAGCCTGACACGCACGGTGGTGGGCGGCTCGGCCTGCCCGCCATCGATGATCGCCGCCTTTCGCGACCGGTACGGGGTCGAGGTGATCCATGCCTGGGGCATGACCGAGATGTCGCCGCTTGGCACCACCAACCAGCCGCTCGCCAAACATGGCGACCTGCCCATCGACGCCCAACACCGCCTGCGCGAAAACCAGGGCCGCCCGCCATGGGGGGTCGATTTGAAGATCGTGGATCAGGACGGCGCCGAACTGCCCCGCGATGGAAAGACACAGGGCGATCTGATGGTGCGCGGGCACTGGATACTCGATGCCTATTTCCGCACGACAAGCGAAGAGACGCTGAGCGACGGCTGGTTCGATACCGGTGACGTCGCCACGCTGGATTCAGACGGCTATCTGTCGATCAAGGATCGTTCAAAGGACATCATCAAATCGGGGGGCGAGTGGATTTCCTCGGTGGATCTGGAAAACATCGCCATCTCGCATCCCGCATTGGCCGATGCCGCCGTGATCGGCGCGCGGCACGCCAAATGGGACGAACGGCCCGTGCTGATCGCCGTCGCCGCGCCAGGCAAAAACCCGTCCGAAGCGGATGTGCTGGCGATCTTCGAAGACAAGATCGCCAGATGGCAGGTGCCGGATCGCGTGGTGTTCACGGATGTTTTGCCGCGCAATGCGACGGGAAAAGTGCTCAAGCGCAACCTGCGGGATGAATTCGGTGACATCCTGATGGGTTGAGGGCCAAGCGCTTCGTTGGATAGCGCACGGTTGACCATCCGAAACGCCCCTGAATTGCCGAAATTGATCTGTTTTTTGTCCTAAAATTGTCGGGGTTGCCGACCAGTATCGCGTCAAAGACGGCACGCCATTCCGGCCAAGCACGTCGCGATGCAGGTACAACGTGGCAATTTACACAGACCAGACCATTGCCGGAAACTATGATCCGGGCGCATCTGCGTTGCCGTTCAATGCGGTGATCGTGACGATGCAGATCAATGATGCCGACGATGACGGAGTGATCCGCGCGGATGGTGGTGACCAGATCAACGGCAGCAACGTCACCCGTGTCTGGGTGGGCGATACCGTCACCATCGACGGGGGCACGCCGATCTCGGGCGTGACGTTCTACACGGCCGATGGCGGGCGCTATTTCACCCCCGACGATGGGACGGTGCTGGTTGACGGGACGGTGACGGCGCAAACATTTGTCAACACCAGCACCCAGTTTCCCATCGGCGGTTTCGGTCCGCCCTGCTTTGTCGCCGGTACACGGATCGCGGTGCCCGGCGGGCATATCAGGGTCGAGGACCTGTCCATCGGCGATCGCGTACTGACCCGCGACCATGGCCCACAGCGCATCCGCTGGATCGGGATCCGCACGGTGCCCGGACGCGGCGCTTTTGCGCCGGTGCGCTTTGCGCCCGGTGCCCTTGGCAATCACGACGCGCTGACTGTCTCGCCCCAGCACCGCATCCTGATCGACGACTGGCGCGCGCAGATGTACTTTGGCGACAGCGAGGTTTTGTGTGCCGCGCACATGCTGGTCAATGACGACACGGTCCGCCATGCGCCTTGCGCCCAAGTCACTTACGTCCATTTCATGTTCGACGACCATGAAATCGTGATGGCCAATGGGCTGGCCTGCGAGAGCTTTTTGTTCGGCGACTACCTTTGCAACCCCACCAGTGCCCTGCGCGCGGAAATCGTCGCCCTGTTCCCCGAACTGGGCAGCGCAGGGCCGGACATGCAGGCTGCCCGGCGTGTGCTGCGCGGGCACGAGGCACAGGTGCTGCGCCGTGCGCCGGTCGAACCGCTCGCCATTGCGTGTTGAGGCGCGCAGCCTCAACAATCCCGGGGAAAGTCAGGCCGACAGGATCGCAAACAGTTCATCCTTCAGACGCATACGTGTGCGACGCATCTCGTTCAGATGGTCGTCCGAAGTCGGCTCAACATTGGTTTCGGCCCGATGCACGGCGCGATTGATGTCGTGATATTCATCCGCCAGCCGTGCGAAATGCGCATCGCTTTGCCGCAAGGCGGCAATCCTGTCCGCATGTTCGGGAAAATCACTGGTCAGTTCGTGGGGTGTGTGTGTCATGCTCTGCTTTCAACTGCGGCGCGCGTCGGGATGAAGGGCGCGCGCCAGGATATGTTCGGACTGATGGATCAGCGCGTCGGCGTGATGCACCAGCTTGTCATCCGGGGGCACCGCGACCTCCGGGTCCTTGTCCGGATAGTTCAACCCGTAAAGGAAATGGCGCATGCAGTTCAGCCGCGCCCGTTTCTTGTCGTTTGAGCGGATGATCGTCCAGGGCGCATCGGCGGTGTCCGTATAGAAGAACATCGCTTCCTTGGCCTCGGTGTAGTCATCCCATTTGTCGAGGCTCGCGCGGTCGATCGGGGACAGCTTCCACTGTTTGAGCGGATCGGTCTGACGCGCGTCAAAGCGGCGTTTCTGTTCGTCCTGCGTGACCGAAAACCAGTATTTGTACAGCCGAATGCCGCAGCGCGTCAGCATGCGCTCGAATTCCGGCGTCTGGCGCATGAATTCCAGGTAATCGTTGGGCGCGCAAAAGTTCATCACCCGCTCGACGCCGGCGCGGTTGTACCATGAGCGGTCGTAAAGCACGATCTCGCCCGCAGTGGGCAGGTGTTTGATATAGCGCTGGAAAAACCACTGCCCGCGTTCCTGTTCGGTGGGTTTGTTCAGTGCGACGACCCGTGCGGCGCGCGGGTTGAGGTGTTCGGTGAACCGCTTGATCGTGCCGCCCTTTCCGGCCGCATCGCGCCCCTCGAACAGCAGTACAAAGCGCTGGCCAGTGTCCTGAATCCAGTGTTGCGCCTTGAGGAGTTCGACTTGCAGCGCCGCCTTCTGTCTTTCGTACGCGGCGCGGCCCAGCTTGTTCCCGTAGGGATAGGAGCCCTGTTCGAAGGCGGTGACTTGCGCCGACAAGGCTGAAGGGTCGGCATCGATCTGTGTGACGGGTGTTGCGGTGTCGTTCATGTGCCCTCCTTGCGGTCACTGAGGGCAGTGATGCAGGGTTCAGGCACCGCACGCCTTGATATGTATCAAAAAAAGATCACGTCGGCGCATGCGCACATGAAAACGGGCGCAGCAGCGTGCGCCCGTTTGCGGTCTGGCCAAAGGGCGTCTCAGCCCAAGAGCGCGCCGTCGTTGCGCTTGATCGCGACGATGGACGAGCGTGGCAACGATCCTTCGCCGTCCGGAAAGGGCGCGCCGGGGTGCTGGATGCCGACGAACATCGTGCGCTTGTCCGACGACCAGGTCAGCCCCGTCACCTCGGACCCTTTGGGCCCGGTCAGGAAACGGCGGATTTCGCCGGTCACCGGATCGCCCGCCAGCATCTGGTTGTTGCCCATGCCTTCGAATTCGCCCTCGTTGCTGTCATCGCCATCCGTCTGGATCCAGACGATGCCGGTGCTGTCGAACATCATGCCGTCGGGCGAGTTGAACATGTTGCCCTGGTTGACGTTGGCCGAGCCCTTGTACGGGCCTTCCTGTGTGTTCGGGTTGCCTGCCATGACGTAGAGGTCCCACTCGAACGTGTTGGAGGCATGATTGTCGCCCGAGGGTCGCCAGCGCACGATCTGGCCAAAGTTGTTCGCGGCGCGCGGGTTGGGGCCATTGGGTGAGGTGTCATCCCCGCCCGCATTGGGTTTCACGCCGCGGTTCTTGTTGTTGGTCAGGCAGCAATACCCCTCGATGGCGCGCGGATTCACGGCGACCCATTCGGGGCGGTCCATGGTGGTGGCCCCGACCTTGGACGCGGCGGTGCGGCTGAAAATGGCGATCTCGGCCTCGGACATGCCTGTTGCCACAGGGGTCAACGCAACCCATTCGCCGGTCATGTCGATGTTGAACTTGGCCACGGACAACTGCCCTTGGCTCAGCAGGGTCGAGGTGTCGCCGCCCGGCACGTATTTGTCCCGGCTCAGCCACTTGTACATGAACTCGCCACGCTCATCATCGCCCATATAGATCACCACCCGGCCATCGGGTGCCAGCGCATAGGCGGCGTTCTCGTGCTTGAAGCGGCCAAGGGCCGTGTGTTTCACCGGCGTGCTGTCGGGATCGGCGGGGTCGATTTCCACGATATAGCCCACACGGTGCGGCTCGTTCGGGTTCTTGCTGACGTCAAAGCGGGCGTCCCACTTGTGATAATCATAGCCCCAGCCGTCTTCACTCACACCATATCGCGCATACCCTGCGGCCAGAACCTCGTCGGTGGGCAGACCGTCGGTGGCGCCGAAGTAGCCGTTGAAGTTTTCTTCGCAGGTGAGATACGTGCCCCAGGGCGTGCGGCCAGAGCCACAATTGTTCATTGTGCCCAACGATGCCGTTCCGGTGGGGTCGGCCTCGGTTTTCATCAGATCGTGCCCGGCGGCCGGGCCGTCGATGGTCATCGGCGTGTTGTGGTGGATGCGGCGGTTGTAGGGGCTGTCGACGACAACCGCCCAGCCGTCCGGGCCTTCGGCCACCTCCATCACCGTCACACCCTGCAATTGCTGCAAAAGCACAACGTCCTCGGCAGAGGCTGGCGTGCCATCTTCGGTGTTGGGCAGGTTGACGTCGCGGTTGACATATTCGCTGTTCACCGCGATCAGTTCCTTGCCGCCGCCGATGTTGAACAGTTCCATCCCATCGGTGTTTTCACCGAACACACGATCCGATCCCGCGGACGGGACCCCGTTGACAGGGTCAAAGGCAGGCGCATCCGAAAACAGCGGATCGCCCCAGCGCACCAGCACATCCCAGGAATAGCCCTCGGGCACATGGACGGTGCCGTCCGTCTGGATCGGCAATTGCGCAAACGCGAAACGGTCGGACTGACCGGCCAACGCTGTTGTCCCCTTGAGCATCGAAGTGCCCATGACAGCCGCCCCCGACCCAAAGGCCAGCACGCCGCCCATGAACCCGCGGCGCGAAATGGCCGCCTCGACCACCTCGTCAAACCCCTGCACGTCGGGGCGCGGGAAGTTGATCTCGTCCCACTCATCGGGGGACAGTCTGTGCTGTGGCATATCTTTCATGATCGGCTCCATTGCTTGGTCTTGATTGGGTTGTGGCAGTCGCGCGGCAGAGGCGCTTGATGGTCTGTTAACCTCTCAACTCAAAACAAATGTGACACATCGACGGTATTGCACAGAACGGCGATTCAATCATTGGTTATCTGGCGGGATCGCGCCGATGGATGTCGGGGCCGGGTGGGGTGTCGCGCTGATCACGGATGATCGGAGCGGCGGCGCAGGTGTGGCACGACATCAGATGCGCGAGTGTCTGGAGCGGGTAACGAGAATCGAACTCGTAACTAAAGCTTGGGAAGCTGCCGTGATACCTTTTCACCATACCCGCCGCTGGATGTCCGGATAAGTCCTGTCGTGTGCGTCGTCAAGGCCGCTTGGGCTCAGGCAGCCGTCGCGCGAAAGAAATTGATCCTTGCCGGAACCCGCGCGCCTTCCGGGTGCATGTACTCGGCAAAGGCATCACTGACGGCAGCCGCGATGGCTTCGAAATCGTCTTCGCCGGCCTCGAAATATTCCATCGCCCGCGCGGCGGGTCCAATCATCGAGGCATGGCGCGCGACATGATCCAAATCTCCCGGTGGGGTCAGAAAAAGGTCTTCGGCTTCGGCATTGAAATCACTGAATCCGGCGGACTCCAGGATGCCGCGCACCCGGTCGATGTTGCGAAAGGCAAGCGGGCCAGGGGCGTCTGCATCGACCGGAGGAGGCGCGCCCAGACGATCCTTGGCCGCAAGCATGGGAACGCGAAACCATGGATTCGCATCAAGTGTGGACCAACAGGCCATGCTCAACCGCGCTGCGGGTTTCATGGATTTGCGGATGTTCTTGAACGCGGCAATCGGGTCGAAAAAAAACATGACCCCAAAGCGCGAAATGACCCGGTCGAATCGAGCGGGTTCAAAAGCATGGTCGGCCACGTCTGCTGTCACGAACTCGACATTGGAAATGCCCGATGTCGCTTGTCTGGCTTGCTTCAACATCGGCTCCGATATGTCTGCGCCGATGACGGCACCGGTTGTTCCGACGGCCTTGCTGGCGTACACGCTGCTGGTGCCGGTGCCACAGCCAATGTCCAGCACCTGGTGGCCCTCTTGCAGGTCTGCGCGCTGCAAGACCCCCTCCAGAACAGGTTGCATCAACCCGTCAAGGTCTGCCTGATGGGTCACCCAGTGCTCTGAAAAGCGTTCCCAAAATGCTTTCTGATCTGCATTTTCGATCGCCATTGCGTGCCTCCAGTCGGAAATTTTCCTGTGAAAGGTTCAGCAATCGACACGCAAAGTCCACTGAAAACGGATTAGCCCCGTCGCCTGCGCCGCCCGCGTGTCTGGTCCCCGCCACCGGAATTGAAACTGACATCCGGAAGCGTGACGATGCTGTTCAGAATCGGGAAGGGATCGACCGAATTGGGGATCGCCGAGGCATTCACGAAATGCTCCTGGAAGCGCGGTTCGATCGCGGTTTCGACCTTGTGGATGCGGTGCACCGTCTCTTCGATCTCGCTGCGCGCGTTGCGGTTAAGCAGCGCAATGCGCGCGCCCGTGCCTGCGGCGTTACCGGCCGATGTGACCTTGTCCAGTGGCGCATCCGGGATCATGCCCAGTACCATGGCATGTTTGGGCGAGATATGTGCGCCAAAGGCCCCGGCGAGCACGACCCGGTCGACCTTGTCCACGCCAAACTTGTCCATCAGCAGGCGCGCGCCCGAATAAAGGGCCGCCTTGGCCATCTGGATGGCGCGGATATCGGGATTGGTGATGGTGATCAACGGACCGCCTGTCGCGGTGCCGTCGTGCAGCACATAGGAATGGGTCCGCCCATCCGCGATGCAGCGCGCCGATCCGGTCTGGGCGGCACTGCCGATCAGGCCCGACGCGTCGAGCAGGCCCGCAAGACGCATTTCGGCGATGGCCTCG
>CAZITF010000062.1:0-12459 GCA_964542095.1 uncultured Rhodobacterales bacterium
CATGCTTTCAGATTGTGCGCGCATACAGGAGAACGCGACCAATTGAAAGCGTTCTGGCCTGTGACCATCGTGCGGCGCTCATCCCGGCATTTGACCGGGCAGGCCGCGGCGGCGCGCGCCACCCGGACACACCAAAATGGTGCGCCTGTCGGGCTGGTTCATTCCGGCGGGGCGTCCTAATGTTCGAACAAAAGAAAGGACCGGATATGCGCATCTTGTTTACAGGCGGATCGGGCAAGGCGGGGCGGCACGCCTGCGCCTACCTGCGCGACCACGGCCACCGGGTGGTGAATTTTGACCGGGTGCCGCTGAACATGGACGGGGTCGATGACCGGCTTGGCGACATGACGGACCTTGGCCAGGTCTATGACGCCCTCAGCAGCATCGCCAATTTCGACGACCTGCTGCCCGGCACCGGCGTGCCCCGCTTTGACGCGGTGGTCCACTTTGCCGCCGTGCCGCGCATCCTGGTGACGGGGGACGCCGAAACGTATCGCACCAACACGCTGGGCACCTACAACGTGATCGACGCTGCGTTGAAAATGGGCGTGCGCAAGATCATCTTTGCCTCGTCCGAGACGACCTATGGCATCTGTTTCGCGGATGGGACGCGCAAGCCCGACTACCTGCCGCTGGACGAGGATCACCCGGTGATCCCCGAAGACAGCTATGCGATGTCCAAGGTCTGTAACGAGGTCACGGCCCGCAGTTTCCAGCGGCGGTCAGGCGCGGATATCTACGGGCTGCGGATCAACAACGTGATCGAGCCGCACGAATATGCGCAGAATTTTCCGGCCTATGTCGAGAACCCGGACCTGCGGCTGCGCAATTTCTTTGCCTATATCGACGCCCGTGATCTGGGGCAGATGGTGCAATGCTGCCTCGACACCGACGGGCTGGGCTATGAAGTGTTCAATGTCGCCAACGATGATCATTCGGTCGATCTGGAGACGGATGCGATCGTGGCGCGGTATTACGCCGATGTGCCTGTGTCCGAAATGGGACCGCGGGAGACGTTTTATTCCATAGCCAAGGCAAAGCGGCTGGTCGGTTTTGCGCCTGCGCATCATTGGCGGATGTATGTGTGATCGGTCGGGTGGCTCTGTTTGCTGGCGCAAATGCGCCCACCCGCCGACCCCGGGCGGTGCGTCTAGATCGTCAGCAGGAGTGCGATGATCACGTAGAGTGATCCGAACGAGCCCATCACGAAACCGAGGACCCGGGCCAGAGGCAAGCCGGTGTAGTAAAGCACTGCAAACAGAGCACGCCCCAGCACGATCACCAGCGCGGCCGTCTGAAGCCCGGGGGTTTGCAGGCCACTGAGCGCGCCGAGGACCAGGGCCGGCAGGATATAGGCCGCCGACTCCGCCTGATTCCGATAGGTCCGTTCGATCCGCAGGCCCAGCGGCGATTTTTCGATGGCCGGTCGATTCGAGGAAAAGCCAAACGCGAAACCCTGGGTCGCGTAGGTGAACATGATTTCATTCCCCAGGAGTACCAGCGTGATCAATGCGTAGATTGCAATGGCAGTTTCAAATGACATGGCGAGCCTTTCTGTTGCGGGGCACGTTTAATGTTATATTCTATCCGAGTGGATTGAATTGATACTATCCATTTGGCTAGATAAGTCAACGCGGGAGATTTCACGATGGCGAGGGCCCGAAAAGTAGATGCCGAAACCGCGCTGGGCGCGGCGGTTCTGGCGTTTTGGCAGACCGGATTTCATAGCCTCGGTACGCGGCAAATGGAGGAGGAAACCGGCATTACCCGGTTCAGCCTCCAGACCGCCTATGGCGGCAAGAGGGTGCTTTTTCTCAAAGCGCTCGACGCTTATCTCGACCGGTTCGAAGCCGAGATGTTGCCGGGTATGGCGGATGGCACGCTGGAGGGGTTGGCGCGTTGGTTCGAGGTTCGCTGTATGCGCGAATGCGCTTTCGAAGGCAGCCAATGGGGGTGCCTGATGATCAATTCGATTGTCGAATTCGGAGGCAGCGACGCGGATGTGGTCCTGCGCAGCGACCGTTTCTATGCAATGCTGCGCTGCGGATTTCGCGACGCGCTGGAACGGATCAAGGAAAACGGCGAGGTGTCACAGACGCTGGATGTCGCCGGTTCTGCCGAGGTTTTGATGACCGCGTCCATCGGATTGAATGTCGTGATCAGGTCGGCGGCGGATGTCGAGGCGGGCCAGCCCATGGCCGCCTGTATTGCCGCGATGGTGCGCGGCTGGGTTGTACATTGACAAAAAAATACCCGCCAAACCAGGCGGGTATTCTCTGAAATGGCAGCGAGGCGTGATTAGCGGCGCAGGCCCAGACGCTTGATCAGGTCCTGATAGCGGGCCTCGTCCTTGGCCTTGGTGTAATCCAGAAGCTTGCGGCGCAGGGCCACCATTTTCAGCAGACCACGGCGGCCGTGGTTGTCTTTCTTGTGCGTTTTGAAATGCTCTGTCAGCGTCGCGATGCGCGAGGACAGGATGGCAACCTGAACTTCGGGCGAACCCGTGTCGCCTTCCTTGGTCGCGAATTCCTTCATGACGCGGGCTTTTTCTTCAGCAGTGATCGACATCGGGATCTCCTTTTCAGGTTAGAGTGAGACGCCGCCGGCCGGGATGTCGTCCAGCACGGGGCCAAGATATCCGGCCCAAACCGGAATTGCGCGCGTATAGGAAAGAATCACGGGGATGGCAAAGCCTTTTTGCCGATGCTGCGTTCGCGCCGCCGCCCGGTCAGGCCGGGGCCATCCCGGCAGACTGCGCGAGGCTGAGCGGCATGACCGAAATATCCTCGATCGTGATGCCCGCGCTGTTCAGGATGTTGGCCACCGCCACCCCGTCCATGAACACCTGCGTCACGTCCGGGTTGCCCGGATCGGCTTGCAGCTGGATGTCGGGTATCTCTGAACCGTCCTCGTAGACCAGCAGGATATTGTCGTCCTCGGCATCGAAGTCGATGATCTCCATCGCGTGGCCTTCGGTGATCCAGCTGCCGCCCACGATGGTGTCCGCCCCATCGCCAGTGGTCACAACGTCGTCGTTGCCCGCGATGATGGTATCGGCGCCACCGCCGCCGTTCAGATAGTCGGCCTCGTCGGTGTCATCCAGGTCGTCGGTGTCCGGGTCGTCCTCGACACCGTTGACAAGATCATCGCCCCAACCGCCGAACAGCGTATCACTGCCCGCCCCGCCGGAGAGCGTATCAGACCCGAGGCCGCCATGTACCGCATCGTCGCCGTCGCCACCCCTGACCAGATCGTCACCGTCAGAGCCTTGCAGGGAGTCGTCTCCTGCGCCACCGTTCAGAGTGTCGTCGCCATTGCCGCCAAAAAGCGTGTCATCGCCGCCTTGGCCCGCCAGCACGTCACCGCCATCTTCGCCTTGTACGCTGTCATTGCCTGCCCCCGCCTCAATCGTATCGTCGCCGTTTGAACCGCGCAGGATGTCATCGCCATCGTTTCCGGAGGACGGATCGTTTTCAGTCGTGCCCGCCGGATCGGTGGCGGCTATGGTGTCGCCGTTTTCCACATTGGTCTCTTGCGCTTCGTCTTCGGCTGCCTCGTCCTCGCCGTCGCCATCCATGTCGACCACGCCAAGCGCGCCGACTGCCAGAAGACCCATCAATCCTGCAAGCCACAACATGGTGCCATCCCATCATCGGGCGAACTGCCCCAAGGGAGGTATAGATCGGCACCCTGCGCCAAATCAAAGTGTTTTAGATCAAGTGGTTAACGCCATATTAAGGGCTTGGCGCCGCCAATGACCACGGCTCTGGCGATTGGGTGTAGGGCAGGTAGAGCGGGTGTTTCGGGTGGCCCGCCTTGGACAGTCCCAGGTGAAACAGGGGCCGTGCAAGACCAGCCAGCAGAGCCGCCACCTGCTCCCCCCGCCCCAGATGCGCGCCATGGGTGCCCCAGGCCGCGATCACGTGATCGGCCCATGCGGCGCATTCAAGAATGGCGGTATCATTGTCCGGGCCGACGGGGTCTGCAGCGGCGCGCATCGCCTTGGGGTCGGTATCACGCCAGGCGAAGATATTCGTGACCGCAAAGCTGCCAAAGCCCAGTGTCCGCGCCCGCCGCTCGCAACGCTCGACTGTCGGGTCGTTCTGCACTTCGGTCGCGGTAGAGGGGTTGAGCATGACGAAATTCACCCGCTTCCCGCCGTCGTCCCAGACCCGCGTCAGGCTGTAGCGATAGCGTTCGCAGTCCGAATAGATGGCGGTCGAGGGCGCGTCGCCCTTGGTGTGGGTGCGGGTGATCATGGGTCGGGTTGTGCCAGTGACGCAGGACTTGCGCAACGCCAAGAATGGGACGCCCCGGCGGTCGGGGCGGCCCAGGGCTCAGCATGGGTCATTCGGCGCGAACGGCCTCGGGGCGGCGGCGCAGATCGAGGACGGCGCCCCTGGCCTCCATGATCGCAGCGGCGACGAAGCCGTAGACGATGTGCCCCCACAGGGCCACCCAGATGATGCCGGTCCAGCCGAGGAAGGGTTTGTTGCCGGTCACAAGGTGCGCCATGACGTAAAGCGCAAAGACCCAGAGCACGACGCCATAGGCCACTGCCGTCACCGACCAGTGCAGGCGCGGGGCGACCATCAACTGGACCGGGCGGGCAATCGCGAAATAGCCCACCGCGTAAAGGACCAGCCCGGTCAGCGTGTGCAGCAGATAGGCCGCCCCCGCAGGATTGGCCCCGAAGATCGCCTTGAGCGACGCGCCAGCAAGCCCGACCGGGGCAAGTTTGGCATAGCCGAGAAGCGGGCTGAGCGCCTGGCCGAAGGCGTCGAAAGCGATGGTGGCAAATGCCCCTGCGGTGAGGACGGTGCCAAGGGTGCGCAGTGTGATCGGTGTCATGTGTTTCAGTCCCTTTGGTTGGTTTCGGGTGCGATGACCTGAATATGGACTGATCGGTTCCGAACGGAAAGAGACCTCACGCAGGGCTGATCGCGTGCCGGATTCCTGTAACATTTGACCGCGCGGGCCAGTCAGAGGTTGAAGACCCGCGCCGGGTGCAACTCGCCCGCCTTGTAGCGGCCCACGGCCACCGGCACGCCATCGAGCGAAGCCCAGCATTCCTCGCCATATTCCACGTCGCTGGCCAGTACCATGCCCGGATTGCCGTTGCGCATGCGTGTGGCCCCTTCGGGCGTGGCGCGCAGTTCGGGCAGGTCGGCAAGACCATCCGCGACGGGACGCAGGTGCGCATCCAGTTCGGGCGTCCGGGCCATCGCTTCGACCTGATCGAGGGTCAGCCCGTCTTTGGCGTCAAAAGGCCCTGACCAGATACGGCGCAGGTCGCGCACGTGACCGTAACAGCCCAGTGCCGCGCCCAGATCGCGCGCGATGGCGCGCACATAACCGCCCTTGCCGCAGGTCATTTCCAGCGTCACGTGATCGGGATCGGGGCGGTCGATCATCAACAGTTCCTCGACCCAAAGGGGGCGGGCCGCGATTTCCACATCCTCGCCGCTGCGGGCCAGTTTATAGGCGCGTTCGCCGTCGATCTTGACGGCGGAAAATTTGGGCGGCACCTGCATGATGTCGCCGACAAAAGCGCCAAGCACGTCCTTGATCTGCGAATCCGTCGGGCGGGTGTCGGAGCAATTGATCACCTCGCCCTCGGCATCGTCGGTGTTGGTGGACTGCCCCAGCCGCACGGTGAACCGGTAGGCCTTGAGCGCGTCGGTGATGTAGGGCACCGTCTTGGTCGCCTCGCCCAGGGCGACAGCCAGCACACCGGTTGCGTCAGGATCAAGCGTGCCTGCATGGCCCGCCTTTTTCGCACCCAACGCCCAGCGGACCTTGTTCACCACCGCGGTCGAGGTCGGCCCGGCGGGTTTGTCGACGATCAACCAGCCGGAGATGTCGCGCCCTTTGCGTGTGCGGCCCATGAGATACCTTTTCGTGCCTGTCGGAAAGACGCCGCCTAGCGCAGGGCCTGCGCCCTTGTCAATCGGCGGCCCTGACGGTGCCGACAACAGGCCCCATGGAAAACCCGAAATCGTTGCGATTCAGCTGTGGCGCATAGAGCTTGGAGATGTTGCCATCCAGAAACAGCGCGTTGGGCAGCGTCAGGTAATCGCGGTACAGGCGGCCAAATTCGTAAAAAGTCACCGGGCTGTCCGAGATCGCAAAGACCGCCGTCTTGCCATCCGCGCTGGTGCCCACCCCGTTGCGGATATAGCGCGATGTGCTGTCCTTCAGAAAGCGTGGATGCAGCGCGCCGTCGATCACCAGCATCGGACCGGACTGCGTGGCGTAGGCGCAGTCCGGTGCCTCTTTCACGAAGCGCAGTGTTTCGATGACATCCGCGCGACCCTCGCGGATGCACAGGACGCCGTTGGGCAGCAGGCCGAAGTTGCCGGGTCCGGCATTGGGGATCACGCGCATGATCTCTTGCCCGTCTTCCACGTAATGACCCACGGGCGCGCGGTCGTCGTGATACATGCCTGCATTCATGGCAAAACCGAGTGACTGGCCCTTGTCGTTCAGGTCACTCTCGATTGCGCCGAACTGGCCATAGGGCGCGCCGCTGTCGTCATAGAGAAACAGGCGCAGCGTTTCGCTGGTCAGATCCACGGTGCAGATGGTGTAGCCTGCATCCTCGAACCGGATATTTTCGCATTCGGCTGCCGATGCGGGTGCCGCCCAGACAAGCAGTGCCAGAAGGACGGCGCGTATCATGCCTCGGTGTCCCGGCGCACGTCGTCCTGGTCCAGCATCCGGCGCGTGTCGTCCATCCGGTCGAACGTCTCGTCCAGCTGGAAGCGCAGGTCGGGCGCGAATTTCAGCGCCAGCTTCCTGGAGACAGC
This sequence comes from uncultured Rhodobacterales bacterium, assembly GCA_964542095.1. GTDB lineage: Bacteria > Pseudomonadota > Alphaproteobacteria > Rhodobacterales > Rhodobacteraceae > Tateyamaria. The sequence goes on from CAZITF010000062.1 coordinate 6,810, forward strand.
GCGGCGCAGCTCGCCCTTGTTGCGGGCCAGCAGCTTGAGCACATCCTCTTGCCCCTGTCCGCCCAGCGGCAGCACGTAGGCCGTCGCGATCTTGAGATCGGGCGAGGTGCGCACTTCGCCGACGGTGATCGACATCCGGTTGAGGTCGGGGTCGTGCACGTCGCCGCGCGCCAGCACTTCGGCCAGTGTGCGCCGAATCAGTTCCGCCACACGAAGCTGTCGTTGCGAGGGGCCGCCGCCCTCATGAAATCTGTTCTTTCCCATATCCCCCATCTAAGGGGGCCGCGCCCCTTTGCCAAGCGGCCCCGCGCACGCTAGGACAGCGGGAAACTGCCAGACGAGGGCTGAAGACATGACAGACTTGCCGGGGATCGTGATTGCGGGCGCATCGGGGCGTATGGGCCAGATGCTGATCCGCTCAGTTGTCGAAAGTGACGCACTGCGTCTGGTCGGCGCGCTGGAACGGCCAGGCCACGACTGGGTGGGCCGCGACGTGGGCGAGGCGATGGGCGGGCAGGCGATGGGCGTGCAGGTCTGGGACGATCCGCTGGAGCCTATGTCAAAAGCCCGCGCTGTCATTGACTTCACGGCACCCGAGGCAACCATCGCCCTGTCCCATACCGCAGCGCAGGCCCGTGCCGCCCATATCATCGGCACCACCGGCATGACGGACGATCAGATCGCACAGCTTGAACCTGCCTCGCGCCACTCGCCCATCGTGCGGGCCGGCAACATGAGCCTCGGGGTCAACCTGCTGGTGCAACTGACCAAACAGGTGGCCGCCGCTCTGGACGAGGATTTCGACATAGAGGTGGTCGAGGCCCATCACCATCACAAGGTCGACGCGCCATCGGGCACCGCGCTGATGCTGGGCGAGGCCGCCGCCGAAGGGCGCGGTGTGGCGCTGGATCATGTGCGCGATGCGGGCCGCGACGGGATAACAGGGGCGCGCAGGCGCGGCGATATAGGGTTTTCAGCCATTCGGGGCGGCGACATTGTTGGCGAGCATGATGTGCTGTTTGCAGGCCCCGGAGAGCGCATCGTGCTGCGCCACATGGCGACTGACCGCGCGCTTTTTGCCAAGGGCGCGCTCAAGGCAGCCCTTTGGGCGATGGACCGCGCGCCGGGGCAATACGACATGCTGGATGTTCTGGGCCTCAGGCGCTGAAAACCGCCGACGTGCGAAAATTCTCGACGGGCAGAGTGAACCAAATGCGCGGTTGCCACGTATCCTTGGGTAATACGTCGTAGCCACGGGGAAACCAGCCATGCGCATGATGATCGCGACCGCCATTGCAGTTATGACCGCAAGCCCTGGCTGGGCGGAGCTGGTCAAGGTCAATGAACAGAGCGAGTTCGTGCAGCTGGTGCAGGGCAAGACCCTGACCCGCCCGCTGGTCAAGCTGACGGTGACCCCTGACGGCCAGATCGAGGGGCGTGGGTCATTCTGGGATGTCGAGGGCACGTGGTCATGGCGCGACGGCTATTTCTGCCGCGACCTGTTTTGGGGCGGCGACGCGCTTGGCTACAACTGCCAGGAAGTGCAGGCCAGCGCGGACGGGCAGATCAAGTTCACCTCTGATCGCGGCGCAGGCGACAGCGCGATGTTCAGTCTGCGGTAGATTCTGGACGACCGGCGTTGGAGGGATGGACAGCGGGTGGGCGGATTACTTGGTCACACGCCCAACACCTGCTTTGAACCCTTGTCGGACCTTGCATCCCTGCACCTTGCACGGACTCAAGCCGAAGGCACTGTGCAATCCACTGCCCGGCAGGCGATTGGCCCCGGCCAAATCTGCCGAGAGGGGCCAGACCGCCCCCCGGGCTGGCGATCTGGCTGCCGTGGGCGTTGAGTTCAGAGGGAAGATGCACCTGGCTGTCATGAATTGCACCGCTCCAGGTGGGGGCATCGCCATCCCGCGGTCCGGCGATGCACGGCGGGTGTGTCGCTTGACGTCGAACGTCCGCTGCGTCCCGCATAGGCGGAGCAGGGGATGTTTGCTGGATGGCGGGCTGAAGCCCGTCCTACGGGGGGGGTGAGAACTTTTTTTTGGTTGCGCATTTTTGCCGACGGGAGCCGGACCATCGCCATGCCGACCTATCGTCGGCGCACCTGTGTTGCGACGGGACGGGCTGGCGATTGGTCGCCATTGATCCGAGAGACAATGGCGACGCGCCCGTGGCTTGATTCCGGGCTGGGTGGTGTCCTGTTCAAACGAACGCTGTGTCCGCGCAGCGCGCGCACCTGCAAACACCCCCCCGTCAAAAATCCACCGCAATCCCCTTCTTTTCCCAATCGCCATAGCGCACCGGTTCCGGCCCGTCGCGTCCGCCCAATTCGGGGGGCAACTCCAGCGCCTTGGCGGCCTTGCGCCGTTCTTCGGCCTCGGCCAATGCGCGTTGCGCGGCGGGGGGCAGGTCGGTGGGATCGGGATCGTCGCTCATGGGCTTCCTCTTGGGCTATGGGATTGATATACGCCCGATCCTGATCCCGGCAAGGCGGGTGTGACATTTCAAGGACACTTCATGAGCGACATTGGCCTAGCCGCAAGGCGCAGCGCGATCTACCTGCTGGATCAGATCATGGGCGAGGGCAAGCTGATGTCCGAAGTGATCGGTGCCGGGGCGCTCGACCGGCTGGACCCCGCCGACCGCGCCCGTGCCCAGCGTCTGGCCACCGAGACCCTGCGCAGTATGGAACGCATCGACCGGTTGTTGCAGCGTCACTTGCAGAAATACCCCGCCACCACCGTGCGCAACGCCCTGCGCATCGGCACGTACGAGCTGTGTCAGGGCGAGGCGGCGCATGGCGTCGTCAACGCGATGGTCACCATCATCTCGAAACACAAACGCTATGGCCACCTCAAGGGGCTGGTCAACGCGGTGCTGCGCAAGGTGGCCGACAAGGGCCCGGAACAGTGGCCGACCCTGCGCATCCCCCGCTTGCCGTCCTGGCTGCGCAAGCCGCTGGTGCAGGCCTGGGGGGCAGAGGCCGTGGGGGGGATGGAGACGGCGTTTTTTGCGCCCACACCGCTTGATCTGACACCCAAATCGGATCCCGCCGCCGTTGCCGAGGCCACGGGGGGCACCGTGCTGCCCACCGGGTCCGTACGACTGGTCAATGCGGGGCAGGTGTCGACCCTGCCGGGATTTACCAGCGGCGATTGGTGGGTACAGGATGCCGCCGCCGCCGTCCCCGCCCGCGTCCTGAACCCGCAAAAGGGCGAAGCGGTGCTGGATCTGTGCGCCGCCCCCGGCGGCAAGACCATGCAACTGGCGGCCAGGGCGGCCGATGTGACGGCGGTCGATATCTCGGCCGGTCGGATGGAGCGGGTGGCGCAGAACCTGATCCGCACGGGCCTCAGCGCGACCACGCAGGTGGCGGATGTGTTTGACCTCACCGGGCAGTATGACGCCATCCTGCTCGATGCGCCCTGTTCCGCAACAGGCACGATTCGGCGTCACCCCGATCTGCCCTTTGCCAAGGACGGCTCGGAATTCGGGATGCTGATCGAGTTGCAGGGGCGGATGATCGACCATGCGCTGACCTTGCTGAAACCCGGCGGGCGGATGGTCTTTTGCACCTGTTCGCTGCTGCCGGACGAGGGCGAGGTGCAGATCGAAGAGGCGCTGGAGCGCCACCGCGGCCTGTCTGTCGACCGCGATGCGCTGGCCCTGCCCGGCATCAATCCGGACTGGATCACCGAGGAAGGCGGCCTGCGTCTGCGCCCTGATCTATGGGCGGAACTTGGCCACATGGACGGATTTTACATTGCGGCCTTGCGCAAATCTGCTTGAGGTTGCGTGACTTGGGCTTTGGCGCAAGCTATGCTGCGCGCAAACGCGCATGAAGACGCATCGAGGCAGTGACCATGACCACCACTTTCGGGTTTTCCGCACGCAAGGCCCGGTTTCTAAACCGCTGGCACGCGGCCCGGTCGACCCGCGCCGGGGCGGTCACGGCCTTTGTGTCCGCGCCCGAGCCGCGCACCATCGGCAGTTTTGCCCGTGGTCGCCAGTTGGTGGCGGGCAATTACCTGTTCGCGGGTGCATTGGTCGAAGCCCCGGATACCGAACTGTGGGATGTGCAAGCGCCTGACAGGGCGTTCGAGGATGCCTTGCACGGCTTTGCCTGGCTCGACGATCTGGCGGCCGTGGGCGATGCCAAATGCCGTGAGGTCGGGCAACGCTGGCTGTGGGGCTGGATTGCCCGTTATGGCAAGGGGCGCGGGCCGGGATGGACGCCCGATCTGACGGGCCGTCGCCTGATCCGCTGGATCAACCACGCGCTGTTCCTGCTGCGCGGGCTTGAGGGGCAGGAACCCGATGCGTTTTATCTGTCGTTGGGCCAGCAGACCCGGTTCCTGTCCAGGCGCTGGCACGCAGCGGCGCCCGGATTGCCCCGGTTCGAGGCGCTGACGGGGCTGATCTATGCCGGGCTGTCGCTGGAAGGGATGGAAGACCTCGCCCCGCCCGCCATCGCCGCCCTTGCGCGCGAATGCGACAAGAAGATCGATGCCGAAGGCGGGTTGCCGACCCGCAATCCCGAAGAGTTGCTGGCAGTGTACACCCTGCTCACCTGGGCCGCCGCAGCCCTTGAGGATGCAGGCAAGCCTGTGCCTGACGCCCATATGGCCGCGATCGAGCGGATCACGCCAACCCTGCGCACCCTGCGCCATTCCGACGGAGGGCTGGCCCGCTTTCATGGCGGTGGGCGCGGGCAGGAGGGGTGGCTGGATCATGCGCTGGCCTCGTCCGGCGTGCGCACGCGGCAGGCGGACGGGCTGTCGATGGGCTATGCCCGGCTGAGCGCGGGGCGCACCAGCGTGATCATCGACGCGGCCAAACCGCCTGCACCGGAGGCCAGCCACAATGCCCATGCATCGACCCTTGCGTTCGAGCTGACCTCCGGGCGTCGCCCGCTGATCGTGAATTGCGGGTCCGGTGCCAGCTTTGGAGCGAACTGGCGGCGCGCCGGGCGGGCCACGCCATCCCATTCGGCGTTGACGCTGGATGGCTATTCCAGCGCGCGGCTGGGCGACGCGGGACGCGGTGAGGCGAGCGAAATCCTGATCGACGCACCCGATCATGTCCCGATCGAGGTGTCACAGGCTTCCGATGGCCTGCGCTTTCAGGGCGGCCACAACGGCTACAGCCGCACCCATGGTCTGACCCACGCCCGCCAGCTTGAGCTGACATTCGACGGGCGGGGCATGGCGGGCGAGGATATGCTGCTGGCGCTGGATGAGCACGAAAAGCGGCAGTTCGACCGGGCGATGGATGCCAAGACGTTGGGCGGTATTCCCTATGACATTCGCTTTCACCTGCACCCCGAGGTGGATGCGGAACTGGACATGGGCGGCACGGCTGTGTCGATTGCCCTCAAAAGCGGCGAAATATGGGTGTTTCGCCATGACGGAACGCAGGAATTGTCCCTGGAACCAAGCGTTTATCTGGAAAAAGGACGGTTGAAACCGCGCGCCAGCCAGCAAATCCGCCTGTCGGGACGGGCGATGGGATATGCCACGCGGGTGCGCTGGTCCTTGTCCAAGGCGCAGGAAACTGCCATGGGCATCCGCGACCTGAGCCGCGATGAACCGGCCGGGATGTACGACTGAAAAAAGGACTGCTGCCCACCATGACCGACCTG
>CAZITF010000063.1:0-5497 GCA_964542095.1 uncultured Rhodobacterales bacterium
CTTGATGCGGCGGCGATGAAGGAACTGCTTTCAAAAAAATGGTAAGGCCCGCCGTGAAGCGCGCGGCCGTCGCGCATCTGCAGGCCCGGATGGGCCTGTCGGAACGGCGGGCCTGCCAGATTGTCGGCGCGGATCGCAAGATGGTCCGCTACCGGTCCGTCAGGCCGCCCGAGACGGTACTGCGCCAGCGGCTGCGCGACCTGGCGAACGAGCGGCGCAGGTTCGGCTATCGGCGCCTGTTCGTGCTCTTGCGCCGCGAGGGTGAGCCGTCGGGTATCAACCGCATCTACCGGCTGTATCGCGAAGAAGGTCTGGCGGTGCGCAAGCGCCGGGCCAGACGCAAAGCCATCGGCACGCGAGCCCCGATCCTGGTTGAGGCGAAGCCCAATGCCCGTTGGTCTCTGGATTTCGTACATGACCAGCTCGCCTGCGGGCGGCGGTTTCGTGTCCTGAACGTCGTCGATGACGTGACCCGGGAGTGCTTGGCAGCGATCCCGGACACATCGATCTCCGGCAGGCGCGTCGCGAAGGAACTGGGCCGGGTGATGGAGCGACGGGGCAAGCCGGGTATGATTGTCAGCGACAACGTCCTATGTTGGGAAGATTTGGCTGCTTAGGTCAGCAGGTCATGGGGCATCCGGTGCCCCGAATGCCCTGATATGGTTGCCCAAGCGGTCTCCGCCGTCAAGAAGCGGTCTCTCCCATAGCAAACACAGGGTACGCGCGATGGCGGCCCTCACCGTCCTTAAGACGAGATCCAAAATCCCAAGCGGAAGACCTGAACATTATCTACGAGGTCAGCGAACTGCCTCCACGGCTCTGATCAGACAAGGGTCCTTCCGCCTGGGCTCACCCCCTCGAAGAAGGGGCGATAGGGTTCGCCGTGTTTGACCACGGCGTGTACGGTGCGCGCCATCTTGGCCGCGATCGCGGTGTAGGCCTTGCGGCGCAGATGGGCATTGTGTCGGTCCCGCGCGATGTAGCGTTCGAACTTGTCGCGGAAGCTGTTCGTGCGTTTGAGCACGGCAACCTGGCCAGCCATCCATAGAGTTCTGCGAAGCCGTGCATTACCATACTTCGAGATGCGGCTTTGGCCTCGGAACATGCCGGACTGCACGGTTGCGAGGTCCATGCCGCAGAACTTCAGGAATTGGCGGTGATGGCGGAAACGGCGCAGATTCCCGGCTTCGGCCAGGATGGTCAAGGCGTTGATCGGGCCGATGCCGGGGATGGTTGTCAGAAGCTGGTAATCGGGATGATCGGATAGAAGCTCGACGGCCCGCGCCTCGATCTCGTTGCGCTGGCGAACCAGGCTTCGGCCTTCGGCCAGTACAAGGCGGAACATACGAACGGCGTCTGACTCCGGGTGAATGGGTAATCCCACTGAACCAACCGCTGTTGCGTAAATATCTGAGAGTAAGCGTTCTTTTGAGACCTTCCTGCCGACCACCTGCCACGCATCGGCAACGAAGGCCTCGCGGCTCATGGCGGTGATCATGTGCGGCGTCGGGTACTTCTCGAGGAATGCCAAGAACCAATCGGTGCGCGAACTGCGGTGAAAGCGCTCGGCCTCGGGAAAGTACAGCGGCAGATAGTGTGTCAGAATACGATGCCAGAGCTCGGTCTTCGAACGTGAGACAATCTCGTGCGTCTTCGACAGTTCCTGGATGTCGGCGGTGCCGGTCACCAGCGGATCGTGGAAGAACTGCACCGCGCCGATCTCGAGCATGTGCAGGATGACCTGGGCGTCCTTCGGATCGTTCTTGTCCCAGCTGTTGTGAAGAGCTTCGCGGGTCCGGGCCAGTCCAACCGAAGACACAAGCTTCAGCTCGAATCCGGCCTGACCGAGGTGATAGGCGAGCGGCCGGTGGTAGTTGCCGGTCGCCTCGAATCCGATCCTAACCGGCAGGTCATAGTCGGCGAGCGCTGCGGCCAGGCGCTGAAAGTCGTCCAGCGTGTTGGTGATCGTTAACCGACGACGGCGCTTCTTGCTCGGAATGGCGATCAGCACTTCGTGCCGATACTTAGAAATGTCGATGGCGACCAGAACGGTCACGGCGGTAGTATCGGTAGCGGTCATAGCCGGTCTCCTCAGCAGTGTGGTTTGTGCAAAACCACTGTTGAGACCTGAGAACCGGTTATGGCCACCCGCTGCGTTATCTGAGGGCTGCGCGCGTGGCCATAACCTTAAACCAGCGCTTCTTCCCGAGGTGCTACGGCACCGAACTGACCAGTAACGCGATCTTAACCTTTGCCGCCGAGCGCGACGTCGAATGGCATTACATCGCTCCCGGCAAACCGATGCAGAACGGTTTCGTGGAAAGCTTCATGTATAGACGGTCCCGCGGGCGCAAGTGTTTTGAACGTGATTTTCATCGGCCGGTGCGTTCATGTATTCGGCCTGTTCGTGCAGCCCATACATGACTGCTGGCCCTGATGGTGTCCGCGGATCGAGGCCTCATCAACGGGACGCGCTCTGACGCGCTTAAAGCTCTTCGGGCTTTCTCGATCCTCAGCTCTGCCGATTTTCCATCACGCTGTTATTGCACTTGTGCCATCTCGTAGTTCCTTATTTTATTGATCCGTCAGGTGTGAGCGTTCCGGAATACTTCTCCTGTGGAGAGCATTGCCCATATAGTTCGCGCCAGCTTGTTTGCGACCGCGACAGCAACGACCATGGGGCGGCGGCGTTCCAGCAAAGCCTCGATCCATGGGCCATCTACGCGGGAGCGGGCCTTTGGGTACCGGACCACAGTACGCGCTCCGAGGACCAACAGATGGCGAAGATATCGGTCACCTTGTTTGGTAATGCCTCCAAGCCTGTGTTTGCCACCCGATGAGTTTTGTCGTGGCGTCAGCCCAAGCCAGGCAGCAAACTCCCGCCCTGATCGAAACGCCGACGGGTCTGGGATGGTCGCTGCAAAGGCTGTTGCGGTAATCGGTCCGATCCCCGGTATGGTCGCAAGCAAGCGACAGATCGAATTGGTTTTATGTATCTCCGCTAACCTGCCGTCGATCCTATCGATCTGTTGGTTCAGCGCATCTAATTGCCCGACGAGAGCATCCAAAGCGAAGCACGCATTCTCTGGTAGTTCTTCTCGGATCTCGTCCAGCTTCGCGACGAGGGCATCGACTCGGTGCCGTCCCTGTGGGACGATCACTCCATATTCGGCCAAATGCGCTCGAAAGGCGCAAGCCGTCATGGTTCTCTGCCGGACCAGAAGCCCTCGGGCTCGGTGCAGCATCAGAAATGCCTGATCCTCGCGCGATTTGATCGGGACAAAGCGAATATTGGGACGAGTCACCGCTTCACAAATGGCGGTCGCATCAGTGGCGTCGTTCTTCGCCCCCCGCCGCACGAAGGGTTTGACGTAACCTGGTGGAATGAGACGCACATTATGGCCGAGCCTCTGCAACTGTCGGGCCCAGTTGTGGGCAGTCGCACAGGCCTCGATACCGATCAGGCAAGAGGGCAATGACTCGAAGAAAGGCAAAAGCTCACGACGCGTAAGCCGCTTGCTGGCGATCGTTCTACCGGACGCGTCGGCGACATGGACGTGAAACACGTTCTTGGCCAGATCAAGGCCCACGGTGGCTGGGTTCATGGGAATGCTCCTTCTGCAAAATAGGACCAGTATACGGTCCCTTCTCAGGAGCGGGGCCGTCTTCCCCATCAACGGCCGTATGCGCGATGAGCTTTTGAACGAGACTATGTTCCGCGACATGGCCCATGCCCGTTCCGCAATCCGCGCCTGGGCCGCCGACTACAACGAGCAAAGGCCACATTCCGCCCTCGGCTACCAGACTCCAAAGGCGTTCGCCGAGCACCTGCTAACCGCAACCGACAGCCGCGCTGCGTCACATGAAAACTCCGCGCATCTGTCGGTTGCTCCACCTGCGCCAATCGGCGTATCAACCCAAAGGGCTCCGGTTCCGGCTGGATGAAAGTTCAGTGGCAGGTCAGATTGGGCGGGACTCAGGCCGTTTCCTGATTTCAGCATCGTATGATACGTTTAGTGGAAAGCGTCGCTCGGAGGTTAGCTATGAAGCTGGATGAGACAGACTTCATCGAAGCGGGAAGCGGCGAGAAGGTCATCCTCATTCATTCAAGCGTCGCCGGTGCCCGACAATGGCGGAGCCTGATGGAGACGCTCGCTGGCAAGTTCCATGTCATCGCAGTCAATCTCCACGGCTATGGCGAGACCCGTGCCTGGAAAGATGACGGCGCGCAACGATTGACCGACCAGGCCCGATTGGTTGACCCCTTTGCGCCGACAGGATCGGGCGAGATTTCGATCGTCGGGCACTCGTTTGGCGGTAGTGTCGCGATGATGGCGGCCGCAAGGCATAAACCAAAAGTTCGCCGCCTGGTCCTCATCGAGCCTAATCCTTTCTATCTTCTAAGAAAATTTGGCCGGACCGAGGCCTACCAGGAAGCGGTCACCCTGAGGGATGCGATCAAGACCAATGGCGGAGCCGGGACATGGGAGGCCGCTGCCGAAGTGTTCGCGAACTACTGGACCGGCGCCGGAAGCTGGGATGCGATGCCGGATGACCGAAAGACCAAGTTCGCGCGGGCGCTCATGCCGAACTTCCATGAATGGGATGCGGTGATGAACGAGGAGACATCGTTCGCCGAATGGCGGGAGGATCTGCCCGGCGACACTACGGTCGTGTCAGCACGAGACACGGTCCGGTCCATTCGCGAGATTGTCGACCTGATGGAGGAGAACGCTCCTGAATGGCGTTTCAGACGGATCGAGCGAGGCGGGCATATGGCGGCGCTGACCGAACCGCATCTGATCAATCCGATCGTTGTAGACGCATTGACGTAGGGCCCGGTTGGGCTCTTGACGGGCCTTGGCCGCCAGGTGTTCGGATAGCGGCAATGCGGGACAGAGCGTCAATTCGCTGCCACTGCGCCAAGGTCCGCTACCGAAAATCTGTGATTGCTTGAAACGGTCGTTTTCGCCAGTGACATAAACATATGAGTTTTGGCACATTCTGGCTATATGGGGCTTGATCACGCTTCTTTTTTGTATCGAAGAAAGCGCTGAGTCCCGAACATTCGACGATGCTGGCTAGGTGTGGAACGTGATCTTTGCTTAAGGGTCTAACCCCACGGGTTTGAACGGTTTCGTCTCCAAAACAACCGCATTTTCACATTTAAGTGCTAAGTGACAACGGCACGTTCGATTGGCATGATGATTGACATCACTGCAGTTGGCGCAATCTTGTCCCGCAGCGATGTCGTGGGAGCCTTCGAACCTAAGAAGGACTGATGGTGGCCGGCCAGGTTGGGAACAGTGGAGCAAAGCGCAATGGTGACAAACGAAGCTCAGGCGAACTACTGGACGTCACCGGCGGGTCTGAAATGGATCGAACATGAGCACGCGTTGGATACCGCAATGGCCGGTATGCTGGACATGATGCTCGATAGCGCGGCCCCGCGATCGACTGACCGAGTACTCGACATTGGCTGCGGCACGGGCGCAAG
>CAZITF010000063.1:5510-12372 GCA_964542095.1 uncultured Rhodobacterales bacterium
CGATCGCAACGGCCGAGTGTGTTCCGAATGGCAGCGTGCTCGGCGTGGACATCTCCGAGCCGCTCTTGTCGCGTGCCCGTAGCAGAGCGGCAGCGGAAGGCGCGCAGAATGCGTCCTTCTTGCTGGCAGATGCGCAGACGCATGATTTCTCGGGAGAGAAATTCAATCTTCTTGTGTCCCGGATCGGCATGAGCTTCTTTTCGGACACGGTCTCGGCGCTCCAAAACCTTGCTCTAGCTTTGACGGATAGCGGCAGAATGGTATTCGTGTGCTGGGCATCCGTGGTGCAGAACCCGTGGTTCGCCATCCCGAAACAAGCTGCCGAAGACAGGCTGGGGCCGCAACCGAAAGGCGACCCGTCCGCGCCCGGACCGACCGCGTTTCAAGATTGCGCGCGTGTGGCCGAGATCATGGCCCGGGCGGGACTCTGCGATGTTGAAGCACGACCGATCGACATCGTCTTGACCCCGCCGGATGGCGTTCAGGGTGCGGCGCGCGCGGCCAGCCGGGTTGGGCCGGCGGCCCGCATCATGAAAGCCTATAAAGGAACCGAAGCAGATGAAGCCGCGATTGAAGCGACGGTTCGGGACGCCTTCGCAGACTTTGCCACAGGCGCTCAGGTTCGAGTGCCGGCAGTGGTGAACCTGTTTACTTGTGCACGATGATCGCTCCGCCCGTTTGCGCTTTCCCAATCGGTCTATGGCGCCGTCGCCAGAGCCCACACCTTTGCGACCAGGAAATACTGTCAGAAAATTCGGCCCGAAGGAATAGTATCGTCAAAGCCAGGGGCCAAGGACTTGGGGTCAGAACCTATTGATCGGCCCAGACCTCAACGGCAGCTTCTGCCCGCAGCGGACGTTCGACAAAACCCAGGCCAGGGCCACTGTGCGGGACAAAGTCGAAATTGTGACCAGCCTTCCACTCAATTTCAATCAAGAGCGGCGTGGAATTTACACCAAACATTCTGTGCCTGACCCTAGCGACTATTCAGCGGCTCTGCGTTGCTCAAATCGGGAGCATTTCTGAACCTCGGCAAAACTACTGCGCATGAGCCACTTGGTCAAAGTCCTTTCCATCAGATCATGTCCAGTGAGGGCAATTCGTCCGCTGTCGATTTCTTCTTCGAACGTCGAGTGCCCCATCCAGGCCGATGTCAGCGCACGAAGTTCACATACGACAAAAAGGTCGACGTCGAACTTAGGGTCAGTGTAGCAGAGGTCGGTTTCTTCGCCGGGCTTGGCCACCAGCCAGTAATTCGCGGTTTCGTTGGGCGGATCGTTCAGAATAAACTGGATAACGCATTTCGGCTTCGGAAGTTGCAGGCGATCAATCTTTCCGCGGACTTTCCACATCAGCAAGCGCGCATCCAGGTTTTGCAGTGATACTTCACAGTCGATGTTGCGGTGGGCCCATTCACCCAATCCGCGGATTAGCGGCTCGAGTTCGTCCGAGAGCGGGGTCGTCAAATACTCGGCGTGGGCACCCGGACCAGCGCTACGGCGGGTGACAAGGCCGTTAGCTTCCATCTCTTTCAAACGCTTGGACAGCAGACCGGGTGACATCCCCGGAACTCCCCGCTGGATTTCACTGAAGCGGGTCGAGCCGGACCACATTTCACACAGCAGGAGCATAGTCCAGCGCGGCTCCAACAAGCTGGCGGCCATCGCGACGGGGCAAAACTTCGGGTAGCTCGAATCTGACATTGCCGTACCTCCGCCTCAAGCCAAGCATTTCAGGCCCGCAAGCGTCTACTTCAGAAACTGTAGCGGACTTACTGCATTTGCAGAACTGGTTTGTCGCAAGTGACAGGTGCGAACCTCGTTTCATCAGAATTGAAAGCAAAGGAGGTAGACCATGCCGCTGGTGGATATCGAAGTGATCGAAGGCGTTTTCGACGACGAACAGAAGGCGCAGATGATCGAAAGAGTGACCAACGCAATGGTGGAGGTCGAAGGCGAGAACATGCGCCCGGTGACCTGGGTGCGGGTCAAGGAAGTGCGCAGCGGCCAATGGGGTATCGGGGGCAACCCGCTGAGCGCCGACGACATCAAGGCGATGGCCGCAGGGTGAACAAAAGTTTTGGCCGGACCGCCAATACCGGTGGTTCGGCCAAAACCAGCCCCCAGAAAACCGCTTGGAGACAAAGTGATGGGCCGGAACAGCCATGCCAGAGAAGCGCAACTTCGCGCGATTTCAATATTCACACAGCGTCCGGAACGCGCTCAAGTGGTCAATCGTGGATCCGCCGAAGTTCGGGACGGTCTGAGTTGCACATATGAGCAGGACGGACACAGCCTTACCCTCGATATGCCACACACGATTGGCGGAAGCGACGAAGGACCAACGCCAGGCTATTTTGCACGCGCTGCAATCTGCGGGTGTCTTGCGATCGGAATCAAGATGACTGCTGCGCGAGAAAACCTGCATCTCGATGCAGTGAGTGTGAGCATCGAACAGGACTGGGACAATCGCGGGGTGCTCGCCATGGAGGGCGCAAGTCCTGTGCCACGCGACACGCGCATCACTATTGAGATCAGAAGTCCCGAACCCGAGGACAAGGCTGGTGAGATGGTCAGCCGGGCCCTTGCCAGCGATCCGTGGTTCCTCGCCTACCGGGATGCGCAGCCGGTCAGCACCGCGATCTCGATCGTCGAGGGAGCTTCATGATGGATGCCCGTCTTCAACTTCGCGTCCAGCGCTATGGCTGGGATGCCGCGGCCGCGCATTATCACTCATCCTGGGAAGCACAACTGCGTCCGGCTCATGACCGTCTTCTGGAGATGGCAAAGCTCAAAACAGGACAAAAGGTCATCGAGACGGCTTGCGGTAGCGGTCTGGTCACCTTGCGGCTTGCCGAAGCCGTAGGTGCAGGGGGAAATGTTCTTGCAACCGATCTGTCGCAAGGCATGATCGACGACTTGCACGCTCGTTGGCATGGGCATCCCTATTCGAATGTCGAGGCAGATCGAATGGCTGCGGAAAAGCTCGATGTGCCTAATGAGACATTCGACGCTGCAATTTGCGCGCTGGGGCTGATGTATACGCCCGATCCTGCCGCCGCTGTGTCTGAGATGGCGAGGGTTGTCGCTCCAGGCGGCACAGTCGCAGCAACCGTGTGGGGTGAACGCCGAAATTGTGGCTGGGCGGAAGTATTTCCCATCGTCGACGCCCGTGTTGCGTCCGAAGTCTGCCCGATGTTCTTTGGAACAGGGGCGCCAAACGCACTCAAACTGCTCTTTGAGGAGGCTGGTCTTGAAGAAATAGGAGAGCACCGTCAGTTCGAAACTTTGGTCTTCCGAACCGACAAGGACGTCGTGGATGCCGTTTTGCTTGGCGGCCCCGTCGCACTAGCCGTCAAAAGGTTCGGCGATGAGGACCGGAAAGAGGTTTGTCAGGAGTTTCTGGCGTCTGTCGCGGAGTACAAGCTCAGTGATGGGAGCTACGGAATTCCTGGTGAGTTCGTTTCTGTACGGGGTATACGCCCGTCAATCTGAACGGCCGACTGTATCCGCTTTAGACTCTCTGCCGTCATCTGACGGTCTTTGTCGGATGACAGGTTCTCCACACCGAATGGACATTGCTCGGTCGGCTCCATCGGCGACGCCATCATGATTCATGGGTTAGTAAAGCCGGGTCTCGCGATCCCGGTCGTGAATGCCCTGAACCTGCTCGAGCGTCTCTTCGGTATCGACCGACGACTTGACCCACTGCGCCAGGGACGGGGCATCCTTCGCATAACCCCAAGTCTCGGGCGACCAGAGCTTTGAGCGAACCAGAGACTTGGAGCAGTGCATGAAGACCTGCTCGACATCGACGACCAGAACAAGATCGGGCAAACGACCCCTGACCTCGAATCGGGCGCGCAGGGCCTCGTCTGCCGCGATACGACCACGGCCGGCGATCCGCAGGGTTTCATTGTGGCCGGGGACGAGGAAGAAGAGCCCTACCCGGTCGTCAATCAACAGGTTTTCAAACGTGTCGGCGCGGTGGTTCCCGAGGCGATCGGGAATGAGCAAGGTGCTTTCGTCATAGACTTGCACGAAGCCGGGCGCGTCGCCCTTTGGCGAGACATCGTGCCGGTTGTCCACGCCCGCCGATGAGATCACCACATACGGCGACCGGGCAATGAAGGCGCGAGCGACCTCATTGACATGGTCGAGATCTTTCTTGCTCGAGTTACCGCTCCACTCGGGAATTATCTCCCTCAGTCTTTGCCGGTTCGTGACGGGGTCCGATATCTTAAGTGTCATAGCTCTACTCCATCTAATATCACAGGATTGCCTTGGCTTGTTCGACGATCTCCTGAACGATCTCGGCAGCCGGCTGGGCCTTTTTGACAAGTGCTACGCCTTGGCCGGACCACATGGGCAGCGCCTCAATCTCTCCTGTTAGCCCGGCAGAAGGTGATGCGCTCTCGTAACGGTAAATCTCGCTGCCATTGGGGCGCTGAGCGAGCACATCGCCTTCTCCCGGCCGTTGCCCGAGGGGCGGTTTGCCGGCGGCCTCCCACATCTTCGACGTGCTATTCCTGAGTGTCCGGTGCGGTGCATTCGGCCAGCCGAGATCATAGAGGTTGTCGTAGTGATCGGTATCCTCCTCAGTCGCCGCCAGGAGACGGGCGAGGTAGTCCGGGTGAACCGAAGCCTCCTTTGCTGCGAGGAAGCGCGTGCCGATCCATGCCGCCGAGGCGCCGAGCGCCAGGGCCGCCGCCAATCCGCGCCCGTCGGCGATGCCGCCTGCTGCGATGACCGGAATGTCTCCCACGGCATCGGCCACCGCAGGCACGAGCGCCATGGTCGAGACCGTGCCCGCGACATGGCCGCCAGCTTCCCAACCCTGCGCACAGATGGCATCTGCGCCGAGGGCCGCGGCTTCGCGGGCACCAGCGGCGGTGCCGACTGTTATGATCACCTTGGCGCCGGCCGCCCTGGCGCGCGGGACGAAATCGCCGGTGTCGCCCCAGAACAGCGAAATGATCTCGACACCCTCTTCCAGGCAGGCCTCGAACTGAGCATCGTCGCGGAAATCCATGTTGAGATTTACGCCGAACGGCCTGTCGGTCAGAGCCCTGATCTGTCGTATTTGCGATTTCAGCGTATCCGGATCGTCGACCCAGAGCGGCGCGAGCCCGAGGCCACCGGCATTGCTGACAGCGGCAACAAGCTCAGGGGTCACCACAGGTGCCATCGGAGCAAGTACAACGGGATGGTCGATGTTGAATGTGCGGCAGAATTCAGTCGTCATTGGAACTCCTCTTAGCTCATTTGTTTCAACACTAGCTGGTCGGATAGATTGGCTGGCCGTCCTGTGCGTATCCGATCACATCTGGGTCCCACCAGCGAATGGGGGTTGTGGCAAAGCTCTCCCTTTCGTCCAGCCGCAGCAGGAGCGCGTGTGTTTTCGGGAAGGCATCCATCCCTAGCGTCAGGCCGAGAGGCCGGGCCCCGGCAAAGCGGATATGGCAGGCGAGGAACACATCCTGCACCGACAGGCAGCCGGAAAGGAAACCCTCGTTTACCCCGGGGAGTTCCCCCTCCAGCCATGACAAGATACGACCGGTGCGCTCGGCGCATCGCGCAAGATGCGGGTTGTCCGCCACGCTAACGCCGGTCCAGGTCAACTGGGAAATCGTCGTCACCGCTGTGCCGAACGTCTGGATCGTCGAGAAGACGAGCTTGTCGCGCCATTGCCAGTCCTGCCGCCAGACCGCCTTCGCCAGCGGCGGTTCCCTTTGCGGCCGATGCGGATAGGTGCTCAGAAGATAGTCGGCGATGGCGCCGCTCTCCCAGAGCACGAGGTTGCCGTCCCGCAATGTCGGAACCTGCATGGTCGGCGTCTCCGCCCCGAGCTGCGTCGCGGCGGGCGCGCCCTCCGACGCGTGCGGCTCATAGGGCAGTTCGAGTTCGTGCAGGAGGATGCGCACGGCGCGGGCGAACGGCGATCCGGCGGTGAATTCGAGCGAACGCTTCTGGTGAACATGCATGAGCTTGCCTCAGACCAATTTTCCGCGAACCCGCAACTCGAAGACATCCGGGCGGCTATAATGGCCGGCGACATCACTGACGGATTTGGCGGCTCGAATGAGGCCCGGATCGGCATCGGCGGTGACGATGGACTCCTTGCCGCGTTCGCTGCTTGCAACGATCTCGCCGCGCGGATCGACGATGATGCTGTGGCCTTCCAGCGGTGAACAGATCGACCGGAAACGGTCGGGGATATCGGCCTCGGTGACGTTCACTGAAACGGCAACGACATAACAGGCGCCCTGCACCGCGAAGGCGCGGCTCAGGATCTCCTGCCGGGGCCAGCTTGCCACCGGCAGGCCGGGAACCGGATCGGGATCGCCGCGCGGCCAACTCGCCGCGTGGAACTGTGTCCCCTGCGCCATCAGCGCATAGGCTGGCAGGAGCATCTGGTGTTCCCAGCAATTGAGCGCGCTGATACGGCCATAGGGACGGTCGTAAACATCGAGATCGTCGCCTTGCCCCTGGCCCCAGGTAAGCCGCTCCAGCCGTGTCGGCACGAGCTTGCGATGCCGGCCGAGGATTTCGCCCTCGGAGGAGATCGCGAGCATGGTTGCATAGATTGTCCCGCGCGTGTGTGGATCGAGTTCGGCCACACCGATCACCACGTCCAGATCGCCATCGCGGGCTGCGGCACAAAGCAGTTCCGTCTCGGCACCTGGGATGGTGATCGCGGCAGCAAGATAGGCATCGGATGCTGTCCAGAAAGCCGGATCAAGCGGGCCTGAAATGTGGAGGGGATAGCCCGGCAGCCATGTCTCGCCGAAGACGGCAAGGCGGGCGCCCATCGCGGCCGCCCGCCCGATCAAGTCCACGGCCTTGCGGGTCGAGGCCGCGGC
>CAZITF010000064.1:0-12194 GCA_964542095.1 uncultured Rhodobacterales bacterium
CCCACTACCAGCGCCTGCTCGATCACATCAAACCGGATGTGGTGCATATCATGGCCGATGGGCGGATCGTGAAAACCGGCGGGCCAGAACTTGCGCTCGAGGTCGAGAACAACGGCTACGGCGACATTCTGGCCGAGGTGGCGTAATGGCGGCCCCGGCGACACAAACCGATCCGACCGAGGCGCGGATTGCGCCGTTATCCCTGCCAAAGGGCGGCTGGTCCGAGGCGGCGCGTAAGGACGCGCTGGCCCGTTTGCGCAGTTCCGGACTGCCGCTGCGGCGCGACGAATACTGGAAATTCACCCGCCCCGATTTGCTGACCCAGTCCGAGACCCCCAGGGCCGTTGTACTGGCCGATGACGAGCCGCCGATTTTCGGCGGCACCGATGCGCTGCGTATCGTTTTCGATGACGGCGTGTTCAATGCCGAGGCGTCCGACGATCTGGCGCTGGACTATGTGAGCATCGAACGACTTGCCGTCACAGGGGCCGATATCCATTGGGCGCAAGGCGTTTATGGCGTGCTGGAAAAGGCCGGGCAAACCCCGGTATCGCGCCCCCTGGCGGCGCTGAATACCGCCTTTGCCAGCGACGGCGTGCTGATCCATGCCACGGGCAAGGCGGCGCGACCCATCAATCTGGTCTACAACCATCGGCAGGAAACGTCGGACGCCATCCTGCACCACGTGATCAAGCTCGACCCCGGCGCTGACCTGACCATTCTGGAAAGCGGACCGGCGGCGGCGCGGTTCAACAAGGTGATGGAAGTCGACGTGGCCGATGGCGCGGCCTTTCACCACGTGCGCGCGCAGGGGCGCGATCATGAACGGCTGGCGGCAACCCATGTCTTTGCGCGGCTGGGTGCGGAATCCACCTTCAAATCCTTTACGCTTACCGTGAACGGGCGATTGACGCGCAATGACTGCGTGATCGAACTGTCCGGCGATGATGCCATCGCCCATGTGGCCGGAGCCTGCGTCGGTGATGGCGATTTTCACCACGACGACACCGTGTTTGTCACCCATGACGCCCAGCGGTGCGAAAGCCGTCAGGTGTTCAAGAAGGTGCTGCGCAACGGGGCCGTGGGGGTGTTTCAGGGCAAGATCCTCGTGAAACAGGGCGCGCAAAAGACAGACGGCTATCAGATCAGCCAGTCTCTCCTGCTCGACGATGACGCACAGTTCCTCGCCAAGCCCGAGCTGGAAATCTATGCCGATGACGTGGTCTGTTCGCACGGTTCGACCTCGGGTGCCATTGACGATGAGGCGCTGTTCTACCTGCGCTCGCGCGGGGTTCCGGCAGCGATCGCGACCGACCTGTTGACGCTCGCCTTTCTGGCCGAAGCGGTGGACGAGATCGAGAACGAGACCCTGCGCGACGTGCTGGTGGAGCGGCTCCAGGGCTGGCTTGAACGGCGCAGATCGTAAACAAGCATGGCCATCACGCGCAATATCACCGCAACCTATCGCGGTCCGGGCCGGGTTGTCGCCCGAATCCTCGGTGGTCCACAGCGCGAGGATCGGGTGCTGCAATTCCTGATTGCAGCCTGCATTGTGATTTTCATTGCGCAAACGCCGTACCAGTCGCGCGAAGCGTTTCTGGACGACTCCGTGCCGTTCCAGGCGCGCCTGTACTGGTCGGCCTTCCTGTGGATTTTCCTGTTTCCTCTGGTGATGTACGCGTTGGCGGCACTTGTCTGGCTGGTCAGCAGGGTGATGCCGCGCGCGCCTTCGGGCTATGAAATCCGGGTGGTGCTGTTCTGGGCCTTGCTCGCCTCGACCCCGGTGATCCTGCTGCTGGGCCTGACCGCAGGCCTCATGGGGCCGGGTCCGGCCTTGCAGGGCGTTGCGCTCTTGTGGTTGGCGGTGTTTTTGTGGTTCTGGGTGGCGGGCACATTGGCGGCCCGCAACACCGAAAGGCGCATCCCATGACATTCTGGTCGGAACTCGCGTTGGACACACTGCGTGATCCCAAGGGCACGGCGCATCGAATCATGGGCTGGAACCTGGATCGCGCCACCCTTTACATGGCGCTGTTCGCGGTGGCGGCGGTGAACACGCTGCTGGCCTCGACCCCCGTGGTTCTGTCCCCGGGCGGCGTGGACGCAGCCGCGCGCGCGGCGTTGCCGGTCCTGGCGTTGCTCGAACGGCCCATCATGTTCTTTGTTATCGTCGCAGGGACGCTGGTCATCATGATCCAGGCGTTTTTCTGGGCCGGAAGGGCCATGGGCGGCACCGGAGAGATGACGGAAATGATGGCGCTGATCATCTGGTTACAGGCGCTGCGGGCGGTGGCGCAGGCTGTGATCCTGGCGGTCGGCATTGCTGCGCCAGTGCTGGCAACGCTCGTGGCTCTGGGGTTGCAAATTGTCGCCTTCTGGCTGTTCCTGCATTTCATCAGCGCCGCCATGCGCTTTGACTCGCTCTTGCGCGCCTTCGGGCTGCTGATCGCAGTCGCGACGGGGTTGTTCATCGGGTTGATGATGATCCTCAGCCTGTTGGGCATTTCAGCCGGAGGAATTGCCAGTGTATGACGTAGAGCGCATTCGCGCCGATTTCCCCATTCTGTCGCGCCAGGTGAACGGCAAGCCTTTGGTTTACCTCGACAATGGCGCGTCGGCGCAAAAACCGCAGGTCGTGATCGACGCCATTTCCAAAACCTATTCCGAAGAATACGCCAATGTTCACCGCGGCCTGCATTTCCTGTCGAACCTGGCCACGGACAACTATGAATCCGTGCGTGGCAAGATCGCGCGCTTCCTGAATGCCGCCAGCGAAGACGAAATCATCTTCAACTCGGGCACCACCGAGGGGATCAATATGGTTGCCTATGGCTGGGCCATGCCACGGATGCAAGCAGGCGACGAGATTGTGCTGAGCGTCATGGAACACCATGCCAATATCGTGCCCTGGCATTTCCTGCGCGAACGGCAGGGTGTGGTGCTGAAATGGGTGGATGTGGACGCCAGTGGCGCGCTCGACCCGCAGGCGGTGATTGACGCCATTGGCCCGAAAACCAAGCTGGTGGCCGTGACCCATATGTCGAATGTGCTGGGCACAAAGGTCGACATCAAGGCGATTTGCGCAGGGGCGCACGCGATGGGCGTGCCGGTGCTGGTCGATGGATCGCAGGCTGCGGTCCACATGCCCGTGGACGTTCAGGATCTGGACGCCGATTTCTATGCGATCACCGGCCACAAGCTTTACGGCCCCTCGGGGTCGGGCGCGATCTATGTGAAATCAGAGCGGATGGCCGAAATGCGCCCCTTCATGGGCGGCGGCGACATGATCAAGGAAGTCGCCAAGGACGCGATCACCTACAATGACGGCCCGATGAAGTTCGAGGCGGGCACCCCCGGCATCGTGCAGATGATCGGCCTTGGTGTCGCCATCGACTATATGACCGGCCACGGGATGGACGCGATTGCCGCCCACGAGAACACTCTGCGCGACTACACGGTCGAGCGGCTGGCAGGGCTGAACTGGCTACAGGTGCAGGGCACGACGCCCGACAAGGGTGCGATATTCTCCTTCACCATGGATGGGGCGGCCCATGCCCATGACATCTCGACCATCCTTGACAAGAAGGGGGTGGCCGTGCGGGCAGGCCAACACTGCGTCGGGCCGCTGATGGAGCATCTGGGACTGACGGCGACCTGCCGCGCATCCTTTGGCATGTACAACACCAAGGCCGAAGTGGATGTGCTGATCGAGGCGCTGGAACTGGCGCACGATCTGTTTGCGTGAGGCGGCGCCTCAGGTCTCGTCGTCGCCCTCTTCTTCGACCTCTATCTCAAGTTCTTCGGGCGCGCCGACGCTCTTGTCCGGGCCAGGTGCTGCGGCTGTGACTTCGGGCGGAACCGGAACGGGATCGCCCTCCATCGGGGTCAGGGGCAGGGGCGTGATGGTCACATCCTCGGCAGCCCTCAAAGGAACCACAACCTTGCAGGGCAGTCCGGTATGCGTGTCGCGGGCGAAATACGTCAGCGTATCGCCATCGCGGCTGGGTTCCGTGATCGTGGCGAAGTCGGGCAATCCGAAATCGCGGATGCGCATCACACCCGGTTGCCAAGGCACATTCGCATCCTCGTTTTCAAGCCGCGCGCGGGTCAGCGCCTCGTAGGCGACCGGGTCCAGTATGGCGTCGTAGCCGGGTTTGCCTAGCGCGGCGGCGACGCGCGCGAGCGCCTCTGCGGGCGCATCCGGCGCACGTGTCTGCAGGGCCGCGAGATCGCCGATTTCCTCGCTGTCGTTCAGCATCCCGACGACGCCGGATTTGGTCAGCGTAAGCTCCAGTTTGTCCATCATGTTCCCCGTATCATCCCAGCAGACCCCAATCGGTCTGCAACCAGTCACTGCCCAGCTGCCGCATGGAGCCGGGCGGATCGGTTTTCTGCCATATCATCGGTTCGCCCGAAATCGGATCAGGCGCAACCACAAAGAACACGTGCGATTCCGCATCTCCCCAGTTGGTGTCGGCCAGCACGATCTGCGGGTCTGAGAAGTCCTCGACCAGCTTTCGTTGCAGCTGTGCTTCGAAGTATTGGTAATCGTACACCTTTTCGACAGCAAAACCGACCGCATCCTGAAGTTGGGCAGGTGTCACGGGGGCCGTCGGGCGGTGCTTTTCAATGCCGGCTTTCAGCTTTTTCAGCTGGGTCTTTGCCTTGCCGCGAGCGCTGCGCGATAGGGATTTGTCGGTCGAGCTTTGCCCGAGCCGTTTGACATGCGGGTTCAGCACCGCGTCGAAATTGCGTTGCGCATCCTCGACGCTGAGCGGTGTGGCGGCGAGCGTCTGGCCCGGCGTGACAAGCCCGTCCTGGATTTTTTGCGCCGTTGTTCCCGCACAGGCCAGCAGGTCCTGCATGCCCTGGCTTTGCGGAGTCATGCTGAAATCGTGCATGCCGCCGGTAAAGACCGGGATCATATCCGCCGGGGCAGGGCCCATGTTGGCGATCAGCCCGGACAGGATGTCCTTGGTCCGCGCGCCAACCTCGGCCGGGGTTTTCGGCGGGTCCGCCAGTTTCGCGGCACACTCCGTCTCGTTTCCAGACGCCCCCGGTACAAGCGCGACAATCGTTTCGTTCGAAACACCACCGGACGGCAGATTCCACGGCGGATTTCGGGATTTGGCGAGATCTCCCATGTAGTCGGTTTCGACCGCTTCGATGATTGCGCGCCCTTCGTCGGTGTCCGCGCCGTAGCTGGACGAGGCCAGAGCGACCTGAACCGCCTTGGCCTGATATTGCTCTTTGGTGGTGATCCGGTTGCCCCCGGAGTCGACAAGGATATAGCGACCGCGATCCGAAGAACCGTCGTTTGCGACTTCGGCGTTCTGCACCATCGGGTCGTAGACCACGGCGAATTCGTTGCGGATCGCGGTCAGGAACCCGGCGGCCTTTGGTCCGGCATCCGCGCCAACCGGTCCGGTTTTCAGCTTTTCCTGGACCTCGAAGGCGGCATCGTTTGTATCGCCTTTTATTGCCGTTTGCAACCGCATCGAGTCGTCCCGCCCGATGGCGGTCGCCAGCGAATATTCAAAGCTGCGGATCAACGGGTCTTCACCCGGCGGCAGGTTGGTGACCGCCGGCACAACTGTCCCACCTGCCGTTGTGAAGGTGCCGTTGACCGCCAGTTCAGTGTACTTGCGCATGGCCTCGATCGGGTCTTCCTCGCGCATGCGGCGCGCCGGAGCCGTGGCAAAACACGACCCCACCGGCCCCTGATCTACCGATTGCAGCATCGAGGACAGAACCGCCTGTCGCGCATCGTTTTCAGACGGATCGCCGTCCTTGCCGGTTGCTGCCTTGACCAGCTTCGATCCGGCCTGACCCGGTGGCGGTGGCGTGACGCCTGCAAGGATCGTGGCGGCCTGACCCTTGGTCGGGTCGGTGCCCAGTATATCCAGCGTTTCAAGGGCATGCTTGTTCAGCGCGGGCGTCGGGTTGGCCATCGCGTCGGGATGGAACAGCATGTGGCCCACGGCCTTCTTGGCCTCGTCCGATCCGAGCGCAAGCACACCGTTTTCGTCGATCAGCCCGGCGGCCACCGCGACACTGCGCTTTTGTCCGCGGGCCGATGCTTCATCGTCGGGGGCGTCGGGCAGGGGGGCGGCGTCCATCAGCCCGCCCAGGCGGACATAATCGTCGAGCCTGGCAAAATAGTCGGCACCGCATGTGCCGCCCATTTTTAGAATATCCTCGGCATATTTCTGTGGGTCCAGACCGTTCGGCACGTCTCCGGTGGCCGATTTGAAACCTCCGTCAGCTTGCGCACCCACTGTCGCAAGTCCGTTGGCGACCGCCAGCGGATCAAGCGCGGAATTGGCGATGTCCACGGCAGAGGCAGCAAGCCGGGGATGATCCTCGAACCCGGCGATCAGGGCCTGGATGGCGGCATCGGGCATTTTGCGCGCGGCGCCCTTGCACGACAACGGCCCGCTCTCCAGCGCCTCACCGAGCAGTTTCGAACCCAGCAGCGCGTTGGCCAGATCGCTGGCCTCCCTGACCTTGGCTTCGGCCGCTTCCTTGGCGGTGCGCGCCTCGACGATCTGTTCCATGCGCGCGATGCCAGCATCGAGATTGGCGACCGGCAGTGCCTCGGCGCGGCGCATCTCTGTGTCCAGCCGCAGCACTTCCAGCCGCGCCTCTGCCAGCGCCTGTTCGGCGGCATCGATCCGTTCAGGGGTAATTTCCCCTCCGCCGGTCTTGGCGCGCATCGATTCAAAGGCCATGTGGGCCGTGGCGGCAGCCGCCGGGTTGCGGTCGTGCAAGTCCTTCAAGGCGCCGCTGCGGGTGGCGATCTTGGCGGCCTTGTCCAGTTCCGCGCGAGCCAGTGCAAGCTTTTCCGGGGTCGGGCGTTCGTCGCTCAGCGCGGCATTCACGGCAAGCCGTGCTGCGTCAAAGAAATCCGTTTCCGATTGCTGGGCATCGTTGGCAAGGTTGAGGGCGGCGCATCTTTGCAGCAAATCCGCCCGGGTTTCGATCAGCCGGTTCTCGACCTCCTGAATGGCCGCATAGACGCGGTCCATTGCGGCGTGGGCCTGTTTGAACTTGCCCTTGTCGCGATACTCATTGGCCGCGTTGTGGTCCGCAATCACCGCATCGCGTCCGGCGGTCCCGGCGGGCAGGCGCTTGTTGACCTCGAAATATTGCGCCTCGACGTCCAGAAACGCTTCGTACTCGGCGGTTTTCCTTGCGTCAGATTTCTTGGAGAAGCGGCCCCCCTTCAAAAACTGTTCAAGAAAACTGCGCTGTTTGTCATTAAGTGCCATCTAGGTGGATCCGCGATCAACTTCTGGGCCGAGCATGGAATGCGGATGGCATCGTGTCAAACGCCGCATGGGGCAGCACGTTCAAATCGTGTCGGAGAGGTGCCGGATTTGCACATGCTTGGCGATGCGCATAGCTTCCGATATAATATAAACAAAACAGAGTGTTGCGATCCGGTCTTCATTTAGAAATGATGCATCGGAACGTTTTGAAGCCCAAGGAGATTTACGCCTCCGTCCGTTGAAAATTCTCCATATTCTGCTTCGCCGGAAATAGTCTTGGGGCGCTACTGAAGAGGGTTCAGTTGCATACGCGTCGCATCGCCTCTGCAATGCGTCTGCCGTGCGATTCTGCTGTCGGGAGTCTGTCGGATTTATTGCGGCGCAAAAGAGCTTTGGCGGACCCTAGAGGATTCGAACCTCTGGCCTCTGCCTTCGGAGGGCAGCGCTCTATCCAGCTGAGCTAAGGGTCCATTGGGGTCGTATAGCCAGCGGCTTGGTACACCGCAATTGCTAAAACGCTGAATTGCAGGGCAGGGAGGGGATCAGCCGCCCCAGGTGCGCACGTCGCCACAATCCATATGTACAAAGTTCGAGCCGGAGTATTTTCCGACACCGCCAGCGCGGGTGGCCTGTGCGGCGCGCGCCATCTGGCTGACCGAACGAGTAGACAGGCGCAGGTCGGCGGCCTGACCCTTTATGTGCAGCGAATTCTTGGCCACGCCTCGGCTGCGCGAGCGCAACATGGCATTGGTTTGCGCGCTGCGATATCCCGACAGCAGCATATAGGGTTCGTTCACGTCCAACAGATTGTGCGCGGCGGCCATGATGTCGAGATTGCGCAGGTCCATGGAAATCGCCTGGTTCGAGCGCCAGTCGCGCATGAAGTGATTCACTTCCTTCACCGCGTCCTTGATGTAATCGCCCTCGATCCAGTAGATCATGTCGATCCGCTCGCCGGTGCGGCCCGAATACATGCGCAGGCGACGGATATCGCCCGAACCGCGCAAGAAACCTGCTGCCTTGGAGAATGTTGGTGCTGCCGTGATTGTAGTGGCTGCGAATGCGCCAAGCAAAGCCCGGCGGGTTATACCCGTAGAGTTTGAATTTGTCATTACACTGCGCCGTCCCGTTTGCCTGCAACCCGTGATGTTACACAGGTCCTAGTCATCTTGTCCCCAGATGCACCCGCCTTATGGCATAGCTCGATTCGTTTACCAAGCTCTGAATCCGGTTTCAAATGCCTCGCAAGCGAATTTGGCGATAGTTTGCGCAAAATACGAATGGTGTCGCCATCCTGCACCCGACCGATGCAATGACGCATCATGGAAAAGTAGATCGGCCTTGCGGGGCGAATGTGATTGGACAGCCCCGCGCGCAGTTAGGGATAAATGCTGCACCCTGGTTTTGCGTTTTGAGGTGAGAAGATATGTTTTCTGCTATTTCCCGTCGCAGTTTCTTTGTTCTGGGTCTGGCCCTTGGCCTGTTG
This sequence comes from uncultured Rhodobacterales bacterium, assembly GCA_964542095.1. Taxonomy (GTDB): domain Bacteria; phylum Pseudomonadota; class Alphaproteobacteria; order Rhodobacterales; family Rhodobacteraceae; genus Tateyamaria. Next base: position 8,758 of record CAZITF010000064.1, read on the forward strand.
CTGTCGGGCCTGCCCCAGACCGCATCTGCCCAGGTTACAGCCTTCAAGCTGGCCGTGGCCGAAGCGGCCGCCGCAGACGCCGATATCGCCGCCTTCTACAAGACCTATGGCTACAAGAGCCTTTGGACCGGCGGGACAGGGCGCGAACGCCAGCGCCGCGCGGCGTTGTTTTCGGCGCTGTCGGGGGCCGGCAATCATGGATTGCCCACAGCCCGTTATGACGCTGGCGGCCTTCAGGCCAGGATGAAGGCCGCCAAGACTGAACGCGACCGGGGGTTGGTCGAAGTCGAGCTCAGCCGCACTTTCCTGCAATATGCGCGCGATCTGCAAACCGGGGTGCTGGTACCCAGCAGGGTGAACCGCGCCATCGTTCGCCAGGTGCCCTACCGCGACCGCACCTCCTATCTCGTGAACTTTTCGAAATCCGCGCCTGCCGGGTTCTTCAAGGCGCTGCCGCCCAAGACCACGGAATACAATGCCCTGATGAAGGAAAAGCTGCGAATGGAGCGGCTGCTGGCCAAAGGTGGCTGGGGCGCAACCGTGCCTGCCAAGGCGCTGAAACCCGGTGAGACCGGTGCGGCGGTTGTTGCGATGCGCAATCGGTTGATCGCGATGGGCTTTCTGAAGCGCACAAATTCGCAGACCTATGATGCGGCCATGCAATCCGCCGTCCAGCAATTCCAGTTGGCCCACGGCCTGGCCGACGATGGCGTGGCCGGTATGGGTACCATGACCGAACTGAACAAGGGTGTGCAGAATCGCCTGCAATCCATCATCGTTGCAATGGAGCGCGAACGCTGGATCAATCAGGAACGCGGCCGCCGACACGTACTGGTCAACATCCCCGACTTCACCGCCAAGATCGTGGACGACGGCAAGGTGACCTTCTCGACCCGGTCCGTGGTCGGGGCAAGTCCGGCCGACCGCGCGACGCCTGAATTTTCGGACGTGATGGAATTCATGGTCGTAAATCCAAGTTGGTACGTGCCACGCTCGATCGTTGTGGGCGAATATCTGCCCGCCCTCAAACGCAACCCCAACGCCGTGAGCGATATTGAAATCACTGACCGCAAGGGGCGCAAGGTCAACCGCAGCACGGCGAATTTTTCGCAATACACGGCAAAGACCTTTCCTTTCGCGATGCGGCAACCGCCCAGCAACAGCAACGCGCTGGGACTGGTCAAGTTCATGTTTCCCAACGTGAACAACATCTATTTGCACGACACGCCGGCCAAGAATCTGTTTGGCCGCGAGGCGCGCGCCTATAGCCACGGCTGCATACGTCTCGCTGATCCGTTCGACTTTGCCTACGCGCTGCTGGCCAGACAAGAATCGGACCCCAGGGGTTATTTCCAATCGGTTCTGGCCACGGGGCGCGAAACGCGCGTTGACCTCAAGGACCCGATTCCCGTTCACCTGATCTACCGCACGGCCTTCACAACGCCCAAGGGCCACACCCAGTACCGCCGTGACGTCTATGGACGGGACGCGCAAATCTGGCAGGCGCTGAACAAGGCAGGGGTGGCCCTGCGCGCCGTTCAGGGATAAAGCCTGTCCCTGAAAGCTGTGCGGCGAGGGGACATTCATGCGCTATTCCGTTGCAGAGATCGCCGCCGCCCTCGGGGCGGAGGCGGTGGGGGACACGTCGCTGGTGATTTCCGGTCTGGCAGAACCTGCCTCTGCCGGGCCAGCCGACCTGGCCATGGCCAGCACCGCGAAATATGCCGAAAGTCTGACCAAGGGATCCGCGCAGGCCGCGATGCTCTGGGCCGGAGCGGACTGGCAGGCTTTGGGTCTCAAGGCCGCCATCCTGCCGCAGCGTCCGCGCTTTTCGATGTCGCATCTGACTACGATGATGGACCCCGGCCAGGGCTTTGGCGCAGGCATTCATCCAAGTGCCGTGATCGACCCCACCGCCCGGATCGGCACGGGTGTCAGCATCGGCCCCGGCAGTGTCATCGGCCCCGAGGCCCATGTCGGAGACGGCTCGGTCATCGGGGCGATGTGTTTTATCGGCTGGAAGGCAAGCCTTGGCGCGCGGGCATTCTTGCGCGAACAGGTCAGCATCGGTGCGCGGATCGAGATCGGTGAGCGGTTCATCGCCCAGCCCGGCGCGCGCATCGGCGGGGACGGGTTTTCCTTTGTCACGCCCGAAAAAAGCGGTGTCGAGGCGGCCCGCGAAAGCCTTGGCGATCAGGGCGAGACACAGGGCCAAAGCTGGTCGCGCATCGCAAGCCTTGGCGGCGTGGTGATCGGCGAAGATGTCGAGGTGGGGGCAAATGCGACGATCGACAACGGCACCATCCGCGCCACCCGCATCGGGGACCGCACCAAGATCGACAGCCTTGTGCAGATCGGCCACAACGCCACTTTGGGCCATGACGTGTTGGTCTGCGCGCAGGCGGGTGTGGCCGGGTCCGTCTCCATCGGCAACTTCGTCGTGCTGGGCGGGCAATCGGGCATTGCGGACAACCTGACCATCGGCGACCGGGTCGTCGTGGGCGGGGGCAGTGTCGTGTTGTCCTCGGTGCCTGCGGGCCGCGTCATGCTGGGCTATCCTGCGACCGAAATGAAAACCCAGATCGACAGCTACAAGGCGCTGCGGCGCCTGCCCCGCTATGTCTCTGACATCGCGGCCCTGAAGAAAGCGGTTTTCAAGCAGGGTTCCAGTGACTAAATCAACGCCACGCTGCGCGAACAAGGTGAGACTATGAGCGTCAAGGACAAGGTCATCGACATCATCGCAGAACAGGCCGTTCTGGAACCCTCAGACGTCACATTGGACAGCACGCTCGAAGACCTGGGAATCGACTCCTTAGGTCTTGTCGAAAGCATTTTCGCCATCGAGGAAGAATTCGACATCTCGGTCCCGTTCAACGCCAACGCCCCCTCCGAAAGCGATTTTGACATCTCCAGCGTCGCCTCGATCATCACGGGGATCGAGACGCTGATTGCGGATCAAAAGGGCTGATGCATCGCGTCGTCATCACCGGGGCGGGCACGGTCAACGCGCTGGGGCACGATGTGCCCGACACCCTCGAAGCCATGCGCGAAGGGCGCTGCGGTATCGGTGCGCTCGAGTTTCAGGACGTCGAGCGCCTGTCGATCCAGATCGGCGGGCAGGTGCGCGGTTTCGAGGCCGAAGGGCGCTATAACCGCCAGCAGATGAGCCTCTATGACCGGTTCACCCAATTCACCCTTGCCGCGGCAAAAGAGGCGATCGAGCAATCGGGCCTGACCTTTTCGGGTGATGTGGCCGCGAGATCCGGCGTGGTTCTTGGCACTGCCGGGGGCGGGGTCAGCACCTGGGACGCAAACTATCGCTCGGTCTATGAAGAGGGCAAGAACCGCGTTCACCCTTTCGTCGTGCCCAAGCTGATGAACAACGCCGCGGCCAGCCACGTGAGCATGGAGCACAATCTCAAGGGGCCGTCCTT
>CAZITF010000065.1:0-12179 GCA_964542095.1 uncultured Rhodobacterales bacterium
ACGTCGACGAGGCGATCCTGCTGGCCGACCGCGTGGTGATGATGACCAACGGGCCGCAGGCGACCATCGGCAAGATCGTCGATGTCGACCTGCCCCGCCCGCGCACCCGAAAGGCGCTGCTGGAGCATCCCGACTACTACGCATACCGGCAGGATGTGCTCGATTTTCTTGAGGAATACGAGCATGGCAATGCGCCGAAACCGAAACCCACGGCGATTGCAGCGGAGTGAAAGACATGACCCAGAACATCATCATCATAGGCGCCGGCATGGCCACGGGCCGTGCGCTGGAGCATCTGTTCGAGGCGGGGGCGGACGTGAACGTCACCCTGTTCAACGCCGAGCCGCGCGGCAACTACAACCGCATCATGCTGTCGCCTGTGCTGTCGGGCGACAAGAGCTACGATGAAATCGTCACGCACGATGCGGACTGGTACGAAGCCAACGGGGTCACCTGCCGCTTTGGCGAGCGGGTCGCGTCGATTGACCGTGCGGCCAGAACGGTGAGGGCCGAAAATGGCGACGTCCTGCCCTATGACAAGCTGATCCTTGGCACCGGGTCGAACCCGTTCATGATCCCGTTGCCGGGGCACGAACTGGAGGGCGTCATCGCCTATCGCGATCTGGAAGACACCGAGCGGATGATGGCCATGGGGCCGGGCAACAGGGTTGTCGTGATCGGCGGCGGATTGCTGGGCCTGGAGGCGGCGGCGGGCATGGCCGCGCGCGGTGTGGACGTGACCGTCGTGCATATCATGGGCCATTTGATGGAGCGTCAACTGGATGAGGCGGCCGGGTATCTGCTGCGCAAGGCGTTGATCGACAAGGGCATCACCGTGATGTGTCAGGCGAACTCCAGGGAAATCCTGGGGGCAGACGGGCACGTACGGGCCTTGCTGCTGGATGACGGCACCGAACTGCCCTGCGATCTGCTGGTCATGGCCGTGGGCATCCGCCCCAATGTGGCGCTTGCCAAGGAGGCTGGCCTCGCCGTGGGGCGGGGCATTCATGTCGATGACCGGATGGTCACCTCGGATGCGGACATTCTGGCCGTGGGCGAATGCGTCGAACATGACGGCGCGATCTTTGGCCTTGTGGCACCGCTGTACGATCAGGCGAAGGTGGCGGCGCAGACGCTTGTGGGGGTCGAGGCGGCCTTTGTTCAGAAGGAGCTGAGCACCAAGCTGAAGGTGACCGGATGCGATTTGTTCAGTGCTGGCGACTTCGCCGATGGCGAGGGCCGCGAGGACATCGTGTTTCGCGATCCGGGGCGCGGGGTGTACCGCCGCCTTGTGATCGAAAACAACGTGGTGATCGGTACGGTGATGTATGGTGACACGGCTGACTCGGGCTGGTTCTTTGGCCTGATCCGCGACAGGACCGACATTTCGGACATGCGCGAGACCCTGATCTTTGGCCCCGCCTATCAGGGGGGTGCCCCCCTGGACCCGTTGGCGGCCGTTGCAGCCTTACCGCGTGACGCGGAAATCTGTGGCTGCAACGGCATATGCAAGGGCACGATTGTCGACGCGATCAAGGGCGGTGCGGACGATCTGGGGGCGGTGCGTTCTGTGACCAAGGCGTCCGGCTCCTGCGGAACCTGCACGGGGCTGGTCGAACAGGTGCTGGCCGCAACCCTGGGCGATGCGTTCGTGATGCCCACGGCGCAACCCATCTGCGGTTGCTGCGATCTGTCCCACGAGGATGTGCGGCGCATGATCAAAAGCCAGGAATTGAAATCCATGGCCGCCATCTGGCAGGAATGCGCGTGGAAGACGGTCGATGGCTGTCATGTGTGCCGCCCGGCGCTGAACTATTACCTGATTGCGGACTGGCCGCTGGACTATCTGGACGATCCGCAATCGCGGTTCATCAACGAGCGCAAGCATGCAAACATCCAGAAAGACGGGACTTTCTCGGTTGTCCCGCGCATGTGGGGCGGCATCACCAAGCCGGACGAGTTGCGCGCCATCGCCGATGCGGCGGACAAGTTCAGGGTGCCCACGGTCAAGGTGACGGGCGGGCAGCGCATCGATCTGCTGGGCGTCAGGGGCGAGGATTTGCCTGCCATCTGGGCCGACCTCAATGACGCGGGGATGGTGTCGGGTCATGCCTATTCCAAGGGTTTGCGCACCGTCAAAACCTGTGTCGGGACGGACCATTGCCGCTTTGGCACGCAGGATTCCACGGGTCTGGGCATCAAGCTGGAAAAGGCGCTGTGGGGGGCGTGGACCCCGCACAAGCTGAAGCTGGGTGTGTCGGGTTGCCCGCGCAATTGTGCCGAGGCGACCTGCAAGGACATTGGCGTCGTCTGTGTCGATTCCGGCTATCAGATCGGGATCGGCGGGGCGGCCGGCATGGATGTGCGCGAGGTCGAGCGGTTGATCGACGTGGAGACCGAAGAGGAAACCATCGCCGTGATCAAGGCGATGAGCCAGCTCTATCGCGAGAACGCCAGGTATCTCGACCGTATCTACAAGTGGATGAACAAGGTCGGGCTGGAATGGATACGCGAGCGTATTGCCGACCCTGACGAGCGTGCTGCATTGGTGGCCCGTTTCGATCTGTCCCAGACCGTCTATCAGAAAGACCCGTGGGCCGAGCACAGCCGCAAGAAGGCCGAAAGCTATCAGCCCCTTGCCAACCTGACGCTGGAGGCCGCGGAATGAGCGAGTGGATTGATATAGCGGCCCTTTGTGACGTGCCCGTGCGCGGCGCGCGCGTGGTCAAGACCCATGCGGGCTGTGTCGCGGTGTTTCGCACGGCGTCCGATCAGGTCTTTGCCCTCGACAATGCCTGCCCGCACAAGGCCGGGCCGCTGGCCGAGGGGATCGTGCATGGGGCGGCTGTCACCTGCCCGCTGCACAACTGGGTAATTTCGCTGGAGACCGGCCTGGTGCAAGGTCCCGACGACGGGCGGGTTGCGACCTATCCGGCGCGCATCGAGGCGGGTCGCATTCTGCTGGACGCCACCCGTTTGCGCGCCGGGCGCGCGGCATGAGCACCTGCACCACCTGCCCGTACTGTGGCGTAGGGTGCGGGGTCATCGCATCCCCTGACGACACGATCAGGGGCGATCCCGACCATCCGGCGAATTTCGGGCGGCTCTGTTCCAAGGGGTCGGCACTGGGCGAGACCATCGACCTTGAGGGCCGCCTGCTGGCCCCGCGCATCGGCGGTCAGGACGCAGGTTGGGACGCGGCCACCGCGCTCGTGGCGCGCCGTTTTGCCGAAGCGATCCGCGATCATGGCCCCGACAGCGTGGCATTTTACGTCTCGGGCCAATTGCTGACCGAGGACTATTATGTCGCCAACAAGCTGATGAAGGGATTCATCGGATCGGCGAATATCGACACGAATTCAAGGCTTTGCATGGCGTCTTCGGTGGCAGGGCACAAGCGTGCCTTTGGGGCCGACACGGTGCCCGGCACCTATGAGGACCTGGAAGAGGCCGACCTGATCGTGCTGGTGGGATCGAACCTGGCCTGGTGCCATCCGGTGCTGCATCAGCGCATCGCAGCGGCCAGGGCCGCGCGCCCGTCGATGCGGGTGGTCAATATCGATCCGCGCCGTACCGCGACGACCCAACTGGCCGACCTGCACCTGCAAATCGCGCCGGACGGCGACATTGCGCTGTTCAACGGGTTGCTCGCCCATCTGGCCGCCCAGGGCTGTGTGGATGCGGACTATGTCGATGCCCATGTGAACGGGTTCGGGGCCGCCGTGGCTTCCGCCGAATGCAGCGACCCGGCAGACAGCGGGTTGAGCGCGCAGGAGTTGCGCCGGTTCTATGCGCTGTGGGCGGGCACGCAAAAGGTGGTCACGGTCTATTCCCAGGGCGTCAACCAGTCGTCTTGCGGGTCGGACAAGGTCAACGCGATCCTCAACTGCCATCTGGCGACGGGTCGCATTGGCCGCCCCGGCATGGGCCCGTTTTCGGTCACCGGCCAGCCCAATGCGATGGGCGGGCGCGAGGTTGGCGGGCTGGCCAACATGCTGGCCAATCACCTCGATATCGAGAATGCGGATCACCGCGCCGCCGTGCAGGCATTCTGGGACAGCCCCACGATCTGCACCACTCCCGGCCTCAGGGCCGTCGACCTGTTCGAGGCCTGTGCGAACGGCACAATCAAGGCGCTGTGGGTGATGTCCACCAACCCCGCCGCCAGCATGCCGGATGCGGGCCGGGTTGCCGACGCCATCGCCAATGTGCCCTTTACCGTCGTGTCGGACATCATGGCGCGCACCGACACCTGCGATCTGGCCGATGTGCTGCTGCCCGCCGCCGGATGGGGTGAAAAGGATGGCACGGTCACCAATTCCGAGCGCCGCATGTCGCGCCAGCGCGCATTCCTGCCGGTGCCCGGACAGGCCCGCCCCGACTGGCGGATTATCTGCGATGTGGCCGCCGCCATGGGGCATGGGGCGGCGTTCGACTATGACAGCCCGGCGGCGATCTTTCGCGAATTCGCGGCCCTGTCGGCGGCATTGAAACCGTTTGGGCGTGATTTTGACATCAGCGGATTGGCGGGGATTACGGATGCGGAGTACGCCGCGTTTGCTCCGGTGCAATGGCCCGTGCCCGCGACCGGGAGCGCCCCGGCGCGGTTCTTTGCGGACGGGCGGTTTTTTCACGCGGGCGGGCGTGCCCGCATGGTGCCGGTTGCGGCCCCGATGGCGCGGGTTTCGGGCGGGTTTCGCCTGAACACCGGGCGTACCCGCGACCAGTGGCACACCATGACGCGCACCGGAAAATCGCCGCGGCTGGGCGCGCATATGGGCGAGCCTTACGTGGAAATTCACCCGGGTGACGCGCGCGGCCTTGGCCTTGGACCGGCGGACCTGGTCGAGATCGAGGCGGGCGGGCGGACCTGCATCCTGCGCGCGCTGCCGACCGATCGTGTGGCAAGGGGCGCGCTGTTTGCGCCGATGCACTGGACGCGCCAGCGCAGTGCCTCGGGCCCGGTCAACGGCGTTGTTGCGGTGCGGGTCGATCCGGTATCGGGTCAGCCTGCGCTGAAATCCGGGCGTGTTTCGGCCCGGCGGTTCGAGGCGGCATGGTATGGTTTTGTCGCCTCGGCCACTCCGCTGCATCCGTTCGGCGCCTATTGCGCCGTCGCGCGCACCGCGACGGGCTGGCAGGCGGAACTGGCGGACGGCGCGCCGCTGGTCGACGCGCGCGCGGCGTTCAATGTGCTGACCTCGGCGCAGGGCGGCGACATCAGCGAGATGCGGGACGACACAACCGGCATCGTGCGGATTGCCCATCGCCTCGGCGGCGTGCTGCGCGCCGTGCTGTTCTGCGCGCCCTTCCCCGTGGCCCTGTCCCGCCCCCATGCGGTCGCCCTGATCGGCACCGCCGCCCATGTCCATGACGCCCTGTCGGGCCGCGCGCGCGCCGACGCGCCGGACCCCGGTGCGACTGTCTGCGCCTGCATGGGCGTCGGTCTGAACGACCTGCGCCGCGCCGTGGCCGCCGGGGCCGACAGCGTTGACGCCCTGGGTGCAGCGACCGGGGCGGGCACCAACTGCGGCGCGTGCCGCCCCGAACTGGCGGGCCTGCTGTTGCCCCCTGCCAAGGCGATTGCCGCCGAATGACCCCTCGCGGACCGGAGACCGAGCGATGAAAACCTTTCCCATGTTCCTGACCATGACGGGCCGGCGCGTCGTGATCGTTGGTGGCGGCGAACAGGCCGCACAGAAATGCCGGTTGATGCTGAAGACCGAAGCCCGGATCGATGTTCTGGCCGCCGAACTGGATGAGGAGTTGCTCAGCCTTGAGCGCGCCGGCCGCATCACGTGGCACCGCAGGGCCATCGGGCCGGAGGCGTTTGCCGGGGCGGCGCTGGTTTTTGTCGCAACGGGCTGTCCGGGGATGGATGCCTGCCTGCACATGCTGGCCAAGGCGGCGGGTGCTGTCGTCAACGTCGTGGACCGGCCCGACCTGTGTGACGCGATCACCCCCTCGATCATCGACCGCGACCCGGTGGTGGTCGCCATCGGGACCGAGGGCACCGCCCCCGTGCTGGCCCGCCAGATCAAGACCCGGATGGAGGAGATGCTGGAGCCGTGCCTGGGAGACTTGGCGGCCCTTGCGGGACGTCTGCGCGGGTTTGCCGCCCGTCGCCTTGGCCCACGCCAGCGGCGCGATCTGTGGGCCTGGGTGTTTGATGGGCCGTTGCGCGCCCGGCACGCGCAGGAGGGCGATGCATCCGTGGCCGCCGCGATCAAGGCGGTCATCGCATCCGGGCACGTGCCGGAAAAGGGGCCTGCCCCCGTTGCCCTTGTCGGGGCGGGGCCGGGCAGCAGCGACCTGATCACCCTGCGCGGTGTGCAGCGTCTGCAAGAGGCGGATGTGATCTTCTATGACCGGCTGGTCGATCCGAAGATCCTGGAACTGGCGCGGCGCGATGCGAAACGGGTCTATGTGGGCAAGGCGCCGGGCTGTCACACGTGGCCGCAGGATCGTATCAACGGCCTGATCGTTTCGGCCGCGCTGCGCGGGCAGCGGGTGGTGCGCCTGAAATGCGGCGATCCGGGGGTGTTCGCGCGCGGTGCCGAAGAGGCCGAGGCGTTGGCTGCGGCCGGGCTGGCCTATGAGATTGTGCCCGGCGTGACGGCGGCCAGCGGCGCGGCGGCGGCAGTGGGCGGGTTTCTGACCGAACGGGGCAAGACGGACACGCTGGTGCTGACCACGGGGCGCAAAGTGGATGCGGGAGACCGCCCGGACTGGGTGCAGCATCTGAGCGCGCGCAGCAACGTGGCCGTCTACATGGGCGTGCAGAGTGCCGCGCAGATCGTGGATGTCTTGCGCGAGGCCGGGCTGGCCGGAGATGTCCGCATAACGGCGGTCAGCAATGCCCAGCGCACGGATCAGCAGGTGCTGGAGTGTGCGGCCATCGATCTGGTGGAGCAGATCGCGGCGCAGGGTCTTGTCAGCCCCGCTATCCTGTTCCTGCGTCGCACCGATGCTGAGGAGGTGGCTGAGCAATGCGATGCGCCCGCCTTGCGCGCGGTGTGAAAGCCTCTAATTGTTGCATTGTCCAGAGATACTATTGCAGTTTCAGCAATAGTGAATGCCCACAGCTTTCTATTCCGATCCTGCACCGATGGCCTTAGATGTCTTGCGAGCACAGACACGAGGACAAAAGGGGTCGAACATGATCAAGGACATCAAAGGGTTGCACCACGTCACCTCGATGGCGGGAGATGCCAATGAAAACAACGCCTTCTTTACCGGTACGCTGGGTCTGCGCCGGGTCAAGAAGACGGTGAATTTCGACGCGCCCGAGGTCTATCACCTGTATTACGGCGACGAGGTCGGAACGCCCGGATCGGTCATGACGACCTTTCCCTTTGGCCAGATGCCGCGCGGCAGGCGCGGTGTCGGCGAGGTTGGCGTGACCGAATTCGCGGTGCCCAAGGGTGCCCTGTCCTATTGGGCGGACCGGCTGGAATCGCGGGGCGTCACGGGTCTGGCTCAGGACAGTTTTCTGGGCGAGGCGCGGCTGGGCTTTGACGGGCCGGACGGGGACAGCTTTGCCCTTGTGGAAAGTGCCGCGCAGGGGCGTATGCCGTGGACCGGGGCCGATGTGCCGCAAGAGGCGGGAATCCTCGGTTTTCGCGGCGCGCGGTTTCGCCTGAAGGATGCGGATGCAACTGGCGAATTGCTGGGGTTCATGGGCTATCAGAAGGCCGAGAGCGCGGGCGACGTCACCCGCTATGTGATCGAGGGCGGCAATGCCGCCGATACGATTGACCTTGAGGAAGCCCCGAGCGGTCAGGCCGCCCATCAGGGTGCGGGATCGGTGCATCATATCGCCTTTGCGGTCGAGGATCGCGCGGCACAGCTGAAGGTGCGTCAAGCGTTGCTGGACACCGGGTATCAGGTGACGCCGGTGATCGACCGCGATTATTTCTGGTCGATCTATTTCCGCACGCCGGGCGGTGTTCTGTTCGAAATCGCCACGAACGAACCGGGATTTGATCGCGATGAGGATACCGCGAACCTTGGCACGGCGCTGAAACTGCCGACCCGACACGAGGGGCATCGCGCACAGATCGAGGCGTTGCTGCCCGCGATCGCGGATTGAGGCAGGCGATGTCGACACAGGACTATACCGCGCTCACATCCGACCCCGCGCCGGGTGCGCCGCTGATCTTTGCCTTTCACGGCACCGGCGGGGATGAGCATCAGTTCTTTGATTTCGCGGGGCAATTGGTGCCGGGGGCGGGCGTGATCTCGCCCCGCGGCGACGTGTCCGAAGGCGGGGCGGCGCGGTTTTTCCGCCGCACGGGCGAGGGTGTCTATGACATGGACGACCTGGCGCGGGCAACCGGGCGGATGGCCGGTTTTGTGGTGGCGCACAAGGTCGCGCATCCGCAGGCACCGGTTTATGGTTTCGGCTATTCCAACGGGGCCAATATCCTGGCGTCGGTGGTGATGCAGCGCCCGGACCTGTTCGAGCGAGTCGCCCTGCTGCATCCGCTGATTCCGTGGCAACCCGCGCCTGTACCCGGCCTTGCCGGGCGGCCTGTGCTGATCTCGGCCGGGCGGCGTGACCCGATCTGTCCCTGGCCGCTGAGCGAGACGCTGATGACGTGGTTTGCCGATCAGGGCGCGCAGGTGACCCGCGAGGTTCACGACGGCGGGCATGGGTTGCAGCGCAGCGAGGCCGAGGCGCTGGCGCGTTTCATGAACGCCTGAAATTCTGCCCGCCCGCATTTCAGAACCGTGGCCCCCGCCCCCGTCAGCGGTGTCTTGCCGGTGCGGGGCAGGTAAATCGCGGCATGCAATGGTATGCCATGCAAACCTGTGACCGATCTGCCGCGCCGCAAGTCTTTGCAGTTGTCATGACGGCACCGATACGCATAGCTAGCGCTAACAGGAACACGCCCGCTGTGGGCATATTGCAATGTTTCGAGGAGTGCCGGGATGCGGGAATGGTGGCGAGACGCGGTGATTTACCAGATCTATCCGCGGTCCTTTCAGGACGACAATGGCGATGGAATCGGCGATCTGCCCGGCATCACACGCCGTCTGGATCATGTCGCCTCGCTGGGGGTGGATGCGATCTGGCTGTCGCCGTTCTTTACCTCGCCCGATCAGGACATGGGCTATGACGTGTCGGACTATACCGGGGTCAACCCGCTGTTCGGCACGATCGAGGATTTCGACGCATTGACCGCCCGCGCCCACGAACTGGGCCTCAAGGTGATCATCGATCAGGTGTTGTCGCACAGTTCTGACCAGCACCCGTGGTTCGAGGAAAGCCGCCAAAACAGGAACAACCCGAAAGCCGACTGGTATGTCTGGGCTGATCCGAAAAAGGATGGCAGCGCGCCCAACAACTGGCCGTCGGTCTTTGGCGGGTCTGCCTGGATGTTCGATCCGCGCCGCCGTCAGTATTACATGCACAATTTTCTGACCTCGCAGCCGGACCTGAACTTTCACAACCCCGAGGTGGTCGAGGCGCTGCTGGAAGCGATGGAATTCTGGCTGAAACGGGGTGTCGACGGGTTCCGTCTGGATACGGTCAATTTCTATGTCCATGACAAGCAGTTGCGCAACAATCCAGCCAGCAAGTACAAGGAATTTCCGGGCAATCCCTATGGTGCCCAGCGCCATATCCATTCCAAGACGCAGCCCGAGAACATTGGCGTTCTGCAAAAGCTGCGCGCGCTGCTGGACAAATATGACAACCGGATGCTGATCGGCGAAGTCGGCGAGGACGGCTTGCGCCAGATCGAGATCATGGGCGAATACACGTCCGGCAAGGACAAGCTGCACATGGCCTATTCCTTTGCCATGCTGAGCCACGAACACACCCCCAAACACTTCCGCGACTGCATCGAGGGGTTCATGCGCGACGCCCCGGACGGCTGGCCCTGCTGGTCGTTTTCCAACCACGATGTGCAGCGCCATGTCACCCGCTGGGCCCCTGCCCCGGAATGGGAAGAGGCCGTGGCGCGCCAGTCGATCAACATGCTGATCAGCTTTCCCGGCACGCTGGGTGTCTATCAGGGTGAAGAGGTCGGCCAGACCGAGACGGACATCGAATTCCACGAGTTGCAGGATCTGGGCAACATCGACTTCTGGCCCGACAACAAGGGTCGCGATGGCTGCCGTACGCCGATGGTCTGGGACGAGAGCCAGCCCAATGCGGGATTTTCGACCGGTACGCCGTGGCTGCCTGTCAAGCCGCCGCAGGCCACCCATGCGGTCGCCGGGCAAGAGGGCAAGAACGACTCTGTTCTGGCGACATATCGTGCGGCCCTCGCCTTTCGCAAATCGCGCCCCGAACTGACGCTGGGCGAGACGACATTTCCCAAGGTGCGCAACCCGTTGCTGGCCGTCTGCCGCACCCATGAGGGCGTCAGCCTGACGGGTGTGTTCAACCTGTCCGATCAACCGCAATCGCTGCGGGTGGACGAAAGTGCGACCCTTGTGGGTGCCGCCGAGGGCGAACTGGGCAAGGGGCGTCTCAAACTGCCGCCCTTTGGCTATGCTTATGTAGAAACACGCGAGATCGCGCGCCCGGTGGGCTAGGCCGGACCGGGCGCCGCCAAGATAGGACGTATCTTCCGGCCCGTCTTGGCGTTAACATCGCGCCGACACTGCAAGCCGCCCTGCCCCGCGAGGTGCATGGCGCAAGAGACTGGAAAGATCGATATCGGATGGCAAAACCTGTAACCCGCGACAAGGCCCTCAAGGCCGCCCCACCGGCAGATATCGTCGGCGCCTTGCTGGCCGGGCATCTGGCCGATCCGTTCCATTTCCTTGGCCTGCGCGCCCATCCCGACGGCTTTGCGCTGAACGTGTTCGTGCCCGGTGCCGACAGTGTCACCTGCATCACCGGCAAGGCGACCAAGACCCCGCTTGAGCCCGTTCCGGACGCGCCGGGCCTGTTCTGCACCCTGCTGAAAAAGGACCAGCCCTACCGGTTGACCGCGACGGCAGGCGGGAGCAGCTGGACATTCGAGGACCCGTATCGCTTTGGCCGGGTGCTGACGGATGACGATCTGCATTTTGTCGGTGAGGGTTCGATGTACCGCCTGTGGAAGTCGCTGGGCGCGCACGTGACCACGATTGACCGCGTGGACGGTGTGCATTTCGCGGTCTGGGCCCCGAACGCCGAGCGGGTCGCCGTCGTTGGCGATTTCAACATCTGGGATGCGCGCCGTCATGGCATGCGCCGGCTTGGCGCGTCGGGTGTGTGGGAGATTTTCCTGCCGGGTGTCGCGCCGGGTGACGTCTATAAATACGCGATCCGGGGGGCGGGCGGCGTCGATCTGCCGCTCAAGGCGGATCCGGTCGGATTCGGGTCGGAACATCCGCCCAAGACCGGGTCGATCGTGCGTGACATTGCCGGGCACGACTGGGCCGATGACACCTGGATGAAGAGCCGCGCGGACCGGCACAAGACCGACGCGCCGATCAGCATTTATGAGGTGAACCTGGCCAGCTGGAAACGGGCAGAGGGCAATCGCCCGCTGTCCTACGACGAATTGGCGCGCGATCTGGTGGATTACGTCGCCGACATGGGGTTCACCCATATCGAGATGATGCCGATCACCGAGCATCCCTTTGACGGGTCCTGGGGCTATCAGCCCATCGGTATGTACGCGCCCACCATCCGCCACGGCACGCCCGAGGAATTCCGCGCGCTGGTCACGGCGGCGCACAACAAGGGCTTGGGCATGTTGCTAGACTGGGTGCCTGCGCACTTTCCCACGGACGAACATGGGCTGGCGCAGTTCGACGGCACGCATCTTTATGAACATGCCGACCCGCGCGAGGGCTTCCATCAGGACTGGAACACGCTGATCTACAACTTTGGCCGCCGCGAGGTGGTCAATTTCATGCGCTCCAACGCGCTGTATTGGCTGGAAGAATACCATCTGGACGGCATCCGCGTGGATGCGGTCGCCTCGATGCTGTACCGCGACTATTCGCGAAAAGAGGGCGAGTGGGTGCCCAATGCCCATGGCGGCCGCGAGAACCTGGAAGCGATCTCGTTCCTGCAAGGGGTCAACACGTTCGTCTATGGCGAGGATGCCAGCATCATGACCGTGGCCGAGGAAAGCACCGCCTTTCCCGGCGTGTCGCGCCCCGTCTATCATGGCGGCCTTGGGTTCGGGTTCAAGTGGAACATGGGGTGGATGAACGACACCCTGCGC
>CAZITF010000066.1:0-12062 GCA_964542095.1 uncultured Rhodobacterales bacterium
GCGCGTTCGTGGCACCAGCAGTTGTTGGCCGGATCCCACAGCACCTTGAGCACGTCCCGCGCGTCGAGTTCATCGATCAGGCGGCGGGCGGTATGGTTCGAGTTGACCATGGTGCCGTTGCCGGTCTCGACCACCAGGGTGATCCCCTCGGCGCGGGCCAGATCGACGGCGGGCGCGATCATCGGGGCCATCGTGTCCCATGCGCCATGGGCCACGTTCCACGTTTCCGCACCGTGTGAGCCCCAGAGGATCTGCTCCTTTTTCTGGGTCATGATGCGCACCAGCGGACTGCCCACCACATGGGCCATGTCGATCACCCGTTTGAGCGCGTCCATATGCTGCGTGTGCAGCGTGTCGCCCGGCCGGTTCTGCGTGGTCATGCCCGCAAAGATATGGCGGCTGAGGCAACTGACCGGCTTGCCCCGGTCCCGCAGCAGCGCGTCGATGTCGCTGACCTGCCGGGCCGAGTGGTCCCCCACCTCGGTCTCGCCGACGAATTGCAACTCGGCATAGGCAAGGTCGAATTCGTCCATCACATCGACGGCATGGGCCAGATCGCGGCTGATGCCGTCGGTGATCACCCCCAGCTTCATCGCGTCACCCTGGCCGCGTCCCGGTGCAGTTCGGCGCCGACGATCTCTTCCATGACGCGGGTTGCAATCCAGTTGTCGCCGTTCGGATAGCGGGTGCGCCCGGCGTGAAAGATCTGCATCGCCGCCGCTGCCGTATGGAGCGGGACGCCCAGCTCTTCGCCCAGCGCCATCGAGATCGTGAGGTCCTTGTGCATGGTGTTGATGTGGCTGCCGGTGCCTTCGAACTGGCGGTCGATGATCTTTTGCAGCGCGTTGTTGGTGACGCCGGACCCGGCGGACGAGGTCGAAAAGACGTCAAGGATCACCTGCCCCGGCACACCCGCCCTGGCGGCCAGTGCCGCCGCCTCGAACGTCGCCGAAAAGATCGACCCGATGAGCGATTGCAGGCAGGCCTTGACCACCTGGCCCTCGCCCGGCGCGGTGCCGACGTGATGGATGGAGGCCGACACCGCTTCGAGCACCGGGCGCGCATCGCCCAGCACGTTGTCGGGTGCGGCGGCCATGAGGGTCAGCGTGCCGCCCTGCGCGCCCGGATAGCCGCCCGACACCGGGCTGTCGATCAACTTGAGACCGCTGTCCTTGAGCCCAGCGCCGATGGCCCGCGCCTCGGCCGGTTTGATGGTCGAGGTCAGCAGGACCGTTCCGCCGGGTGCCATGGAACTGGCCAGCCCGCCCTCGCCCAGGATCACCTCATACGCTTCGGCGCCTTTCATCACCATGACAAAGACATATTGCGCGTTCGCGCCCACTTCGGCGGTCGAGGCGGCCATGTGTCCGCCCATGTCGCCAAAGGCGCGGTGGCGGGCGTCGATCAGGTCACGCCCCCATGTTTCAAACCCGTTTGCGATCAGGTTCCTGGCCAGCCCGCTGCCCATGTCCCCCAATCCGATCACACCCACTGACGGCATAAGCTGCCTCCCTCTTGTTTCATCACGTTTTCAGGTGGGGTTTCACGTCAGGCGCGGACGCCGGGCAGGTCCAGAAGACACCCCCTGCCCTATCGCGGCGCGACGGTTGCGCGCACTGCCATGCTAGCACAGCCGAGGCGGAAAGGGGTGGTGAAATTTTACCGGATTTCGACAGAAGTGCCTGTTTGCGCGCCCCTCTTGATCGCCTCGATCACCTGCACGGCGCGCAGGCCGTCGCTTGCACTGACCAGCGGCGCGGCGCGCCCCGCGATCACGTCTGCAAAATGCAGAAGCTGTGCCGACAGCGGGTCGCTTGCAGGCAGGGGCAGGCGCGTCTGGTCGATGGGAGCCCACCAGTCCGGGCCGTCCTTCTGGCTCCATACGGTCAGGTTTGGCAAGGCCAGCGATCCGTGTGTGCCGCCGATGAGATAGCTTGACTGGTCGGTCCTGGGATAGGCCGGGTTCTCGCCGGCGGTCAGTTCCCAACTCCATGGCCCGAGGGCGACATCGGCGAGGTTCAGCGTACCCAGGACGCCGCTGGCAAAGCGCAGGATGGCGACGCTGACCTCTTCGGCGGCGTTGCCGCGCACCCGGTTGCTTTCCAGCGCCTGCACCTGCGTGATCGGCCCGCAGAGGTACATCAGCACATCGACGTCGTGGATCAGGTTGATGAACAACGGACCTGCCCCTGCTCCCTGCCGCCAGTCCGCCTGAAAATAGCTGTCCGGCTTGGGCAGCCAGCACTGGCCATGCACGGTGGTGAGGGTGCCCAGGGTGCCTGCCTCGATGATCTGCTTTGCCTTGGCGACCAGCGGATTGTGGCGGCGGTGATGCCCGACGAGGATGGGCACATCGGCGGCGGTGGCCGCGGCGACCAGCGCCTTGCCTTCGGTCGCACTGCCGGTCAGCGGTTTTTCGATCAGCATGGGGCATTTGGCGGTGATCAGGTCCGCGGCCATCGGGGCGTGCAAGGCGTTTGGCACGGCGAGAATGACACCGTCCGATTGCTCAGCCAGCTCCTCCAGATTGCGGGCGCGGGGCCAGTCCATGTCCGCGACATTCGGGTCCAGCACCGCCGAAAGGGTAACGCCCGGTGTCCGCGCGATGGCGGCCATGTGTTGGCGACCGATCAGCCCGGCCCCGGCAACCCCGATCCGCGTCATGGTTGCCATCCGTGATACAGCGCGTGATCCCGCGCCAATGGCAGGGCAACTGCGGCGCCGCTGCGGTGCGATGCATAGATCGCCGTGACCAGAGCGATGGAGGCCGCGCCGTCCTCGAACGTCACCGCCGCGTTTGGCGCACCGCTCAAGGCCCCCGCGATTTCGGTGAGGAACCCGGCGAACCCGGAGGGCACGACCGGTGTATTCTGCACGATCCTGTCCACTTCCCCTTGCCGTTTCGGATCACGGGCGGTGAACGTCCAGGTCCCCTCGCCCGGAGCATACGGATTGGTATGTGATGTTGCCGTGAGATGCTCGTAAACGAAGCGCAGCCGCGTTTCATCGCGGGCGCTGCCCAGGGTGATCGAGCTGGTGGCCAGTGCCCCTCCGTCCAGCTCGAAGATCAGGGCGGCGGTGTCTTCGGTTTCGATCCGATTGACGAGGGTGGAGAGCCGCGCGGTGACGCGGATGACCGGTGCCATGAAATGCGACAGCAGATCGTGAGCGTGGATCGCATGGCCCAGCACCGCGCCGCCCTGTTCGCCCGCCCATGTGCCCCGCCAGGGGATGGCGTAGTAATCCGCGCCCCGGTTCCAGTGTGTCTCGAGCGCGCCAGCGCGGGGCGCACCCGTCAGACCGGCGTCGCGCAGGGCGGCCAGTTGGGCGAAGGCCGGGCCAAAACGGTACTGGAACACCGGGAACACCTGCTTGCCCGCGCCGTGCGCGGCAGCCCCGATAGCGTCCACCTGCGCCAGCGACGTTCCGAGCGGTTTTTCGCAAATCACGTGTTTGCCGGCTTTCAGCGCCCTGATCGCGACGGGCGAATGCATGTGCGGTGGCAGGCAGATGTCGATCAGGTCCACATCCGCATCCAGCGCGGCGTCGATATCCGAAAGGCCGATGATGCTGTCGCCACACAGCGCGGCGCGCCGATCATCATCCTGATCGGCCAGGTGGGTGACGGTGAACGCGTCAAGCGTCCGATATGCGGCCAGATGCTGTGCGCCGATACCGCCGCCAAGGATCGCAACACGGATCATGGCGTGCCCTCTTCGGCCATTTTCTGCGCTTGCAAGGCGAGGTCCATCACCCTGAAACAGTGCGCCTGTGTCATTGCCGTTTCGCTGCGATGCGCGATGTCCTGGGCGAGGCGCTCGAAATAGGGTAGCCCGGCCGCGCGCGCGTCGATGGTTTCGCAGCGTGTGCCGTTGACGAGGACCAGGCTGTCGGTGCCGTCGCGCCCGGCCACGTCGACATATTTGCGCAACTCGATGTAACCGTCGGTGCCCAGAAGGGTCAGCCGCCCATCGCCCCAGTTGGGCAGGGCGTCGGGTGTGTACCAGTCGACGCGGATGTACCCCGAGGCGTGGGGCGAGCGCAGCGAAAGCTCTCCGAAATCCTGAAGGCCGGGATCGTCCGGATTGGCGTGATTGGCGACATGGGCCATCGTGACAGTCGCGCTGTCCGAGCCGGTGAAGTGCAGGAACTGGTCGATCTGGTGAGAGGCGATGTCGGTCAGTACGCCACCGTACCTTTCGCGCTGGAAGAACCAGTCGGGTCGCGTGTCCCGGTTCAGCCGGTGCGGGCCAAGGCCGGTGGTATGGACGACGCGCCCTATTGCGCCTTCCTGCACCAGCTGATCGGCAAGGGTGACGCAAGGCACTTCGAACCGTTCGGAGAAGTTGATCGACCAGATGCGCCCCGTTTCGGCCACTGTCGCCTTTATGCGCTCAAGTTGCGCGGGCGTGGTGCAACCCGGCTTGTCCGTCATCACGTCGTGGCCGGCCTGCATGGCGCGGATGGACAGCGCCGCGCGGTCGGCAGGGATGGCAGAGACAAGCGCCAGATCGGCCCCTGCGCCAAGCGCTGCGTCCAGCGTGGCGAAGCGGTGCAGGTCGGGAAAGCGTTTGACGTATCCGTCAAGCGGTTGCGGGTTCCCATCCGTCCAGAACCCGAGGCAGCGCGCGCCGATGCGCTGCATGTTTTCCGTCATGCCGTAGATGTGGCGGTGATCAAGGCCAAGGGCGACAAAGCTGAGAGTCATCCGGGAACATCCGTCAAGGAGTGGGTGCGCGCGGCCCGTTCCATCGCGTGGATGACGGCGTGGACATGGACCGCCTCGGGCAGAGGCGCGAGGGGGGTGGTTCCGGTTCGGACGCTGCGCGCAAAATCCTCGATCACCGACTGGTGCCAGCCGTGGGAAAAGGCCATCGGGTCGGCACCTCCGCCGGTGCCCCCATTCGTGTCCGGGGTCGTCAGATCAGAGCGCCCGTCATGCCAGTCGACCCGCAAAGTGTCGCCTTGCAGCAGCACCTGGGCGCGGGTCGTGGTCAACGCGATGCTTTCAGCGCCGCCGGGATAGATGGCGGTGCTGGCGCTGAGCAGTCCCGTCGCGCCGGAGTGGAAGGTGAGGAGGGCGGCGGCGATGTCTTCGGCCTCCATCCGGTGCAGCGGGCTGGTGCGCATCTGGGCCTGTACCTGCGTGACGGGGCCAACCAGCCACAGCGCCAGATCAAGGGTGTGGATCGCCTGGTTGATCATCACCCCGCCGCCATCGCGTGCATAGGTGCCGCGCCCCTCGGCGTCATAATAGGACTGGTCCCGCCACCATGGCACGCGCAGTTCTGCGTGGATGATGTCACCCAGCGTGCCGGCATCGAGCTGCGCCTTGAGCCCGCGCGACGCAGCACGGGTGCGGTGCTGAAAGCAGACGGCGGCGGGCACTTTTGCGCGAGCGTAGCAGTCGGCAATCTCCCCGGCTGCGTCCAGGGTCCTCTCAAGCGGTTTTTCCATCAACGTGGGAATGCCCGCTTGCGCGCACGCCTCTGCATAGGTGGCGCGCGCATTGGGCGGCGTGATCAGGACAGCCATGCCGGGGCGTGTCGCAAGGGCGCGGTCCATGTCTGTAAAGGGCTGCACATCATGTCCGACTGTGGTGCTAGCCTGCGCACAGAATGCCTCGGTCCGAGCCGCGTCGCGCCCCAGAACGGCAGTCAGACGCAGCCCCTCGCCATTGTCGCGCAGAGCCAACACATGGGTTTGCGCCACCATGCCCGCACCGATCAACACCACATCCATACCGGACTCTGCCTCCTTTGACCCTGGCCGTTACTTCGGCAGTATCGCGCCCTTGTGCCCGACCACCCGCATGGCAAGGTCGTGCCCGGCACGCAACGCGTTGGCCTGGGAGGCCCCCATCAGCGCGGCGGCCAGGTAGCCACCGTTGAAACTGTCTCCCGCCGCTGTGGTGTCGACCACTTTTTCCGCTCTGGGAAAGTCGTAGGTGGCCCCGGTTTTCAGGCACATCGGGCCAAGTGCGCCACGTTTCAGCGCGCCGGTCCGGTCCATGCCGAGGAACCGTTGCGCGATGGTCTTGTCGTTTTCGCCGCTGATCATCCGTTCGTCATCGATCGATGGCAGTGCGATATCCGTCAGGGTCCACATCGCGTCATTCGCCATCCGCGCCGTCTCGAGATCGAGCCAGAGCCGCGGACGGTAATTGCTGTCATAGCAGACCCGCCCCCCAGACTTGCGAAAAGCCTGAAGGAACCGCATCAGCGCCGTGCGGGTCGAGGGTTGCAGGACCGCCATGGTGATGCCGGAGAGATAGATGACGTCATATTGCGCCAGTGCCACGAAATCGGGGCCTTTGTCGGTCACGAAGGTCAGGCGCGCCGCCGCACTGTCGCGCCAGTAGGTGAAGGATCGCTCGCCTGCTTCATCCGTGGTGATGGCATAAAGGCCGGGCGTGCCGTCGGGGTCCCTGTGAATGTGCCCGGTCCCGATCCCTTCGGATGCGATGGAATCAACGATGCGGTCGGAAAACGGGTCGGTTCCGACGCGGGTGATATAGTCCACCTCGAGGGTTGGCGCGCTGCGTTTGAGATAGATCGCAGTGTTGAGCGTATCGCCCGCAACGCCGACCGCAGCGCTATCCCCCGCCATCGACAGTTCGATCATCGCTTCGCCGATTGCCGCAATTTTCATGAAATTTCCTTTCGGCCCGTTCGCCACCACACGATGAATCCGGAACAGACGATGATGGCCGCGCCCAACATGGTCCATTCATCCGGAACCTCGTTGAACACGACATAGCTGGCAACGGCCAGATACAGAAGAAAGCTGTAGGTGTAGGGCATCAGGGTGTTGGCAGGCGCGTAAGCGTGCGCGCGCGAGAAGACTTCGTGCCCGGCCCAGCCCCAGATGCCCAGCCCGATCATCACGGCCCACTGGAATCCGGTTTCCGGCATCACCCAGGCGCTGTAGGCAAATGGTGCCAGCATGACCGCCCCGAACGCGCCCATGTAGAACTGCATCGTTTCGGCAGCGACCACGCCGGAAATCTTGCGCGTGATGATGGAATAGAGCGCCAGCGAGATGGCGTTGTAGACGTTGAGCAGCGCGATCCAGTGAAACGCCGCATCAAAGGGACGGATCACCACCAGCACGCCGACAAAGCCCATGAGGATTGCCCCCCACCGCCACGGCCCCACCCGTTCGCCCAGCAGCGGCCAACTGAGTGCGCAGACGATGATCGGGGCCGAGAACATGATCGATCCGGTGATTGTCAGTGACAGGTATTTCAGCGTGATGAAGTTGAACAGGGTCGAGGACGACAACAAAAACGCCCGCAGCAGCACAAGGCCCAGGTGATCCGTTTGGAAATTCGACCAGCTGATCCCCTGGCGCAGCACCAATGTCGTCGAGATCAGGAAATGCGGCAGGTACCGCATGAATGCCAGCTGGAACGCCGGCAGCCCGGCCAGCACTAGCCATTTGACCGACGTATCGATCATGGCAAAGAACGCGTAGGCCCCCAGCGTCATTGCGATGCCGAGGGCCGCGCGGTCTTGCTGTGCGCGCGCAATTATGGCCAAGGAGCTACCCCTTGAACCGGTCGGCGTAGAAGTCGACCATTTGCGACACCATGTCGTCGGCCCGTCCTGCGTCCCGCGCGGTTTCGAGGGCGGACAGCGCGCATTTGGACATGATCGAGTCGACCCCCGCATCCGACGCCATCTGCGCGTAATAGCCGACATCCTTGGCCGCGTTCTTGATCGCAAAGGCCAGTTGCGCCGGATCGCCGTCCACGGCATAGCCTTTGACGAAATCCATCATGCCGGATTTGAGTGGTCCGGCAGAGACAACGTCATAGAGGTCCTGCCGCGGCACGCCCGCAACGTCCGCCATGGCGAACGCCTCGCACATGGCGTTGGCCACGGTCATCCCGAAAAAGTTGTTGATCAGCTTGATCGTGTGCCCCGACCCAAGCGCGCCGAGGTGAAAAACGTTCTCGCCCAGATCGTCGAGCACGGGCTTGACCTTGTCAAAGGCCGCCTTGTCGCCGGATCCCATGATGTTGAGCAATCCGTCCTTTGCATGGGCGGGCGTGCGCCCCAGCGGCGCATCGAGGTATTGGCCGCCCGCCGCCGCAACCTCTGCACCCAGCGCCTTTGTCGAGGCGGGCAGTGAGGTGCCGAAATCGATGACCACCACCCCCGGTTTCAGACCCGCGATCACTCCGTCCGCGCCACGCATCCGTGCCTCGACATTGGCCGAGGTATCCATGCACAGCATCACGATGTCCGACGCTTCGGCGACGGCCCTGGCAGTTGTGACCTCGCGCGCGCCGCGCGCGACCGCCTGATCGACATAGGTGCGTGTGCGATTGGCGATCACCGTCAGATCGTATCCCTGATCCTGAAGACGCCCGACCATCGCTCCCCCCATCAGGCCGAGTCCGATAAATCCGATTGTTGGCTTGCTCATCTGTCGTTTCCTTTTCCTGCAATGGTATCAAAGGCGCGTGTTTTCAGCCCCTTCTGGATTTCGTAAATCGAGATCGGCACATCCGGTTGCGGCTGCGGAATGCGGATCGGAATGTCCTTGAGGCGCGGCGTGAGGGTCGGTTCGCCACACAGCATCCGTGTATTGTAATCCTCGATCCCGGCCCATTTGGTCATGCTGCCTATGATCGGAAAGGCGTCTGCCGCCATCATTTCATAGAACAGGATGCGCCGCGCACGGTCGGATGTATTGAGGGCCGAGCCATGAACGATCCGCCCGTGATGGATGCTGATCGACCCCGCTGGACCGGTCAGTTGCACCGCATCGTCCGGGTTCAGCCCGTTTTCCTGCGGCAGCATCGCCCCGGCGAACACACCATCGACGTGGTGATCATAAACCGGCCCCTTGTGCGATCCGGGAAACACCATCAGCGGCCCGTTTTCCGGGGCCATATCGTCGATGCAGATCCCGATGGCCAGAATGTCGTCATTGGTGTGGGGATAGAATGCGTAGTCCTGATGCCATTCCACCGCCGCGCCGTAGCCCGCCGATTTCATGTTCAGCTTGGTCGTGTGCAGCCGCAGGTTCGGGCCGATCAGGTCGCGGGCCGGGGCCAGCACAAAATCGGAATACATCAGCTCGCGCATGACATCCGATACCGTATGGGGCAGCTTGATACGGCGCAGGCGCGGGTCTTGGGGGGTGTGGCTGTCCTCGAGATCGAGGCGGTCGTTGCTGGCGGTCATTGTGGCTGCTTCGGCTTCGAAGCGGGTGATTTCGTCGCGTATCTTTTGCAGCCACTCGGCAGGTATCCGGTTTTCGACCAGAAGATAGCCATGTTCCTCGAAATGCGCCTTTTGCGCGTCGCTCAGACACTCCATCACATCACCGCGCCGATCTGCCAGGGGACGAATTCGTAATCGCCAAGGCCCTGGGCTTCGGATTTGCTTTTCTCGCCGGATGCGACGCGCAGGAACATCTCGTAAATCTCGCGCCCCTTTTCCTCAAGCGACACGCCGTCGCTCAGCATGGCCCCCGCGTTTACGTCCATGTCCTCGGTCATGCGGTTGTACATGTCGGTGTTGGTGGCCACCTTGATCGTCGGCGCGGGTTTGGAGCCAAAGGCTGACCCGCGCCCGGTGGTGAAACAGACAAGGTTGCACCCCCCCGCGATCTGGCCCGTCACCGATGCCGGATCATAGCCGGGGCTGTCCATGAAGGTGAAACCGCGCGCCTTGACGATCTCGGCGTATTTGTAGACCCCCATCAACGGGGTGGTGCCGCCCTTGGCCGCCGCGCCCAGTGACTTTTCAAGGATGGTGGTCAGCCCACCCGCCTTGTTTCCGGGCGAGGGATTGTTGTCCATGCTGCCCTTGTTGCGCGCTGTGTAATCCTCCCACCACCTGATCAGGCCGATCAGCCGCTCGCCCGTTGGGCGGTCCGCCGCGCGGGCAGTCAGCAGGTGTTCGGCCCCATAGATTTCGGGCGTTTCGGCCAGCACGCCGGTGCCGCCCTGTGCCACCAGCAGGTCGGTGGCATAGCCAAGGGCGGGATTGGCGGTGATCCCCGACCAAGCGTCCGACCCGCCGCATTGCAGGGCGACTTTCAATTCCGACGCGGGGCATTCGGTGCGTGTCGATAGGTTGGCGATGGGCAGCATCGCGGTGACCTTCTCGATCCCCTTTTCAATGGTCTGGCGCAAACCGGCGACGGCCTGGATGTTCATGGTCTGAAAGGTCGGGCCCTGTTTCAGGCCCCATGCATCCAGCAGCCAGTCGATCTGGTTCATCTCGCAGCCCAGCCCCACCATCAGCACGCCCGCATGGTTGGGATGGCGGGCATAGCCCCACATGACCCGTTGCAGTGCCTCGAACCCGTCCCCGGAATCGGCCATGCCGCAGCCCGTGCCGTGGACAAAGGCGACGACGCCGTCGACATTGGGATATTCGGCGAGGCGCTCGGGTGTGAAGTGGGCGGCGATCATGCGGGCGGCAGTGGCCGAACAGTTCACCGAGGTCACGATGGCGATGTAGTTGCGCGTGCCGACCTGACCGTTTTCGCGCCGGTAGCCCATGAACGTGTCGCCGCTGGCCGGGGTGGCGGGGCGCAGGTTGGTGCCGAACTCGTACTCCACGTCCGTCGCGCGGAATTCGACGTTGTGGGTGTGGACGTGGTCGCCTGCGGCAATGTCCTGTGCCGCGTATCCGATCACCTGCGCGTATTTTCGGATCGCCGCGCCCTTGGCCATGTCCACGGCGGCGATCTTGTGCCCGGACGGAATCAGGGCGCGGGTGGTCGTGCCTTCGATCGGGACGCCCGCTTGCAGGGCGCGGGTGGCGGTGACGACAGTGTCTGTTGGGTCCAGGCGAATGGTGTCAGGCATGGTGTTCCTTGAAAGCAAGACGGGCGGTATCGCCCATCCTACGCACAATAGGGCGCGTCAGAGGCCCAGCGGTGGATCGGGATATGAGGTGTTCTAGCAAGACGGTCGCGTGCATCAAACCACCCATCGCGCCAGACCGTCCAGTCCCTCAGTTCCTGTTCCGGCGCATTCCGGCTGCGCACGACAAAGCTGGGGAAATGTTCGCGCCCCGTGTTCTGGCCGGTTTTGCTGAAGCGCAAATCGAAGGACCAGCGAAACCTGTCGGACAGGTTGGGCAGTGACGCATGAGGCGCGAGCGGGTGAAACAGCACGACGCCCCCGGCCCGCACGGGCAAGGGAACGGCGCGCGATGTGTCGAGATGCCTGGGCGCAATCGCCGTCTGCACCTGCGGACAGTGAGGCAACATGCCCGCATCGATTCCCGGAACCACCTGCAAGCAACCGTTCTCAACCGTGGCATCCGTGATGGCGACCCAGACGGTGACCATGTCGGTCTGATCCGCCTCTTCCAACCCGACAGCCCGGTCCTGGTGCCAGTCTGTGCGGGTGATGTGGGCGCGGGTTTCATCGGCGCGCAATTGCGGGCTGGGCGGCTTGATGCGCACGTGCTGGATGGGATTGAGCGTGAGGTCCGGCCCGATCAGCGCCTCGGCCAGATCCAGAAGGCGCGGATGCGTGACCAGATCAAAAATGGCGGGCCCGAAGTGCATGGGTGTGTCAGGCGCGATCTCTCCGCCCGGCAGGCTGATGTCCATGGGCTGGAACCAGTCGCACCCCGCCGCATAGGACGCCGCCAGCTTGCCCCAGAAATCGAGGCCGGTTCCGTCCGGCACACGCCCGGAGGCCTGCCACCCGGCATAAAGCTTGTCCATCAGATCGCCGTATTCCGCCCGCACCGCATCCAGAACCGGGGCGGGCAGCACGTCTTCGACGACCACATACCCGTCTGTCCGGAATTGCACGACTTGGGCGTCGTTCAGCATCAGGCCGCTCCTACGGCAGAAGGATTGACACGATTGGAGGATAAATCAACAGAACCGACAGCGCGATCAGCTGGATCCCGATGAAGGGCAGGAACCCCTTGAAGATGTCTGTCAGCGTGATGTGCGGTGGCGCAACGGATTTGAGGTAGAACGCCGCCGGGCCAAAGGGTGGCGACAGGAAACTGACCTGCATGTTCATACAGAACACCACCCCGAACCAGATCGCGACATGGCGTGGATTGAGT
>CAZITF010000067.1:0-12053 GCA_964542095.1 uncultured Rhodobacterales bacterium
AAGCGGGTCCGACTGGAAGTCGGAGGGTTTGCTCCAAGACGTGGATACTAAACACGTTTAGAGCTTCAAGCCTGGCGCGGTTGCTCTGGATTAGCTTTGCAATTGGATCTGAAACAGTACCTGCGCCGGTCGTGCAAAAGAAACACTTCAATTCTGGGTTAGACCTCGTTGCCGCTGCGAAAACTTGATCGCGAGCGCCCAATAGGTCATCGATTTGATCACCCTTAAGTAGCTGGAGATCGGTAAAGAAATCGTAGAAAGCATCTAAGAATTTCGATATTTGGCCATAGTCTAGGCTATCAGACGTCTTTGACTGATACATGTGGAATGAGCCCACATGGTTTTTTCCTACAGAAAGTACTGAAGCAGCCTCATCCGCATCAGTGCAAAGGGTTCCTTGGACACTGATGGCTATGCCATCGATGCCAAATTCGCTGCCTTTTAGATGTGCCCTGAAAGGATCAATGTTTTCACCTAGGATTCCATTTTCCACAGCAAAGATCGACATCACCTCAAAATAGTCGCTGTCGCTTCCCTGCTCATTCGGATTGGCACTTTTGAAGTCGTTGAGTTGAGCACGAACAATTGGGTTCATTGCCATAAATGCTTCCCCTGCTAAAAATGGAACAACCTAAGCTTGAACACGGAAGCGCACGGCAAGCAAGGCGGAATCTGATCATTCTTTGAGAAGCGGTAAATTGGACCAAAACAACTGTCGGCTCTACGCCTGTGAAGCTTTTTACCGTCCGGAATCAAGCCGAAGGCGCCGGACATCGCCAGACCGGTCCCACGGGCTGGCGATACCTATCCACCTGCGCCCCGACCAATCGAACGATGACCCGACAACCATAAAGCGCACCGCACAAACCTCAGATCGCCATCCCCCGGTCCGGCGATATCCGCCTCTCCCCGTAGGATGGGCAATCTGCCCATCACATCCTTCACCCCAAAAACCCAAGGGGCACCGACCTGTGCGTCCCCCGTCTCCGGGCCCCAGCCCTTTCCAAAGGGTAAAACCGCCTCTGTAACCCCTTGATTTTCCTATACCGCAAAACTGTCCCAGCGTGGGACACCGAAATCCCTTACCCAAAGTGATCCTCCCGCAGCTGCCTTCTCAGCACCTTGCCCGAGAGGGTCACGGGCACGTCCTCCACGAACCTCACCTGCCGCGGAATCTTGTAGTTGGTCAGCGCCGCCCGGCAGGCCGCTACGAAGCCCATCCGCCCGACACCACGCCGCAGCCGCCTTGCGACGCCCGAAAAAGGCGGCAAATGCAGTCGTGAACGGCACCCGCCTGGCCAGGGAAAGATGCCCCGTCGTCTGACTCTGCGACAAATCTCTTGCCTGCCAGCAATTAACGGGCAAGGATGCCTCATCGACGTTGGGAGAACCAAGCAAGTTGGTGCCGAAGGAGCAACCGCCCCGGAAACTCTCAGGCAAACGGACCGACGCCGATACGACGAGTCTGGAGAGTGGCATGAAATCTGTGCCCGCCGAAGGGATAGCGATCTCAGGCAACCGTACAGAGGGGGCATCACCCGCGAAAGCTTGTGCTTTCGCGCCCAAGTGGTGCCGCAGGATGACCGGATGTCCGCATGGCCCGAGATAAGTAGAGGCCTTCGATGACCGACCTTTTTCAGACGCCGCTGCATCAGCTTCACGTCACGCTCGGCGCCAAAATGGTGCCTTTCGCGGGCTACGCGATGCCCGTTCAATACCCGATGGGTGTCTTGCAGGAGCATCTGCACACCCGCAGCAAGGCCGGGCTGTTCGATGTCAGCCATATGGGTCAGGTGATCATCAGGGGGGCAGACCATCAAACCGTGGCAACCGCGTTGGAGGCGCTCGTTCCGGTCGATATTCTTGGCCTCGGCCTCGATCGACAGCGCTACGGGTTTTTCACGAACCCGGCTGGCGGCATCCTTGATGATCTGATGCTGGCCAACCGGGGGGATCATGTCTTTATGGTCGTGAATGCCGGCTGCAAGGCCGATGACATCGCCTATATGAAGGCCAATTTGAGCAGCGTCACCGTCACCGAGATCACGGATCGCGCGCTGCTTGCCCTGCAAGGACCCGCGGCCGAGGCGGTTTTGTCCACGCTGGATGCACGGGCGGCGGCCATGCGGTTCATGGATGTCGCCACCCTGTCACTGGCGGGTGCCGAATGCTGGGTCTCACGGTCGGGATATACCGGCGAAGACGGATATGAGATTTCCGTGCCCACGGCACAGGCCGAAGCACTGGCACGGGAATTGCTTGCCCACACGGATGTCGAACCTGTTGGCCTTGGCGCACGGGACAGCCTGCGCCTCGAAGCCGGGCTTTGCCTCTATGGGCACGATATCACCACAGACACGACACCTGCCGAGGCCGCACTGAATTGGGCGATCCAGAAGGTGCGGCGCAGCGGTGGCGACCGGGCGGGGGGCTTTCCGGGGGCCGATGTCGTTTTGGCGGAACTGACGGACGGTGCCAAACGCAAGCGCGTCGGCTTGTTGCCTGAGGGCCGTGCGCCGATGCGCGAGGGCGTGCCCCTGTTTGCGCGTACGGATGATGAGAGCCCCATCGGACAGATCACGTCAGGTGGCTTTGGGCCGACCGTCGGCGCGCCGATTGCGATGGGCTATGTGCCGGTAACGCACGCGGCGACCGGCACCCAAGTCTTTGGCGAACTGAGGGGCAAACGCCTGCCGCTTACGGTGACGTCCCTTCCCTTCACACCCGCAAATTTCAAACGCTAAACACACCCCAAAGCAACGGAGAATACGATGAAATACACCGAAGAACACGAATGGCTGCGCGAAGAAGACGGCGTGATCGTCGTCGGCATTACCGAACACGCAACGACACAACTGGGCGATATTGTTTTTGTCGAACTGCCCGAGGTCGGCACGACAGTGACCAAGGACGAAGAAGTGGTGGTGATCGAAAGCGTCAAGGCCGCCTCGGACATCATATCGCCACTCGATGGCGAGATTGTCGAGGTGAACACCGCCCTTGCAGACAACCCCAGCCTCGCAAACGAAGACGCAATCGGCGCAGGCTGGTTCTTCAAGATCATGCCATCCGATCCATCACAGATGGACGGCTTGATGGACGAAGCCGCGTATAACGCAATGATCGCCTGAACCTGCGGAGCCAGACATGACCTTCACCCCCACTGACTATCTGCCTTACGACTTTGCCAACAGACGTCACATCGGACCGTCGCCCGCCGAAATGACGGAGATGCTGAAGGTCGTGGGGGCCGACAATCTGGACGCGCTCATCTCCGAGACGGTTCCCGCAAAGATCCGGCAGGCCAAACCGCTGGATTTCGGCAAGCCGATGTCGGAACGCGAATTGTTGCATCACATGAAGGTCGTGGCATCCAGGAACAAGGTTCTGACCTCGTTGATCGGGCAAGGCTATCACGGCACGGTCACACCGCCCGCCATCCAGCGCAACATCTTTGAAAACCCGGCCTGGTACACGGCCTACACCCCATACCAGCCCGAGATTTCGCAGGGCCGACTCGAGGCGCTTCTCAATTTCCAGACGATGGTGTCGGATCTGACCGGACTGGAAATCGCGAACGCCTCGTTGCTGGATGAGGCGACGGCCTGTGCCGAGGCCATGACGATGGCCCAGCGGGTCGCCAAGACAAAGGTCAAAGGGTTTTTCATCGACGAAAACTGCCACCCGCAAAACATCGCCGTCATGAAAACGCGCGCCGCCCCCCTTGGGATCGACGTGCATGTGGGCAAACCGGACGATCTGGACGCCACCAGCGTTTTTGGCGCCATCTTTCAGTTTCCGGGGACATATGGGCATTTGCGCGATTTCACCGCGGAGATAACCAGGCTGCACGAAGCGCAGGCCATCGGCATCATCGCCGCCGACCCCCTGTCGCTGACATTGCTCAAGGAACCGGGGGCCATGGGTGCCGACATTGCTGTCGGCAGCACGCAACGGTTTGGTGTGCCCGTCGGGTTCGGCGGACCGCACGCCGCCTACATGGCAACCAAGCAGAGCTATGCCCGGTCGATGCCGGGAAGGTTGGTGGGCGTGTCCATCGACAGTCATGGCAACCGGGCCTACCGCTTGTCCCTGCAAACCCGCGAACAGCATATTCGCCGCGAAAAGGCGACGTCGAATGTCTGCACCGCGCAGGCGTTGCTGGCGGTCATGGCCGGATTTTATGCCGTCTTTCATGGCCCCCAGGGACTCAAGGCGATTGCGCAAAGGATTCATCGCAAGACCGCACGGCTGGCCGAAGGGATCAAGGACGCGGGCTTTGACGTGCGTCCGGCCACGTTCTTCGACACGATCACGGTCGAGGTTGGCCCGCTACAGTCGGCAGTGCTGAAATCGGCAGTGGATGAGGGCATCAACCTGCGCGCAGTCGGCACAACGCAGGTGGGCATTACCCTGGACGAACGCACCCGCCCGGCAACGATTGAAGCGGTCTGGCGCGCCTTCGGGATCGAGCGTGAGGACAAGGACTACACGCCGCACTATCACGTGCCCGAAAACCTGGTCCGCACGTCCGACTACCTGACCCACCCCGTGTTCCACATGAACCGGGCCGAGACGGAAATGATGCGCTACATGCGCCGTCTGGCCGACCGGGACCTTGCCCTTGATCGCGCGATGATCCCGCTGGGCTCCTGCACGATGAAGCTGAACTCGGCCGCCGAAATGATGCCCGTGTCGTGGGACGAATTCTCGCTTTTGCACCCCTACGCGCCGCGGGATCAGGCCGCAGGCTACATGGAAATGATCGACGACCTGTCCGCCAAGCTGTGCGATGTGACCGGGTATGATGCGATCTCGATGCAGCCCAATTCCGGCGCCCAGGGTGAATATGCGGGACTGCTGTCAATTGCGGGCTATCACCGCGCCAATGGTCAGGGGCATCGCAACATCTGCCTGATCCCCATGTCGGCCCATGGAACCAACCCGGCCTCGGCACAGATGGTCGGCTGGAAGGTCGTGCCGGTCAAGTCGGCGGCCAATGGCGACATCGACGTCGAGGATTTCCGCGCCAAGGCCGAACAGCACGGCGACAATCTGGCGGGCTGCATGATCACCTACCCATCGACCCATGGCGTGTTCGAGGAAACCGTGACCGACATCTGCAAGATCGTGCATGACCACGGCGGTCAGGTCTATATCGACGGGGCAAACATGAATGCCATGGTGGGCCTTTCACGTCCCGGCGATCTGGGTGGAGACGTCAGCCACCTCAACCTGCACAAGACGTTTTGCATCCCCCATGGCGGAGGTGGGCCCGGCATGGGCCCCATCGGGGTCAAGACCCATCTGATCCCGCACTTGCCCGGCGATCCCAATACAGGCACGGGTGCGGTATCGGCGGCGGCCTTCGGCTCGCCCTCTTTGCTGCCCATTTCATGGGCCTATTGCCTGATGATGGGCGGCGAGGGACTGACCCAGGCAACCCGCGTCGCAATCCTGAACGCCAACTACATCGCCAAACGGCTCGAAGGGGCGTTCGACGTGCTCTACAAGGGCCCAACCGGTCGGGTCGCGCATGAGTGCATCATCGACACACGCCCCTTCGCCGAAAGCGCCCATATCACGGTGGATGACATCGCCAAACGCCTGATCGATTGCGGATTTCATGCCCCGACCATGAGTTGGCCGGTCGCAGGGACGCTGATGATCGAACCAACGGAATCCGAAACCAAAGCCGAGCTGGACCGTTTCTGCGACGCGATGCTCGCCATCCGGGCCGAAATCGCAGAGATCGAAAACGGCAAGGCCGATCCCGAGCACAATCCGTTGAAATACGCGCCGCACACGATGGAGGACCTGGTGAAAGACTGGGACAGGCCATATTCGCGTGAAACCGGGTGTTTTCCACCCGGCGCGTTCCGGATCGACAAATACTGGCCGCCGGTCAACCGGGTGGACAACGTGTGGGGGGACAGAAACCTGACATGCACCTGCCCGCCAATGGAGGACTATGTGGACGCCGCCAGCTAAGGCATATCGGGCAGGCCTTCACCGAGGCAACGAATAGCGGCGTCGCATCCGCCCCTGCGGGCCGCAGGGCGTGCGGCTTTTATTCGACGCGAGACGCACGGTCGTTCAAAAAGACGGATCCCGGTTCCCCGCACCGACGTTTCAGGACTGCCCACCCTGCATCGCAAGATGCGGGGCATTCCTTTCGGTTGATGTCAGTCGATCAGACGGCGGCGTCTTCATTGACCACATCCGCAAAGGATTTGAAAAACTTGGCGGCCAGTTTCTTCGCAGTGCTTTGGATCAACCGGCTGCCCAGTTGCGCCAGCTTGCCGCCAATACTGGCCTTGGCCTCATAGCGCAGGATCGTGGTGTTCGGACCATCAGCCGTCAGGGTGACATCCGCACCGCCCTTGGCATGGCCTGCTGCACCGCCATTTCCCTGCCCGGTCAGCGAAAAGGAATCCGGTGCGCCAGCCGTATCAAGCTGGACATCGCCGGTGAAGCGCGCCTTGACCGGCCCGACCTTCAGGACAACCTTGGCTTCCAACTCGGTATCGGAGTGTTTGACCAGTTCTTCGCATCCCGGAATGCACTGTTTCAAGATCTCGGGATCGTTCAGCGCGGCGTAAACGCGATCTTTCGGTGCATTGATGATGATTTCGTCAGAGAGTTCCATTTGGGTGTCCTTTTCTCAGCAACAGGGAAATGCGATCCTGGCCAGCTGGCCCGCCTGTACGGGCGGCCATGCCCATTTGCGGCGCAAGGCGAGCATGGGTGTCTTGGGTGATTTCATATCTCTCCCCCGGTCCGCAGGCCTGACAGGGCTGCATAGGCCGCCGGGGTGTCGACATCCGCATAGAACCCCGCCTGTGTCAGCGCATGGAATTGCACATGTTCGGGATGCGCGCGGGTGAATTTCTTGCAACCGGGCGAGTGCGGATCATCCAGCAATCGGGCCCGCAGCGCCATCGGTATGACAATCGGATTGCCACGGACGCCGTCATGCATGGGGATCGAAATCTTTGCCGGATCCGCGCCGTCATGCGCCATCAACAGCGCCGCGATATCGCGCACCCGCAATTGCGGCTGATCCCCCAAACCGATCAGGATGCGGTCGGCCGGGCCCACCGCGCGAAGACCGCAGGTGACAGAGGTTGCCCGCCCCTCTGCATAGCGGGCGTTGAAATGGATGTCTGCCGGGGCATTGTCCAGAACTGCCGAAACGCGATCCGCTTCATGGCCTGTGACGACCAGAACCGGCTGGCCCGTTGCCGCATGATAAGTGTCGACCATTTTTCGGATCATCGGGACGCCATCCACGGTCAACAACAGCTTGTTGCGGGCGCCCATGCGACGCGACAGGCCCGCCGCCAGAAGGATCGCCCGCGGTTCAGTCATCAACGGACTTCAGGGATTTCCGGCGCACCTGCACAAGTTGCGCGAGGATCGACAGGGCAATCTCTTCCGGGGTGACCGCACCCAGATCAAGCCCAGCAGGCGCGTTCACCCGTTCGATGCTCGCACGCTCCAGCCCCGCAGCCCTCAGCCTGTCGGACAGCGTCGCGAATTTCCGGGCACTGCCGACGAATGAAACATAGGTTGCAGGGTTCGCCAACGCACCTTTCAACGCGTCGAGGTCCCCCTGACCCTGCGTCGCGATCACGATATATCGCGCATTGTGCGGAGGTTGGGCGGCCGCCTGCGGCATCGCGGTCGCAACCGACCACTGGAATTGTGGGGCGAGGGTCGCAAGGGCCTGCGCGACCGGTGATGCGCCCAGAATGACGAGTTGCGGCAAAGGCAGGCAGGGTTCGATGAATATGTCGACACTCCCGCGCGACGGGCAGCCGTTGCGTGCGAAAACCGTGCCGTCCACCTCGTCCCCCGGTGCAAGGCCGCGCTCGGCCAGCAGATCTTCCGGTGCGACAGAGATCAGTTGCGGCGTGCCTTCCGCAAGGGCCTGCATCGCCGCGCGTTTGACCGCACCCCGCGTGCATCCACCGCCCAGCCAGCCATGCAGGATGGTGCCATCCGCACTCAGCAATGCCTTCGCACCCGGCTTGGCGGCGGTGGCCCCGGCCGTTCGCACAATGGTTGCAAAGGCAAACGGCTCCTGGCGGGCGCGCAACGACTGAGCGGCCTCGGCCAGGTCTTCCGAGAGGAATTCCGCGGGCGTCATATGGTCTCCAGGTCGCGGTCAAGGGCCGCGAGATCGTCAAGCGTATTGGCCGCCCTGAAGAGATCGAGATGGGCAAGGGCCGCCGCCATGCCATCCGCAACCGGCGCGTAGTCTGCCCAACCTTTCAGCGGATTCAGCCAGATGATCTTGCACCCGCGTTTCCTGAGATCGCTCAGCGCGGAGGCCATCAAATCGGGCGACGCGGTGTCATACCCGTCAGACAAGATCAGCACGACGCTGCGCGCGTCCACGAACCGTTTGGCGTAGGTCTTGGCAAATCGCCCGATAGAAGGGCCGATCCGCGACCCGCCCCCAAAGCCGTCGGCCATCAGTGACATCCGTCCGATCGCACGCATCGTGTCCTTGTCCCGAAGCGCCTCCGTGATCCGCACCAACCGCGTGTGAAACAGGTAGGCATCCGCTGTCGGATCGCTGCGCATCAGACCCGCCAGAAACCCAAGAAAGACCTGCGCATAGACCGTCATCGATCCCGACACATCACACAGGGCGACGATCTTGCGGGGCCTGTCAGGACGGCGTTTGCGCATCAGGCGCACAGGCTCGCCGCCTGTCGCAAGGCTCGCGCGGATCGTCTTGCGGAAATGCAGCAGGTCGCCCTTGCGCGCCGCACTGCGGCGCCGCGAGCGGCGGTCACGCAAGGCGGCACCAAGGCTTCGCGCCACCGCTTCCGCTTGCGCGATGTCTTCGGGGCGGACCAGATCACGCAGATCCTTGCGCATCAGGTTTCGGACTTCGGTGGCGATCAGACGCCCCTTGCCGTCGCTATTGGCCTCGCCGGCACCGCCGTCGGGCGCGTTTGCTGATCCCGCTCCGCCGGAGTCTTCGCCCTGTGCCTCACGGGACGAATGCACGCTGTCACTGCCTTTGCCGGGCTGGGATGGAACGACCTTCTGTTTCACCCGGCCCATGTCCATCCAGTAGCTGTC
The DNA here is from genome assembly GCA_964542095.1 of uncultured Rhodobacterales bacterium. GTDB lineage: Bacteria > Pseudomonadota > Alphaproteobacteria > Rhodobacterales > Rhodobacteraceae > Tateyamaria. Next base: position 9,100 of record CAZITF010000067.1, read on the forward strand.
AAACAGGGCGTCGAACTGTTCGACCTCGTCCTTGCAGCCGGTACACACCGACCGCAGCGCCCGGCGGGTCTGATCGGGAACGCTGGCATCAACCTCGCACAATGCCGCCAGGGCCAGATCCGTTTCCGCCACGCCCAGCCGCAATCCGTTTTCGCGCAAATGCGCCATGAACCCCGCCACCCGTGCGGCGGGTCCGGGATCACGCGCGGCAAAGCGGGTCACACGGCTCATGCGGCGCGCCCCGCAATGCGGCCCGCGACTTCGGGGGTGATGTTCGCGCGATCGCTCTGCGTCTTGAGCAAGGTGCTGAGCGTGTGCTGGAGCGCGGCGGGATCCGACGTCAGATCCGCTATGCCAAGACCCATGAGGGCGGCGGCAAAGTCCAGCGTCTCGGCAATGCCCGGCACCTTTTCCAACTCTTCCTCGCGAAGTTTCTGGACAAAGCCGACGATCTGCGCGCCCAAACGTGCCTCGATCTGCGGGCAGTGGGCGTTCAGGATCGCCAGTTCCGTGCGGCGGTCCGGATAGTCGACATAGGAATACAGACACCGTCTGCGCAGCGCATCCGACAGATCACGCGTGCCGTTCGAGGTCAGGATGACGACCGGCCTGGAGGTCGCGGTGACGGTGCCAAGCTCTGGAATGGTGATCTGGAACTCTGACAGGATTTCAAGCAGATAGGCCTCGAACTCCTCATCGGCCCGGTCAATCTCGTCAATCAGCAGCACCGGCGGGGTGTCCTGCGTGATCGCGGCCAAAAGCGGACGCTCCAGCAAAAAGTCACGCGAGAATATGCGCTCTTCAACGGCCTTTCCGGTTTCCCCATCCTCTGCCGCAGCCCGGATCGTCAGCAACTGCCGTTGATAGTTCCACTCGTAAATCGCCTGCGCGGCGTCCAGACCCTCATAGCATTGCAGACGGATCAGCCTGGTATTGCGCTGCCGGGCCAAACTGGCCGCCAACTGGGTTTTTCCAACCCCTGCGGCCCCTTCCAAAAGCAAGGGGCGTTCAAGCGTCAGCGCCAGATGCATCGCAACCGCCAGGTCGTCAGACGCAACATAGCCACCTGCTGACAATGCAGTCTGAAGGTCTGTCCAAGTCATGGCAAATTCCCGGCAAAGCGGGCACCCGACATCCCGGCGCCCGCGTCTGGTTCAGTCGTGCAAGCCAAGCTCATTGGCCGTGCGCCAAATCCGCCAGTGGTCGTGTGGCATGTTGGTATGACGGTGGCCGAACGGGCGGAACGCATCCTGAACCGCGTTCGAGAAACACGGCACGCCGCCGACATGCGGGCTTTCACCGACACCTTTCGCCCCGATCGGGTGATGCGGGCTTGGGGTCACGGTGAAATCGGTTTCGTAGTTGGGCACTTCCCACGCGGTCGGCAGGAAAAAGTCCATCAACGTCCCGGTCTTCACGTTGCCCATGTCGTCATAAGCGATTTCCTGTCCCATCGCGATGGCGAGCGCCTCTGTCAGGCCGCCATGCACCTGCCCTTCGATGATCATCGGATTGATCCGCGTGCCGCAGTCATCCAGAGCATAGAAACGGCGGATGTCGGGCACGCCGGTGTCCACGTCGATGTCCATCACGCAGACATAGGCGCCGAACGGATAGGTCATGTTGGGCGGATCATAGTAGCTGACCGCTTCCAGACCCGGCTCAAGTCCCGGAATGGCCTGGTTATAGGCGGCAAAGGCGATTTCCTTCATCGTCTTGAACTTCTCGGGCGCGCCTTTGACCACGAACCGGTCCACGTCAAACTCGATATCGTTGTCATGGACCTCCAACAGATAGGCCGCGATCATCTGCGCCTTGGCCCTGATCTTGCGACCCGCCATCGCCGTTGCAGCACCCGCAACAGGGGTCGAGCGCGATCCATAGGTCCCAAGGCCGTAGGGTGCCGTGTCGGTATCGCCTTCCTCGATCGTGATGCTGTCCGCAGGCAGACCTATCTCGGATGCGAGGATCTGCGCAAAGGTTGTCGCGTGGCCCTGCCCCTGAGAGATCGTTCCCAACCGTGCAATCGCAGACCCCGTGGGATGGATACGGATTTCGCAACTGTCGAACATGCCAAGGCCAAGAATATCGCAGTTCTTCACCGGGCCAGCGCCCACGATCTCGGTAAAGAAGCTGAGACCAATGCCCATCAGCTTGCGTGTCTTGCCAGCCTTGAAATCCATTACCCGCTGTGCCTGCTCGGCGCGCAGGCCATCATAGTCGACGGCCTTCAGCGCCTTGTCCCAGGCGGTGTGATAATCGCCACTGTCATATTCCCAGCCAAGCGCGGCCTTGTAGGGGAATTGCTCCTTTTTGATAAAGTTCCGTCGGCGCAACTCTGCGGCGTCCATGTTCAGCTCAATCGCCAGAACCTCGATCATCCGCTCAATGAAATAAACGGCCTCCGTCACGCGGAAGGAACAACGATAGCTGACCCCGCCCGGTGCCTTGTTGGTATAAACGCCATCCACCTCAAGATAGGCGGTCGGGATGTCATAGGATCCCGTGCAGATGTTCATGAATCCGGCGGGAAACTTGGTTGGGTCCGCACAGGCATCAAAACCGCCATGATCGGCGGTTACATGACACTGAAGCCCGGTGATCTTGCCTTCTTTCGTGGCCGATATCTTGCCGGTCATGTGATAATCCCGCGCAAAGGCGGTGGTCATCAGGTTGTCCATCCGGTCTTCGACCCACTTCACCGGCTTGCCGGTCACAATCGAGGCCACAACCGAACAGACGTAACCGGGATAGGCGCCAACCTTGTTGCCGAACCCACCGCCGATGTCGGGTGAAATCACCCGGATGTTGTGTTCCTCGATGCCCGAAATCAGCGACACGACCGTCCGAATGGCATGTGGCGCCTGGAATGTGCCCCAAAGCGTCAGCTTGCCGATGATCTTGTCCATCGACGCCCCGCAACCGCAGGCTTCCAGCCGGCACGGGTGGGTGCG
>CAZITF010000068.1:0-11819 GCA_964542095.1 uncultured Rhodobacterales bacterium
CACCACGCCGATGTATGACATTTTCAGCGCCATGGGCGCGGTCTGGGGTCAGCAATACGGGTTGGAAGTGCCCAACTACTTCGCCCAAGGGGACGAGCCGACATATGAAACGCCGTCCTTCCGCCGCTCGGTTGCCTTTGCCGCGACGGGGCGCGAGGTGCGGGCCGTTCGCAACGGCGTTGGCATCAACGAGGTCCACAATTTCGGCAAGTACCGGGTCACGGGGCCACGGGCGCGGGCGTGGCTGGATCGCGTCATGGCGGGCCGCGTTCCGCAAAAGGGGCGGATTTCGCTGACGCCGATGCTCAGCCCCAGGGGCAAGCTGATCGGGGATTTCACAATATCCTGCCTTTCCGAGGAAGAGTTCCAGCTGACCGCCTCATACGGCGCGCAAGCCTTTCACATGCGCCATTTTTTTGACGAAGCCGAAGACGGCATGCGTATCGAAAACATCTCAGACACGCGCACAGGGTTCCAGATTGCAGGCCCCAGGGCGCGCGAGGTGTTGCAGGCGGCCACGCGCACCCACATCTCGGGAATGAAATTCCTTGATGTCTGGCCCATGACGGTGGGCATGACCGACTGCATCGTGCAGCGGGTCAGCTATACCGGTGATCTGGGGTTCGAGATTTACTGCGATCCCATGGCGCAGCGCCAGTTGTGGGCGACACTGTGGGACGCGGGCCAGCCCCACGGCATCACGCCGTTCGGGATGCGGGCGATGATGTCGCTGCGGCTCGACAAGTTCTTTGGCGGCTGGTTGCTGGAATTCAGCCCCGACTACACAGCGGCCGAAACCGGGCTGGACAGGTTCATCTCGTGGAAGAAAAACGTGCCCTTCATCGGGCGCGATGCCGCCGAGGCGGAGCGGGCGAAAGGCCCCGCGCGCAAGCTCTGCGCCTTTATCGTCGAGGCCGACGATGCAGACGTGCAAGCCTATGAACCGATCTGGCTCGATGGTGCGGTTGTCGGTTTCTGTACCTCGGGGGGCTATTCGCACCATGCACAGGTTTCTGTCGCGCAAGGGTTTCTGCCCGTTGATCGCATCGCCGAAGATCTGGAGGTCGAGATCGAAATCCTTGGCCGGATGCGCAAGGCGCGCCTTGTGACCACGCCCCTGTTCGATGCGGATGGCGCCCGGATGCGGGGGTGATAGACTGCGGCCATGATGCCCGTCCTGATCCTCGCCGCCGGTGCGTCCTCCCGTATGGGCGGGGCGGACAAGCTGCTGCTCGAGGTCGATGGATTGCCCTTGCTGGTCCGGCAGGCGCAGATGGCGCGAGAGGTCAGCGATGACGTGCGTATTGCCCTGCCCCCGCGCCCGCATCCGCGCTACGCGGCGCTGCAAGGCCTGAACGTTCGCACGGTCGAAGTCACGGACGCAGCCGAAGGGATGAATGCCAGCCTGCGGACCCTGTTCGGCACGCTGGATCCGGGCACGCCGCGCGCAATGTTGCTGCTTGCCGACCTGCCCGACCTGACGGCAAAGGATTTGCGCGCCGTCATTGCTGCGTCAGAGGCGCATCCCGACGCGCTGATCTGGCGTGGCGCCACCACGGACGGCATCGGGGGCCACCCGATGATCTTTGCCGCCAGCCTCTTTGAGGCATTTCAGGCGCTGTCAGGAGACGGCGGCGGACAAAGCATCGTCACACGCGCCGGTGATGCCGTGCATCTTGTCCCGTTCGATGATGACCGCGCGCGGCGCGATCTGGACACGCCGCATGACTGGGCCGCGTGGCGCGCCGCCCGGTCTACCTCAGGCGGTCAACGATAACCTGCGCTTCATGACGCTTGAGCGACAGGCGAGCGGAACTGTAGGCATCCAGCCCTTCGACGCTGGCAAGTTCGGGAAACAGTGACAACACCTCGTCGCGTTGCTCTGGCCCGATTCCGTTCAGCGCATCGACCCCGGGCTGAAGGCTCTCGGACCAGGCACCATCCGCCAGGATCACCTCGTGCCGGTGGTGACGGCCAATGACGTGTTGGCATTCGTGGCAAAGGCGGTGAACCCGGCAGTGTTGAATGTCACGGAGTCCTGATCGCCGGGGCGGTTACGGTCCAGATCGTTGACCGTGGCCGTCGAGTTCAGAGCGACCGATGTGCCGGTAGTGGAACTCGGGCTATCAGGGATGAAGAATTCCATGCGGAAACTGGCCGTATCGCCAGTGCCGTTGCCATTCATCCGGATTTCCGCACCCCTGGGGCCGGAAAGGTCCACGGTCAGGTTCGGGTCGGATTTCGACACCAGCACGGTGCGTGCCGAAACACGCGTTCCGTCATCGAGTCGTGCGACGTTGCCGTAAACCGCCGCATCGCCGGGCTGGTTGTTGGAGCTGTTCGAGGTGACCCGGTTGCCGCTGGCGATCACCAACGGCGTGGCGTCATTGCCTGGCGCCGTGCCTTCGCCCACATCACCGAAAAGGGTATCATTGCCGTTGCCGCCCAGAATACTGTCGTCACCCCCTCGCCAGACACCAGATCCTGGCCGTTGCCTGCGTTGATGGTATCGTCTTCGTTGGTACCCTGAAGGGTTCCGTTGTTGGTCGTTCCGTTGATCATTGGCATGGCAGGTGCCCTCACACATACAGATACAGCTGGACCGCGTCATGCCATCCCCCGACACCACGACCCGACATGCCCGTAAAGAATTCAACCTTTGGACAATTTCGGGGGGAATATTCACGAGTGGTAAACCCTGTGCGGCATCGGGCGTATTCATGCTGCGATGCGGCGCCATACGCTGCCGCAATCGAAACAATCCTGCAAAACAGGGCACCTTGAACACAAAAAACGGGCGCAGCCCCCTGCCCCGTTTTTCGCGTTCCGCGCGAATCACGCGCGGAAAGCTGCACATTTGTGTGTGTTGGAATGTCGGGCCGAAGCCTTACCGCGTCAGCAGCTTGGCTTCATGCTTTTTCAGGCTGCGCCGCGCCGCGGTATAGGCCCGGATCCCGACTTCTGTTTCCAGTTCGGGGAACAGTTCCAGTATCTCGGCGCGGGGTCCGTCGCCCATCGACGCCATGGTCTGATCGCCGGGCTGGAAGCTTTCGGTCCAGGTGCCATCGGAAAGGATGACCTCGTGCTGGTCGAACATCACGTGGATATATGTCGTGTGCGACACCTCCACCACGTCGATCCCGTCCATGTCGGTCAGGTGCTTGGCGGCGACCAACACCTCGGCCTCGTCAAAGTAAAGCGCGGTCTTGTCGCTGGCCATCAGCACGCGGTGCTGCGGAGAGACAAGCATGTCACGCTCGGGCAGGCCTTTGCCCAGGGCCCCCTGCCGGATCAGGACCGGGCGCAGATGAGCGGCACGGTCCAGTTCGGCACCGGACATGTCGCGTGTGCCGATCCAGCGGATTTCCTGAATGCCATTGTCACGGGTGATGACCCGGTCGCCGACCTTCAGATCCTGCACCGGGCGCTCGCCACTGGCGGTGGCGATCATCGTGCCGGGTGTAAAGCAGGGGATGATGTCCTCGATCTCGGTAAATGTCAGGCTGCCTGCGGCATTGCCGTCGGCATCGAAGTAGTTGACCACACCGTCAAAACCATTGCCGTTCGAATCCGGCCCGGTGATGTCGATCTGGAACGAACCGCCCTCGGGGGCAGAGCCGGTCAGATCGAGCACGTCAAAATCGACGCCCGTTGTGACGCCCGCGCCGCCATCGACCACATCGCCTGCGTTGACGTTGATGAACAGGTCCTCATCCGCGCCGCCGGACAGTTCGTCATTGCCGATGCCACCGTCGATCGTGTCCTGACCGTCGCCGCCCATGACCGTGTCGTCGCCCTGGCCGCCGCGCAGGGAATCGTTGCCGGTGCCGCCGTCGATCAGGTCATCGTCGATTTCACCGTCGATGGTGTCGTTGCCTTCTTCGCCGAACAGTTCGTCATCGTCGTCCGCACCAAAGATCAGGTCATTGCCCTCGCCGCCAAAGACCGTATCGCGGCCGTTGTCGGGGCGCAGATCAGGGCCAAAGCCGTTTGCGTTCGATCCATCGTCTTCGATGTTGAGGATATCAAGGCCAAGGACGGGATCATTGCCGGCATAGATCGTGTCATTGCCGTCGCCGCCGTCAATGACGTCGTTGCCTTCGCCACCCACGATGCGGTCGTCGCCGTCGTCGCCGGTGATCTCGTCATCATCGATGCCGCCGTCGATCACATCGTCGCCGGTGCCACCGATAATTGTGTCACGGTCATCCCCGGTCGAGATCGTATCATTGCCCGCGCCGCCATCGACGAAATCGCGCTCGTTCTCGGCGGCGGGCGTACCCTCTTCACCGGAGAACAGACCGGGATAGCCCTTGTCAACGCGCAGGTCGTTGCCGGGATCGCTCGAGGTGATCAGATCGTCACCGTCGCCGCCCAGAATGGTATCCGAGCCTTCGCCGCCGGTGATGACATCGTCGCCGTCGCCGCCGGACAATTCATCATCGCCCGTGCCGCCATCCAGCACATCATCGCCGTCTTCGCCAAAGATGACGTCATCTCCCGCGCCGCCTTCGAGGGTGTCGTCGCCGGCCACACCGTTGTCCACCACGGGGACATCGAAATAGACGTCCGTGACGTTGATGCCCGAATTGTTGGACCCGTTCTGATCATGCTCGATCACGATCCGGGACACAGGCCCCGGAATGCTGACCAGCACGGAATATTCGGAACTCTCGTCACTGAGATAGCCGCCGTTGCTGTCGGCCGTGTCATTGCCCGCCACTCCGTCTGTGTCGCTCAGGGTTAGGCGGCTGCCACCTTCGAGGTTGACCACGATCGCAACACCATTGGCGTCATAGGCCTTGACCCGCACAACACCGTCGCCATCGATGTCATTGATCCGGAAAGACACGTCTTCGACCGGTGCGGAGAAGTCGAGCTTGTAGTCCGCTGAATTGCCAGCACCGTTCAGGATATTGCTGAGCGAACTCTTGTAGTCGACCTTTTCACCATCGTCTTCGATGTCTTCGACATTCTGTTTGTCTTCGGAGAACTCGGTGGTCGACGCGCCCGATTGTTGCGCAATGGAAAAAGTGACATCGACGCTGCCGGTGTTTTGCGTAAAGCCGCCAAGCGCTTGGCCATTCGCCGCGCCCGCCTTGTCCCATTCAAAGCTTTCGCGCACCGAAGGGCCGGGATTGGGGCCGGAATAATTGCTGTCGCCGTAAATGATATCGTCGCCGTCGCCGCCGTTGACTTCATCGTTGCCGCTGCCGGCATAGACCTCGTCGTCGCCATCGCCCGAATGCACGGTGTCATCGCCGCCACCGGCCAACACGATGTCATCATCGCCGTTTTCGCCCGGCAGGATGGCATCGTTGTTGTCAATCTCGTCGCCGTCCGCATCGACATAGCCGGGTATGATCAAATCACCGTTGATCGTGCCCGACACGAAACCGTCGCGTGTGTCCTGCGTATTTTTCGAGCCGGTATTTTTGGAGCCGGTGTTCGCGGACCCCGTGTTTTTCGAGCCGGTGTTCGCGGATCCTGTGTTTTTCGAGCCGGTGTTGGCAGATCCGGTGTTTTTGGAACCGGAGTTGTTTGGTGTGGCAGACATAAACACATTCCCACTATAATATACGCAGGCAGAGACCCTGTCCCCACATGCCAATTTCCTCCGAAAATCCAAAAATGACTCACGGAACCAGAAATACCCGCCCCCAAGGCGCTCAACCGCAATAATCGTGATTGTTCGAACAAAATTCGACCAAAAAATTGCCCGTTTTGGCCAATTTTTCCAACCTAAAGTTTAATTTCATTTTGAATCAGAAGGTTATTAGTGCCCGATTTTCGCCATGGTTCCCAAAATTTGTCAAAACTATGGCAAATTTTGCCTTCATCGCGGATACAATCGCACGGCAGGCGCTCTATTGGTTCCCGCATCGGAAAATTCAGGGCGACTCAGTTGAGCAAGACACCACAAATCAAACCGACCGGGCAGACAGGCAGCAAGGCGGACAACGCCGATTTTCAGGCCCGGATCGAGCGGTTGGCCAAGCGGGCCGTGACGCGAATCTCGCGTCCTGGCGGGAGAAAGCGGGACGTCCTTCGGGTTTATTTCAACACCGGCCCCAACTGGATTCTGGTGCGCAGACGAAAATCCCACCGTGCGGAACGCGAAATTGCGGTTCTGGATGCGTTGGCAGGTCAGGCCGATCTGCGCGTCCCCAGGCGGATCGGCAGTCTGGGTGAGTGGTCGATACTGTCTGATCTGGGCAGCCGCCGGATGTCACTGCACATTCAGCAAACCCCGCCCGATCAACGATGGGATGTGGCCAAGCGCGCGCTCGCGGGCATACTGGAGTTTCAGGACGCCGCCAATGCCTGCCCGGCTGTGCAATCGCTGCCTCTTGTCGATCTGGACGAAGAGGCGCTGTCGCATATTGCCAAGGGTCCCTCGCGCACGTGTTCGCGTTACGGAATCGATCTGCCGGTGCCGGACCCTGCCACGCTGATGCCATGGATCGGCGCGCATCGACCGGCATTCATGAAGGGCGACTGCCGCGCGGCCAATATTGTACTGAACTCTGCCGGACAACTGGGATGGATCGATTTCGAATTTGCCGGGCTGCGTCACGGATGCGAGGATATTGCCTGGTTCCTGTGCGATGAAACGCTGCCCATCGCGCTGGACGGGCATCTGGACGATCTGGACACGCTTGTCCGTGAGGCGCGCCCGGACGATCCCCAGGCATATCTCAAAACGCTGGTCATAAACGCGGCCCTGCATGCGGGCACCCGGTTGCGCGTGATCGGAAACGAATTGCACGGCAAATCCTGGCTCGACTATGCAGAAATTCTCAATGACGACCTGGTCGGGGTACACCCGACACTGGCGATCCAGCTTGCCCGAAAAGGTGCGTTGCTGGCGGACCAGTACCGCGAAACCCGTCCATTGGTGGATGTGTACACCGCCATCGCCGACAGGATCTTTGCGGCACGGCAGGACATCTGAGGCTGGTACCGATGGCCGGACTCGAACCGGCACGCCCGCAAAGGCGGGGGATTTTGAATCCCCTGCGTCTACCATTCCGCCACATCGGCCTCAGAATCTCGGATTATCGAAGAGGTGCGCGCGGGGCAAGCGCAAACCGTCTTGACGCGCGCGCGGTGCCGTGGTCTGGCGCAGCACATGTTGAGACGCCTTTATGACTGGACAATGGCCTGGGCCGACCACCCGCGCGCGCTGTGGGTGCTGGCCTTTGTGGCCTTCATCGAAAGCTCGGTTTTTCCTATCCCGCCGGATGTGCTGATGATTCCGATGATTCTGGCCGCCCCCCGCCGGGCGTGGCTGATCGCGGGCGTTGCCCTCGTTGCGTCGGTTCTGGGCGGTGTGCTGGGCTATGCCATCGGGGCGTTCGCTTTTGACACCATCGGGCAGCCCATCCTCGAAGCGCTCGGCAAAGCCGAGAAGATGGAGGCGTTCAACGCCCGCTTCAACGATCTGGGCTTCTGGGCCGTGCTGACGGCGGGGGTCACGCCGTTTCCCTACAAGGTCATCACCATCATGTCGGGCTGGACCGGCATGCCGCTGGTCACTTTCATCACAACGTCGATTCTGGCGCGGGCATTGCGGTTTTTCATTGTGGCCGGTCTGTTGTGGTATTTCGGTGCGCCGATCCGCGATTTCATCGAACGGCGTCTGGGCCTGATGTTCATCCTGTTTGTCGTGCTCTTGCTCGGCGGGTTCTATGCGTTGAGGGTGCTGTGAAACGTACATACCTGATTGCTTTGGCGGCGGGTGGATCCTCCGCTCTCCTGCTCGGCGCCTTCGCCTTTCAGCACCTTGGCGGTCTCGCCCCGTGCAAGTTGTGCATCTGGCAGCGCTATCCCCATGTCGCGGCCATCGCCCTGGGCGCGCTTGCGCTGTTCGTCCCCCTGCCCATCCTGATCGCCCTTGGCGCACTGGCCGCACTGATCACCGCCGGCATCGGGGGCTATCACGTCGGTGTCGAACAGGGCTGGTGGGAGGGACCGACCACCTGTTCGTCTGCCCCCGTCGACAATCTCGATCCCAATGCGTTGTTTGACCAGATCATGGCCGCGCCGCTGGTGCGCTGCGACGAGATTGCATGGCAATTCGCAGGCCTCAGCATGGCCGGATGGAACATGGTGATCTCGCTGGTCCTCGCTGGCCTGTGGATTGCCGCCCTGCGCGCCCGCTAGGCCGATTTGCGCGTCGACAACAGCAGCGACGTCTCGGACGACATCACTCCGTCAAGCCGCCGTATTCCGAACAGAACCGCGTCAAAGCGTTCCAGCGTATCGGTCCCGATCTCGACAATCACGTCCCAGCGGCCATTGGTGGAATAGACGCTGCGCACTTCTGTCATGCCCTGTAGCTGACGAATGATCCGCTCCGTCCCGCGCCCCTCGATCCCTATCATCATCAGCCCGCGCACCGGATCGCGCAGCGTGTCCTCGCGCAGCACAACGCTGAAACCGACGATTTCGCCCCGGCTGCGCAGTTTTTCGATGCGCGCGCGCACCGTTGTGCGCGATAGTCCAAGCAATGCGGACAGATCAGACAAGGATGCGCGCGCATCATGGCGCAATGCAGAGATAAGGCGATTGTCCGTTTCGTCCACTTTTGGCTCCGTTTCGTTCAATCAGTGTTCGTTACGGCCAAAATGGCCGCTTGTCTACGCGTCACTTTGGGCAGACATCCGGCCCAAGCCCACAGGAGAACACGATGACCCCTCAAGATATCCAACTGATCGGCGTACCGATGGACAGCGGCAAAAGGCGGCGCGGCTGCCTGATGGGGCCCGATGCCTACCGCACCGCTGGTCTGGCCGAGGCGCTGCGCAGTCTGGGCCACGCGGTTGCGGATCAGGGCAACGTGTTGCCCGGAAAATATGACGAAGCGCCCCATCCGCATCTGCATGCGCTAAAAGAAACCATTGCTTGGACCGAGGCGCTGTCAGAGGCCGCGCGCGCGGCCTGCGCCACCTCCCTGCCCATCTTCATGGGCGGCGATCACGCGCTCGCGCTTGGCACCGTGCATGGGGCCGCGGCCCACGCGGCACAGGCCGGGCGCCCGCTCTTTGTGCTGTGGCTCGACGCGCACACCGATTATCACACGCCCCAGACCACGGATTCGGGCAACCTGCACGGCACGCCGATGGGCTACCTGACCGGGCGTGACGGCTTTGACGGTTTCCCGCCTGTAAAACACCCGATCCCGCATGAGCGTATCGCGATGCTTGGCCTGCGTTCGGTCGATGCGCAGGAACGCGCAGCACTCGAAGAAACCGACGTCACCTATATCGACATGCGTCACATAGACGAGCATGGCATCGCCAGGCCGCTGTCGGCCTTTCTGGACCGCGCGGCGCGGGAAAACGCGATGCTGCATGTCTCGCTCGACGTGGATTTCCTCGATCCGTCCGTCGCGCCCGCCGTGGGCACCACCGTCCCGGGCGGCGCGACCATCCGCGAAGGGCATCTGGTGATGGAAATGATCTGCGACAGTGGCCTCATGACCTCGCTTGATCTGGTCGAGTTGAACCCGTTTCTGGATGAGCGCGGGCGCACGGCGCAGGCCATGGTGGACCTCACGGCCTCTGCCTTCGGGCGCCGCATCTTCGACCGGCCCACCCGCGCCTATTCCTGACCTTTCATGCCAAGGATGCCTGCCATGACCAACCTCGCCCCATCGGACAAAGCCCTCGTTCCTTTCGTCTCGGTCGATCACATGATGCAACTCATCCACCATGTCGGCATCGAGGACATGTTGCAGGGACTTGCCGCCTATATCGAGGCGGACTTCAGACGTTGGGAGCTGTTCGACAAGACGCCCCGCATCGCCAGCCACTCAGCGGAGGGCGTGATCGAACTGATGCCCACATCCGACGGCGAAATCTATGGGTTCAAATACGTGAACGGCCATCCCAGGAACACAGCCGACGGGTTGCAGACGGTCACGGCCTTCGGCCTGCTGGCGGATGTGGACACCGGCTATCCCGTCCTGCTTTCAGAAATGACGCTGTTGACGGCAATGCGCACGGCCGCGACGTCCGCCCTTGTGGCGAAAACGCTGGCCCCAACGGGCGCGACCACCATGGCGATGATCGGCAATGGCGCGCAGTCCGAATTCCAGAGCCTCGCGATGAAGGCGATCCTGGGCATTACCCATGTGCGCCTTTACGACATCGACCCTGCGGCAACCGAAAAATGCGCGCGCAATCTTGCAGGAACGGGGCTGAAGGTCACTGCCTGCGCTTCGGCCGAAGAGGCCATCGAGGGCGCGCAGATCCTGACCACCTGCACGGCTGACAAGGCCCATGCGACGATCCTGACCGACAATATGGTGGGCGCGGGCGTTCACATCAACGCCATCGGCGGCGACTGCCCGGGCAAGACCGAGATCGCCCCGGCGATCCTGCGGCGTGGCGACATTTTCGTGGAATACCCGCCCCAGACCCGGATCGAGGGAGACATCCAGCAACTCGACCCCGATCACCCGGTGACCGAGATCTGGCAGGTGCTGACAGGTCAGGCGGCAGGGCGGACATCGTCCAAGCAGATCACCATCTTTGACAGCGTCGGATTCGCGATCGAAGATTTTTCCGCCCTGCGCTTTGTGCGCGACGCGATTGCAGGGACAGAGTTTTTTCACCCGCTGGATCTGCTGGCAGACCCGGACGATCCACGGGACCTGATGGGCATGGTGTTGCGCGCGCACGGGTGATGAAATGAAAAAGGCGTACCAACAGGTACGCCTTACAGGTAGTTTTCTGTTTTTGGTGCCCTGTGAATCAGGAGCGTCACTGGTCGCTTTGCGGTGCAATGCAACCCTTGCCACCTGTCGCACCCGCATGGGCGGTCGCGACGTCAATCGTCCCGGTGTACCTTTTCCCGACGCTCATGCTTTTCCTGCGCCTCCAGGCTCATCGTCGCGATGGGCCGCGCATCCAGACGTTTCAGCGAAATCGGCTCGCCTGTGACAGAGCAGTATCCATACTCGCCCTCGTCGATGCGGCGCAGGGCGGCGTCGATCTTGGATACCAGCTTGCGCTGACGGTCGCGGGTGCGCAGTTCCAGCGCGCGGTCTGTTTCTTCGGAGGCACGGTCGGCAACATCGGGAATGTTGCGCGTGCCGTCCTGCAACCCTTCGATGGTGTCACGGCTACCGGCCAGCAACTCGGCTTTCCAGTGGAGCAGCTTGCGGCGGAAATACTCCACCTGGCGATCGTTCATGAACGGTTCGCTCTCGGCAGGACGATAGTCGTCAGGCAAAAACGTTTCCTGTTTCATTTGCTTCCCCTCAACTCGACTGACGTTGGCCATATACGGTTCCCTGAGGTATCCGGTTCACTGCCCCACCAGCTCCCTGCCGCAGCATTTATCCGAGCAATTCCGGATTGTCACTACCCATTCCCATGACAAGTTCGCTAAAAGCGGCGTGATGAAAAAAACTGCGCAACAGGGTGAACTCACATGAAATTCCAAGGCACCGACGCCTATGTCGCCACTGACGATCTGACAATTGCCGTCAATGCCGCGGTCACCCTGGAACGGCCCCTGCTGGTCAAGGGCGAACCGGGCACGGGCAAGACCGAACTGGCCAAACAGGTGTCGCGGTCTCTGGGTCTGCGTCTGATCGAATGGAACATCAAATCGACCACCCGAGCACAGCAAGGGCTTTATGAATACGATGCCGTGTCCCGACTGCGCGACAGCCAATTGGGCGAGGACAAGGTGCACGATGTTGCAAATTACATCAAAAAGGGAAAGCTCTGGGAAGCCTTCGAAGCGGACGAAAAGGTCGTGTTGCTGATCGACGAGATCGACAAGGCCGACATCGAATTCCCCAA
>CAZITF010000069.1:0-11767 GCA_964542095.1 uncultured Rhodobacterales bacterium
CTGAAGCGGGTCCGACTGGAAGTCGGAGGGTTTGCTCCAAGACGTGGATACTAAAGGACATCGAGTTGTATATGAATGGCGTCCCTGACCTTGGACCTGTCGCGGTTTGATGCCGCTCCCTTGATAGCATTTACTGCAACAAAGGAGACAGACTATGGGTCTGAAACGGACGGACGAATTTCGCCAAGATGCGGTGCGTATCGCTCTGACCTGTGGCTGGCCTTTAGCGTTTTGGCTTATTCGATTATTTCATTCGTAGCGCTTGATGGTGGGCGATGACCGCGGCTTGGACAATAGGAGCCAAGGTGTATCGGCGAGCCGTCGCAAGCATCTAACCCGCAACACTCAATCGTGCAAAGCCTGGCACAGTACATCCGGTTCTGAGACAGAGCCGTTCACATGACGCTCTGATTTGGAGCGGTGGCAATGCGCCTGGTACAAATCGAGGGACTAGGGTCAGGACTCATAGCCAGAACATGACGATGGCTGCAAGCGCGCAGGCGGACAGGAAGACTTTCGGGCATCTGTCATAGCGTGTTGCGACACGCCGCCAGTCCTTGAGGCGGGCGAAGCCGTTCTCGATCTTGTGGCGCTCGCGGTAGCGGGTCGCGTCATGCGGGGTCGTGGTCTTACGGCCCTTTCGGGATGGAATGCAGGGCGCGATCCCCTTTTTTTCAAGTGCTTCGCGATACCAATCGGCGTCATAGCCGCGATCTGCCAGCATGTGTTTCGCAGGCGGCAGACTGTCCAGAAGCGCCCGAGCCCTGATGTAATCGCTGCGCTGGCCTGCTGTCAGGAACATCCGCACCGGGCGGCCCAATGCGTCCGCGACGGCGTGCAGTTTCGAGTTCAGACCGCCCTTGGTGCGCCCGATCAGGCGGCCACGCCCCCCTTTTTCAGGCCCAGGCTGGAGGCGGTGCGGTGCGTTTTGAGGTGGGTCGCGTCGATCATCAGCGTGTCTGTCTCGCGGCCCTGATCGGCCAATTCGAGAAGCTTTCGAGCGAAGATGCCCTTCTCGCTCCACCGCTTCCAACGTTTGTAAAGCGTCTTCAGCGGGCCATAGGCAGCGGGCGCATCCCGCCAGCGCAAACCATTGCGATTGATGAAGATTATGCCGCTCAACACGCGCTTGTCATCCACACGAGGCATGCCGTGGGACTTCGGAAAAAAGGGCTCCAGCTTGGCCATCTGCGCGTCGGTCAGCCAATAAAGATCGCTCATCTCACCGCTCCATTTTCGGAGCCGTGAATCATGCCGCCAGCCAAAAATCAATGCATCCTGACCCTAAGGGGCATGGTGATCGCGCCAAAATAGATACCGTTTTAAATGCGTGTCTTAATCGCGCCAATTTCGTTGACAAAACCTGACCAAACGACATGCTTTTTAGCACTCCAAAAGGGCGATTTTGTCAGCCTTATGGCGGCCACCTGACCTAGAAGTGACATCCGTTCCATACGGGCTTTGAAATGCGAAAGATACGAACCAATGCAGAGTTTATTTTTGCGTTGATCCAGCTCTTATACAGCTAAGAAGTTTGGTAAGGGAGCACGGGCAGGTGGAGAGTGTAACGGTAACTGGTATTAATAGTGGCACTGGTCGTTTCGTTTCTGATGCGCATTTTGGGGGAAATACACTTTACACGCGCAATACAGACAACGGTATACCAGACGACAACTATATGACGGCAGTTGAAGAACTGGGCGTCGGCTATCTGCGTTATCCAGCTGGTCATCCGGACGTTGCCTATATCGACGGCATGGTCATAGACGGACAATTGCCAGAACACCTTGTAAACTTCATGGAAACGGCTCAGGCGGCTGGCCTCAGAGTTCTGATTGTTACGCCATCACACGCCGCCTATTCTGATGCGGCGGAAGTTGGAGAGTTTGCTGGCCTTTTGGTTGAGCAATTCCCGGACACTGTGCATGCCTTTGAAATTGGGAACGAATACTATAGGCATCAAACTGAAACATCTTATGGACAGGTGGCAAATGACTCGGTCCTTGCTATTTCGGATGCAATTGACGCCGTAGGCGTCGATGTTCCAATTTGGGTGCAAATGGCGCAAGCCAGTGGCACTTATAGCGAGTTTCATTGGACAAACGATGAAAGAGGTTATCTGACCAGAACCATTGAGGCGAACCAAACAATATTAGACCAAATCAGCGAGGAAGCTCGGGCCGAAATTGATGGTGTCGTGGAACACTTCTACTTGCGGGGAATGACAGGCGAAATTGATCCATATTCCCAGTGGGATCAGATGCTCAGTCTCGACCTTGCCATTTGGAGAACAACACTTGGTGAAGACATTACCTTTGCAATCACAGAGTGGAACGTAAGGGTAGCGAACCTCGATAACTTGGGCATGAAGGCGGCTTCCAGCCTCCTTGCCCATTTCACGCATATGGTGGATCTGGGTGCCGATGAAGCATATGTTTGGCCTCCGCATCTTAATACTGCAGCCGATCTTGCCGGCTCGGGGGAGGTTCTAACCGACCCGGCCACGGGTGTTGTCGTAAACAGTGTTGGCGGTGCGATATTTGATTTGATGTCGACCCAATTGCCAGGACTTGAGTTGGTCCCTGCGAGTTGGTCGTTTGGTTATGAGATGTTTCATACAATCTTTGCAAACGACGACAGAGTCGTTGTCTACGTGGCGTCCCGGTCTGACGAAGTAGAGAGTATCTCATTCTCTTTAGGTGACTGGTTTGGAGACACCGCGTTGGTTTCGGCAACTCAAGTTGGATACGATCGAGAGAGCTCTGATGGTCGCCACTACAACTATGAAACAGACGTTTGGGACCAATCTCAGTCCCTGATCGTCAATGGCGAAGTCTATTACGTCAACGAACATGATGTGCGCGCAACTGTCACCGAACTGAGTGTCGTACCAGATCAATTCAACACACCGTTTGAGGTCACTCTGCTTCCTTATGAGGTGGTGCAGCTGGTATACGAGATACCCCCGTACGTCCAAATTACCGGGACAGACGTGCGAGACGTGCTGGCAACTGGTGACGACGACGATCTTGTTCAGTTGTTGGGCGGAGACGACAGTGTCACAACCGGTGGAGGTTCCGACACAATATTTGGTGGCAATGGTGATGACTATCTAAACTCGGGAGCCGATGCCGACAGTGTCGAGGGCGGTCAAGGATCCGACTCTCTTCGCGGTTGGGGAGGGAATGACACTCTTATCGGTGGCGATGGCAATGACGATTTGCAAGGTTGGAACGGCGCTGACAGTCTGGTTGGCTCTGCCGGAGATGACCGTCTGCTTGGTGGTGAAGGCAACGATGTTTTGGTTGACGGGCTGGGCTCCGACTACATTGACGCAGGCGTCGGAGACGACTCTATTTTCATTGAGAACGGCGACAGTCTTCAATCAACTGAAAACCTTGAAAATCTACGAACAACCATGTCGGATGATGTTCTGCTGGATGCGCTCACAGCAGATCACGTCGTCTACACGACCGTAATAGACGGAGGAAGCGGATTTGATGTCGTTAACTATGGTGACGCGAACGATGCGATCTTCCTTCATGACAACATCTCCGCCTTCCATAACTCAGTCCAAATAGCCGTAGACTTTAACGGCAATGCGGGTCGCGCACGTTTGTCAGGTCTCGAAGAGATAAATCTGGGTGGCGGGAACGATGTCTTGGACCTTCACAGTGAAGTCTACTCCACTGGGGTAGATACACTTCGAATTTTTGGTGAATCCGGAGATGATTTTATTCGGGGTTCTGGTCGCGTCGAGCATGTTTTTGGCGGGGCGGGCAATGACGTCGTGTACGGCGGTGGTGGTGCTGACCTGATAAGAGGTGGCCATGGCGTCGACAGCCTTTTTGGAGGTGACGGGGCGGATACTCTGGAAGGGGGCGATGGCTGGGACCTGCTCGATGGCGGTCAGGGGTTTGACCATATCTGGGGCGGTTCAGGTTACGACAGGATTTTGGCTGGCGCGTCGGCTGATCGCGTCTATGGCGGCGATGGCAACGACTGGATCAGCGGTGGCTCGAATTTGGGAATGACCGTTGACGGTTTGTGGGGCGAGGCGGGGAATGACACGATTTTCGGTGATGGCGGCTTCGATATGCTAGACGGTGGCGATGGAAATGACCTTTTGGATGGGGGACACCAAGCAGACAAACTTTATGGTCGAGATGGCAACGACGAGTTGCGAGGCGGTCTGGGTCTGGATCGGTTGTTTG
Organism: uncultured Rhodobacterales bacterium; assembly: GCA_964542095.1. GTDB lineage: Bacteria > Pseudomonadota > Alphaproteobacteria > Rhodobacterales > Rhodobacteraceae > Tateyamaria. Next base: position 4,215 of record CAZITF010000069.1, read on the forward strand.
GTGGTACGGGCGACGATCTTGGCCATGGGGGCGATGGCAACGATGGCCTGTTTGGCGAGGCAGGCAATGACACGCTGTTTGGTGACGCAGGAGATGATCGCTTTTTCGGAGGCAGTGGCAATGACCTCATCTTTGGCGGGGAAGACAATGATACAATCAACGGAGGCGCCGGCTTTGACACAATAGACGGCGGCACAGGCAATGACCTCCTCTTCGGACGATTCAATGCTGACGTCTTTGTTTTTGCCGATGGCCATGGCCAGGACACGATTGGCGATTTCGCAGCACTGAACAATTTTGAGCGCATCGATTTGCGCGAAGTCAGTGCAATTTCCGAATTGAACGATCTGGATTTGTCCAGCAGCATGACCGGGGCGGCGACCCAGTCCGGATCAGATGTTTTGATTGCGACCGGGGGCAGCAACTGGATTGTTTTGTCTGATACGAACCTATCAGATCTCGACGCAAACGATTTTGTCTTCTGAAGCGTTGTTTGTTGTACTGCTCTTAGTGCAGTATTCCGTTTTATCAAATATGGCGGCGGACCCCGTCAGGAGGAGAGGTGACCTGGCCCCCGAGGCTCCCTCATTCGTAACAAGAGTCTGCCGGTCTGGTTTTCATATTCTTCGGTTTGGGCAAGCGCGCCGGGCGCGGAGCCCTCATTTAACTCAAGCGTCCGGCGCGCTTCTGCGGGTGTTTGGTTGCCGGGCGATAAGTGCGGCCTGACATTGTTGTAGTCGTATCGCCATAGCGCCAGCTTCCTGCGGGCGTCCTCCAGGCCGTCGAACATCTCTTCGTTCAGAAGTTCATCCCGCAGACTGTTGTTGAAGGACTCGATGAAGGCGTTCGGCATCGGCATGCACGGATCGATGTAATTCCAATCGACGCCGTTTTCGTTCGCCCATTTCAGGATCGCCCGACTGGTGAACTCGGTGCCGTTGCCACTGACTATGCTGGCGGGCCTGCCATAGGCCCGGACAAGTGCATCCAGATCCCGCGCCACGCAGGCACCGGATATGCTGGTATCGGCTATCAGGCAAAGGTTCTCGCTGCAGCAATCGTCGTTGATGGCCAGAATGCGGAACCTGCGCGACGCCCTGAACGTGTCGGACAGGAAGTCCAGCGACCAGAGTTCTCCTGGTCTGAGCGCTTGGGGCATCGGTGGCCGCGACCCACGAGCCCGTTTGCGGCCCCTTCGTCGCCTGACGCCCAGCTTCTCCTCAGTGTCGAACCGATACAGCTTCTTATGGATCATGATCATTCCCTTGCGTTCCAGCATCACGCCGGTCCGCCGATAGCCAAACCTACGTCGCTGGGCTGCGACGGCTTTCATATCTTCTCTGATCTCTGGATTGTCAGGCGGGCGTTCGCGCCTGACCGTCTTGGGGTCGACACCGACAAGTCGGCAGGCCCGACGCGGCGAGATGTTGTGATCCCGCACCGCCCTGAGCGCTGCCTTTCGCCGCTCATTTGGCGGCGTCAGTGCTTTCCCAGAAGACCCTTCAGAACAGCGTTGTCCAGCATCGTAGCGGCCAGCAGGCTTTTGAGCCTGGTGTCCTCGTCCTCCATCGCCATCAGCTTCGCGACGTCAGACACTTCGGTGCCGCCGTATTTCGATTTGCATTTGTAGAACGTGCCCTGGCTGAGTCAGAGCTTGCGCCACACGTCCGCCGTCGGCATCCCGGCTTGCTGCTCATTGATCATCCCAATGATCTGGGCTTCCATAAAACGGCTCTTTCGCATCTGCTTGCTCCTTCAAAAGGTCGAGCAAACTCCACATCAGAACGAGGGAAGTTTCGGTGAGCGGGCCAGCACGCAGAACTCAAGAGAATCCAACGACAATAACAACTAGCTGAAGTACAACAAAAAGGGCCGCTCAACGCGACCCAATCGACATCGTTGATTTTGGGTAGTGGCGGACCGAGGAGGATTCGAACCCCCGACCCCCTGATTCGTAGTCAGGTACTCTATCCAGCTGAGCTATCGGTCCATGTTTTGGCGGTTTAGTCGCGCGGGCGCGGCTTTGCAAGGGCTTCTTTCTGCGAACATGCGTGGGTCTTCAAATCCCGTCTCCCTTGGGCAGGCGGATGGAAAACACTGTGCCGTTGGGGCCTGAGCGGTCCAGTTCCAGCGCACCGCCATGTGCGCGGATCAACTCGGAGGCGATGGCAAGGCCCAGACCGGTGCCGCCCTTGCTGACTCCACCCTGGAACGGGGTGAACAGGTGTTCCTGTGCCCGTTTGGGCAGGCCGGGGCCGGTGTCGGCGATCTCGATCCACCAGTTGTCATCGTCCTCATAGGCAGAGACGTTGATTTCGCCGGGCTTGCCGCTGGCCACGATGGCCTGACGCGCATTGCGCACAAGGTTGGACACCACGCGGAACAGCTGTTCGGGGTCGGCACGCAGGGTAAAAAGGGGTGGGATGTTCTCGCTCAGAGACAGGTCGGCCTCGCCCACCGCCAGCCGTTCGCTGTCAAGTACATCCGCCACCAGATCGTCCAGCGTCAGCATGGTCAGCGTCGGGCTGGGCTCTTCGGCCTTGCCAAAGGCCAGCGTACTTTCGCACAGATGCACGGCACGGGTGATGGACCCGACCAGCTTGGGCGCCATGCGTCGAACCAGTGGGTCCTCGGACGACCCGATCCGGTCGGTAAACAGCTGTGCCGAGGTCAGGATGTTACGCAGATCGTGGCTGATCTTGGACACGGCGGAGCCGAGCTGGGCCAGCCGATCCTTTTGCCGCAGGGCCGCGATCAGTTCGGTCTGCATGGCGCGCAGCGCCTCTTCGGCCTCGCGCAGTTCGGTCACGCCGGCGTTGGGGGTGATGATGCGCCGCGCGTCTTCGGGGGCGGCGGCATAGCGTTGCATGTGACCCACGACGCCGCGGATGGGTTTGACGATGATCGCCTGCACCGCGATGAACAGCAGAAAGGCGGTGAACACAGAAATTACCGCCGACAGCACCAGGATGCGAATGCCGTAATCAATCATGGCCATCCGCATCGGTTCGGTTTCCATGGTGATCTCGATCAGCAATCCTGCCTCGCGCACCGGTGCGCCGATCACGCGGATCACCTTGTTTTCAGGCTCCCAAAGTCGCATCAGCGCGTCGCGGATCAGTACCATCGCGGTGCCTTCACGCAGATCATAGGTGGCATCGATGGGTCGCGGCATGGGTGTGGACAGCATCAATTGGCGTACTTCATCACGCCGCAGCACCACGTTGAAGACGCCCGCGTTCTCCAGCAGCTCTGCTTCCAGTTCGCTGTCGATCATGTCGTCGGCCAGCAGCGCAAGCGAGGCGATCTGCGCCCGTTCCAGCCGGTTCTGCAGATAATCCTCACGAAACCGCGCGATCGACGGCACGAAAATTAAAACTTCGGCCAGCATGACAAAGATCGTCGTCAGGATCAGGAAGCGGCCAGAGAGGGAATTCAACATGTTCTAATCTGTTCAGGGAATGAAACGCTGCACAAGCCCCACCATCCGTTTGACCAGATCACTTTTGAACAGGCGTGGACTGAAATAGGCCCCGGCCGCCCGTTTGTTGACCTCGCCGATGGTGGGGTACGGGGCGACCATGGCGGCAACCTGGCTCATCTTCATCTTGTTGGCCAGCACCAGCGCCCAGAGATTGATCAACTCACCCGCCTGATAGCCTGCTATAGAGGCCCCGACGGGTCGCCCCTTGACCACCATGACCTTGATCAGCCCCTTGGTCTTGCGCTCGGCAATGGCGCGGTCGTTGTGTTCGTAGTGAAAGCGCACGACTTCCAGCCGATCCCCGTGTTGTTCCTGTGCCTGTGCTTCGGTCAGGCCCACCTGTGACAGTTCAGGGTCGGTATAGGTCGCCCATGGGATGTGGCCGGTCTTGGCCCTGGAGGGCAATCCGAACAAAATGGAGCGGATGATGACCCCCGCATGATATCCGGCCACATGGGTGAATTGCAGCCCGCCCGCCACATCGCCGACGGCATAGACACGCCTGTTGGTTGTGCGCAGGCTGTCGTCGACCTTGATGCCGGTGCGCGTGGTCTCGATCCCGGCCACTTCCGGTTTCAGGCTATCGGTGTTGCTTTTGCGCCCCACCGCCACCAGCAGGTGCGAGCCGGAAAAGCTGCGCCCGTCCTCGGTATGTACCGTGATGTTGCCTTCGGTGCCTTCGATTTTCGCGGCTTTCGCGTCTTCCGCGATCTCGATCCCTTCGTCGCGCAGGTTTTCGAGCACGACGGCGGCCATCTCCGGGTCATCCTTGCCCAACGCCCTGGCCCCTTCGATCACCGTCACCTTTGAACCCAACCGCACGTGGGCCTGCGCCATCTCCATCCCGATGGGGCCTGCGCCGATGATCAGCAGGTGTTTGGGTCGCGTGCGCAATTCCCAAAGGGTTTCGTTGGTCAGGTAGGGCACCGAGCCGATACCGTCGATGGGTGGCACAAACGGGCTCGATCCGGTGGCGATGACGATACGGCGCGCAGTGATGATCGTGTTGCCCGCCTGAACTTCGGTCTCGGAAATGAAATGCCCGAATTCACGGATCACCGTGACACCGAACCCTTCGAAACGCTCCTGGCTGTCCACTGGCTCGATCTGGGCAATGACGCCCTGCACGTGGTCCTTGGCCGCAGCATAATCCACCTTCGGCGCGACATTGGCCACGCCAAAGACCTCTGCATGGTTCTGCCCATAGGCCGCCTTGCCGCTGGCAATCAGCGCCTTGGACGGCACGCAGCCGTAGTTCAGGCAATCGCCGCCCATCTTGTGACCTTCCAGCAGGACCACATCGGCCCCCATCTGGCTGGCCCCGGCGGCGACGGACAGACCGCCCGACCCCGCCCCGATCACCAGAATATCTGTCTTTATACGTTTCATCCGGTTCAGAGACCTTTCTTGCCACGCACGGCCTTGAGGACGATGGGAAGGGCGGCGAGCGCACAAAGACCGAGGATCGGCAGCAGGATCGCCGGTTCAAAGATGATGCCCAGATCGGGCGCATCACCCCGGTTGAACACTTCGCCAAGACCGGCACCGACCGACGTATAGACAAGTGCGCCCGGAATGATGCCCACAAAGGTCGAGATCGCATAACGGCCAAGCGGGACACCCACCAGTGCAGGCACCAGATTGGCGACAAAGAACGGCACCGCAGGCACAAGGCGGATCAGGAACAGCATCGACCACTGGTTTTCGTCGATACCTTCCTTGATCTTCTTTATCAGCCCCTCGCTGGTGTCCATCTTCGCGGCCAGCCGTTCGCCAAGGCCCCAGCGGGCGGCCAGAAAGATCGCGATGGCCCCGATGGTGGCCCCTGTCATGTTGAACAACACGCCCGGAAAAGTCGCGAACAGGAACCCGCCCGTCAGCGTCATAACCGTCGCACCGGGCAGAGAAAACCCGACGATGACTGCATACGCCGTCGTGAATAGCAGGGCTGTCAGAACATAGTTGCCGTCCCGGAACGACAAAAGTGTTTCCCGATTGTCGGCAAGTGTCTGGAAATTCAGGTAATCCCTGAGCGTGAAGGCCCCGATGGCCGCAACCGCCACAATGGTGACAAGGGGCAGTTTGCGCATCAAACCATTGCTGCTTGGCTGGCTGGTATCGGACATCCGGTCTTCCTTTTCGTCGTCGTTCATCACACAGCCCCACTGTCTGACGCTGTTGTGACCTCAAACTGTACGCTTCACACCCCCCAAAACAGGCGCATCACGCTCGGTTGAACGAAAGTGTCGGAAATCGCGGCTCATTCGCGGTAAGTGAAACAAAGACCGCGACATGGCGTCGAATTGTTGCAGGCGCGCACATTTTTCCCACCCAAGGGTTTGACTTGCCCCAACGCGCGCTTTAGAGGACGGACTTCGAATACTGCCTTTTCCCGAATCCGCGGGGCATGGGCCAACAGATCCGGAGCCAAAGCGATGAAACGCACCTTTCAACCTTCGAACCTCGTGCGCAAGCGGCGTCACGGTTTCCGTGCGCGCATGGCAACCAAGGCCGGCCGCAAGATCCTGAACGCCCGCCGCGCCCGCGGCCGGAAGTCGCTCAGCGCGTAAACGCGCGCCACCACAGGTTTCAAAATGACCCCGCCCGAGGCCCCTTTGCCCAACGATCAGGTTGGACAGGGCGCGCCTTTGGCGGGGCATTTGCGTCTGCAGACCCTCAAGGCGCGTGCCGATTTTCTGCGGGCCGCGCGCGCACGTCGCATCGTGACCCCAGGTTTCGTGCTGCAATATCGCCCCCGTGCAGATGACAGTGAAGCGATCCGCGTCGGAATCACCTGCTCGAAAAAGGTCGGCAATGCAGTTTCGCGCAACCGGGCCAAACGACGCTTGCGCGAAATCGCGCGGGCCGTGATCCCCGAACGTGGCGCCAGGGGCACCGACTATGTGCTGATCGGGCGGGCCGACATCACCGCCACCCGCCCCTTCGAAGACATGCTCGCCGACTTGCGTGACGCACTTGCGCGGGCGACATGAGTCCGCTGGCCTTTATCCTGTCCCTGCCGGTACGCGGCTACCGGCTCATCTTTTCGCCCTGGGTCGGATTCAACTGTCGCTATCAGCCGACCTGCAGCGCTTTTGCTCTCGAGGCGTTGCAAAAACATGGCGGGGTAAAGGGGTCGTGGCTGACCCTGCGCCGTATCGGGCGGTGCCATCCGCTTGGCGGCACCGGCTATGATCCGGTGCCCGAGCGGGACGATCCCTGATCATTGCTTTTCGAAGGTGATGATGACATCGCCGATGTCGATACCCGCCCTTTTCATATAGGCCCGGTTCAGCACGCGATCCTCGCTCAGCAACCACATCCAGTCGTCAAAGGTAACGCGCAGGGTGCCATCCGGTACTGGCAGATCGATCTCGTATTTCCAGTTGAACGTATCGCCACGCTCCTCGCCCGTGGCCTCTCCGATCACGCCGTGGGCTGTGCCGCGCCACGTGTCATCGCCCGTCTTTACCAGGGTCCAGACGCGCTGTTCGGTGCTGCCATCCTCATAGACGAAATCCTCGACCAGGGTCAGCGTCTGCCCATCCCACGTCCCGTTGATCTCGACATCGAACCGTCGGCGGACAGTGCCGAACACGTCCTGAAACTGACCATGGGCCAGCACCCGCCCGTCAAAGAATTCTTCGAGGTTCAGCGTGGCTGTCGACAGTTTTTCGTCCTGCAAGGCCGGTTTGCCCGTACAGGCGGCCAACAGGCCAAGGGCCAACACAAGAACGATACGCAACATGCCAAATATTCCCTTTCAGTGTATCAGTGTTACGCGTGCCCACCCCTTTTGGTTCACACGATGCGTGGTATAGAGCGGTGAACGTGCATCCCGAGAGGCGACCATGCTAGACGACAGCGACGACATCCACCCGCTTTTTGCGGGCGCGCCCTCGACAACCGAATTCAAGAAGCTGCGCAAACGGATCGTGCGCAACACCCGTGAGGCGATCGAGCAATACGGAATGATCGACCCCGGTGCGCGCTGGCTCGTCTGTCTGTCGGGGGCCGAAGTTCGTCGTGAACTGCGGGACCGAGCCGCCGCGGTTGCCCATGATGATCG
>CAZITF010000070.1:0-11755 GCA_964542095.1 uncultured Rhodobacterales bacterium
CTGCTCGACGCTCATGGGCTGGCCGCGGACGACATCACGCGCATCGACGTCAACACGTTCGGCCAGGCCGCGTCGCTGTTTGCAGGCATGCCCGACACCACGTCGCAGGCGCAGTATTCGCTGGGCTTTGCCCTGGCAGTGCGTGCGGTACACGGACGGATCGGACCGGAACACATTGCGGGTGCGGGCCTGCGCGACGTTGCGGTCGCCGCCATTCTGCCGCGGATCACCGTCTCCGAAGACGCGCGCCATTCCGTAAGGTTTCCGCAGGGGCGCTGGTCGGACGTGACGCTGACCCTGCGCGATGGGAGAGTGCTGAATTCGGGCGATGTGCATGCGCGTGGCGGTCCCGAGGCACCAATGCCCCTGGCAGAGGTCGAGACCAAGTTCCACGCCATGTCAGGCGCGTTGTCAGAGACGCGGAAGACCGCCATCTGGAATATGCGCGCGCAGATGCTCAGGCCCGAAACCCGCTTTGACGATCTGTTGGCGCTGCTGCATGGCCCCACCGATCAGGCCTGATTGACCCGCACCCGCATGGCTGAAATGATGCGCCGTCAGCTTGAGGGAACAGACGCCATGCACATCACCAGACTGGACCATGTCAACCTGCGCACAACGCAGCTCGATACGATGATCACGTGGTACGAGGACGTGCTGGGCCTCGTGAACGGCCCGCGACCCGCGTTCAAGTTCCCGGGTGCCTGGCTTTATGCCGGGGAGGATGCGATCGTGCATCTGAATGGAATTTCAGGGGCGGTCGGAACAGGCTCCGAGGTCGAACTCAAGCTTGAACATTTCGCGCTGCGCGCCCAGGACGCAGCTGGATTCGAGGCGCGTCTGAAAGCGCGTGACATACCCTACAAGCCGTCGAAAATCGCCGAACTCGGCGTCGTTGCCTTCAACATCTGGGACCCGGACGGCAACCATATCCACATCGATTTCACCGATGCCGACTGACATGGGCAGGATTTTGCGCGGCGCGCAAATTATTTCCGACTAAATTACTAAGGATGCTTGCGTGTCCCGAAAAAATAGTATCTGAGTGTTTTTGTAAACCAATTGACCTGGAGCACTCATGTCCCGCCCTTTCACCCTTTTGACCAGTGCGATCACTGCCGCGACAGTGATCCTTGGACCCATCGCCGCCGCCGCCCAAGGCGAGCTGAACCTGTATTCCTCGCGCCACTACGATACCGACGAACGGCTCTATTCCGACTTCACCGAAGCCACCGGGATCACCATCAACCGGATCGAAGGCAAGGCGGACGAGTTGATCGCCCGGATGCGGGCCGAGGGGGCGAATTCGCCCGCAGACGTCCTGCTGACGGTCGATACCTCGCGTCTTGCAAGGGCCAAGGCCGAAGGTCTGCTTCAAAGCGTCGACAGCGATGTGCTCGAGGCGCGCGTTCCCGCCTACCTTCAGGACAGTGACAACCAGTGGTTCGGCTTCAGCCAGCGCGCGCGCATCATCTTCTATGACAAGACCAAAGTGACAAACCCGCCACAGACCTACGCAGCCCTTGCCGACCCGGCCTACAAGGGCATGGTCTGTCACCGATCTTCGACCAACGAATATTCCCAGACCCTGCTTGCTTCGATCATCACCCACGTGGGCGAGGACGCGGCGCGCGCGTGGGCGCAGGGCGTGGTCGACAATTTCGCCCGCAAACCGCAGGGCGGGGACACCGACCAGCTGCGCGGGCTGGTGTCCGGTGAATGCGCGATTTCAGTCGCGAACACCTATTATTTTTCCCGTGCGATACGCACGGATGTGGACGGCCTGTCTGCCGAAGATCGCAAGAACATCGGCTGGATCTTTCCGTCGCAGAACGCGGAAGGGGCACATATGAACCTGTCCGGCGCTGGTGTGGCGGTCAATGCGCCCAACCGGGACAATGCGGTGAAGTTTCTGGAATACCTCGCCAGCGATCAGGCGCAGCAGTATTTCTCGGCCGGGAATGATGAATACCCCGCTGTGCCCGGTGTCGCGCTGAGCCCGTCGGTCGCGCAAATGGGTCTGTTCAAGCCCGATGATGTGGATCCGAGTGCGGTGGCCCGGAACGTGCCTGCCGCACAGCGGATTTTCAACATGGTTGGCTGGGAATAACGCACCGCCCGTCAGGGTGAATGCGGGCCCGGGCATCCATGTCCGGGCCCATTGTCATGGCGCGACCCACGTGCCTTGCCAATCCGTCGCGGAGCGGTAGATGGCGCGCCGGTGCCGGGCGCCGAGATGCACCAGATCCATCCCGACCATGTGGCAGCGCAGCACGGCAAAGCGGCTGCGCTCGCTTGGTTTCTCATAGGCGTATACCGATGGGATCGGCGTGCCCGGCACCGGCTCCGTGCCATAGGACATCCGCGAGGCAGGTGGGACGCGCGCCCATTGCTCGTCGGTCTCGGGGCCGGTCAGCACCTCCACATCCGCGCTGATGCGGATTTGCAGGTCCGCGCGGGGCAGCCAGACGTGAAGACCCGCGCGGGGCATTGTGCGCAAGGCGGCGACTTTCGGTGTTCTTATGTCCGTATGAACCTCCAGCACATTCTCGCCGCGCACGGCACGGCGCAGCGCCACGGTGCGCGCCTCGGGCCATCCCTCGGGCGACACGGTGGCAAAGGTCGGATAGCGCGCAGGCGATCTGGACTCCGCAACCCCGCGCCCCAGATACTGCCACGCCTCGTCCAGAAACGCGCCCAGATCGTTCGGATCACTCATATCCCGTCATCTCCAGATATCCCCGGCCCGCGTGGCTGCCCGCAATGTTCACCGGCCCCTCCCAATAGGGAATGGAAAGATCCATCCAAGCCATTGGGTTCATCGCCTCGACCGTCACATCGACCCCGCGCGCCGGCAATGTGACCTGCCAGCGGGTGGGCAGGGTGCGGCCCGCGACTTGTGTTTCGGCAAGCGGGCGGGCGGAAAAGGCACCATCCGCATAGGGCGTCGCGGTTCCGTCGGCGTCGATCCAGGTGGCCGAACTGAAACGCGACCCGTCCGTCTGACGCAGCTGAAACCCCATCAGCTTGGTCCCCTCGTCAAAGGACAATGAAAACCAGTCCCAGCCGGTTTGAGTCTCGCTCAGCGGTTGCGAGGACCATTCGCGATCGAGCCAGGCCTCGCCGCTGACCCGGACCGGGCCATCGGGCAATGTCAGCGTGCCCTCGATCGCAAAGAAGGGTTGGGAATAGTAGTAGCTGGCCTGCCCCTCGGCGGACTTGACCGAATAACCGTCCTGACCGTGAAAGACCAGCGGACCTTGCGCCCTGAGGGTCATGTCATAGGCGAAATCGGGGCCTTGAGCGGTCAGGGTCAGGGTATCGAAATCCGGCCCCTCCAGCGCCCATTCATCGATCCAGGCGCGAAAGGGGTCCGCCTGCACCCCCGCCTGTCCGATACCGCCCCGTGCGAAACGTTCTGTGGCCAGATGCACCTCGGGGGTGGTCACGGCGGCGTGGGCGAACCAGATTTGGGGCGAGGCCCAGCCCGCGCGCTCTCCGGGCGCGAGAGCCGTGCGAAACAGCGTCCATTGCAGACCATAGGGCGTGCCATCCGTGCCTTCCAGCGTGGCGGTCAGATACCACCATTCGATGCGGTAATCCGGGTGTGCCCCATGATCGGCAGGAAAGTCGAAAACCGGGTTGGGTTCGGGGTTCGTGAATTCCGCGCCCGCCTCGGTTCCGAGCCCGGAAAACCCCTGTGCCATCGCACCCAGCGGCCACAGGCACAGAAACATCAAAACCCTAACGTTCATTGGCAAACACCTTGAGCAATGCGGCAGGCGGGGTGCGCATCAGACGCAGCGCGGGCCAGGCCGCGGCCAGTGCGACGGCCCCAAGCGCAAAGGCTCCGAGCCGCAGATATTCCAGTGGAAACAGGAACATCGGCAGCTTCCAGCCGAAAGCCTCGACATTGACCATGGCCAGCAGGATCCACGCCAGCCCAAGGCCCAGCGGGACGGCAAAGACAAACACCAGCCCCGCCAGACCCAGCGCGCGCAACAATTCCAAAGCGCCAAGGTGGCGGCCCGTCACCCCCATCGCCCAGACCGGCGCCAGTTGCGGAACGCGCAGGTCCGCCAGGGTCAAAAGGCTCATCAGAATGGCAAACCCGGCAACCCCCAACGTCAGCACGTTGAGGGCGGCGGTGACGGTGAAAGTCCGCTCGAAAACCTCAAGCGACATGGCCTTGATCGCGCCCTGATTGCTCATCGCACTGTCGGCGATCCCGACCTCGTCCACGATCCGTTGGCGCAAGGCGGCCACATCATCGGTGCGCATCCCGAACTGGGCGGCATAGGCATCGGGAAAAAGGGTACTGAACAGCGCCTCGGACACCACCACTTGCCCCTGCGGATTTCCGTAATCCCCCACCACCGCGGCGATGGGCAGGGTCAGGTCGGGGGCGACCTCGACCAGATCGCCGACCCACAGATCGCTGCGCCGGGCGAGCTGTTCGTTGACGATCACCGCAGCCTCCTGCGCGACGCGGTCCCAGACATCCGGGCGCTCTGCCAGAAACACCCAGTTCTCGCGATAGGTCGGCCCGACCCTGACCCCGAACAGGCGCGCCGTTTGCCCCGCAATCCGTGACGGGGCCGAGCGCAGCGGCAACACCTCGATCCCCTCGCGGATCAGGAACGCCTCCAACGCGGCACTTTCCTCTGCACTGTCGACTTGCACGAACAACTCCGGTGCGAGGCGCTGGTCCAGAAAGCCGACAAAGGTCAGCCGAAAACTCGACACCATGGTCGAAACGCCGACATTGGCCGCCACCGCCAGCAACAGCGCCATCAGCGCGAGGCTGAGACCGGGCAATTGCTGGCGCGTGTCGGCCCAGAACCACTGCCAGATTGGGCGGGTCGCGCGGCGCTGAAAAACAGCCAGCGCGTGGGCGGCGAGCGGTGGCAGGGCGAGTGCCGCGCCGATCAACAGGCAGCCCAACAGGGCAAAGGCAAGGATCAGGCCATCCGCCAGCACAACCAACAGAGCGGCGGCACCCAGCAGGACAACCGCCGCCGCCGCCTGAACGCCAAACCGGCCCGCGCCCGACATCACCCAGGCGCGGGGCCGCGCGCTGGCCAAGAGCGGCATGTGCGCCACTTGCCAGATCCGCCCCGCCAGGGCGGCAGTTGTGCCCAGCAGGGCCAGCAGAAAGCCCGACAGCCACCATTCCGGGCGCAGCGCCAGCGTGCCCGACACCTGCGCGCCATAAAGGCCGCGCAAGGTGGCCGCCACGTCCGGCAACAACAGCGCCGCCATGAGATAGCCAATCAGGATGCCGATGGCCGCACCTATGGCCGCAAGTGCCAGCATCTCGATCACGATCAGCCCCACCAGCGTGCGCAGCGGCACTCCCAGCGCACGGATCGTGCGGATCATTGCCCGCCGCTGTTCAAAGGCGAGGCCGATGGTGCTGTGCACGATGAACAGCCCGACCGCAAAGCTGAGCAAGCCGAAAGCGGTCAGGTTGAGATGAAAGCTGTCGGTCAATTGGGCGACATCCGCGACCTGCTGTGACGGCTGCACCCTGAGGCTCGGCGCCACAAGGCTCAGGTCAGGCCGGGTCATGGGTTGTTCGGGCAGCACAACGAGGCTCGACAGATCGTCGCGCCCCGACAGGCGCTGCACCGCGCCGATATCCCCCAGCGCAATACCGGGGGCGATGCCTTCGTCGACGGTGACAAGTGCCACATCGCCCAGGGCGCGCGCCGTTTCGCTGTTGGCGAACAGGTTTATGCCCTGTCCCGGCGCAAGAAGGGACGCGTTTTGGGGGGCGAGCGCGCCAAGGCCCGACGGGGACGTCACCGGGTCGATCCCGACCACGCGGATGTGGTTCAGTTCAACATCCAGCACAGGCGACACCAGCCAGCCCGCCCGCCTGAGCGTCACGTAGACCTCTTGCGGGATGGCGTCGCCCTGTCGCGGGATCAGGCGGTCGAACTGTCCCTCGCCAAGGGTGGCCGCAGCCGCATCATAGCTCGCCCGCGCCTCGGAATTGATTGCCTGCACGCCCGACCACAATCCCGTCGCGATGGCAAGACCGGCAAGATAGGCAAAAAGCTGGATCGGATTGCGCCGCCAATGGGACAGCAGGGCGCCGAGGCAGGTGCGGATCATGCGATCTGCCCGCCCGCCAGATGCAGCGTGCGCTCCATCCGGGCCGCAACCTTGGGCGAATGGGTCACCACCAGCAGGGACGCACCGCTGAGTCGGACAAGCTCCAGCATCTGATCCAGCACCGCATCTGCGGTCTGCTCATCCAGATTTCCGGTGGGTTCATCGGCCAGCATCAGCCGGGGCTTGGCCGCCAGAGCGCGCGCGATCGCCACGCGCTGTTGCTGGCCTCCGGACAGGGCCTCAGGGTATTTCTCCATCTGCTCGGACAGGCCAAGCGCCTGAACCAGCGCATCGATATGCGCCTGATCCACCCGACCCGACAAGGCCGCCTGGAAGGCGATGTTCGCTGCCACGCTCAGTGACGGGATCAGGTTGAATTGCTGAAAGACCAGCGCGATCCCGGATCGGCGAAAGCGCGCGCGCGCACTGTCATCCATCGCCGTCAGGTCCTGACCCAGAACCTTCACGCTGCCCGCATCCGGGGCCTCCAGCCCGGCGGCGATATGCAGAAGCGTGCTTTTGCCGCTGCCGGATTCACCCGTCAGCGCCAGCGTCTGCCCCGCGCCAAGTGCGAGGCTGACCCGGCGTAACACGTGTACGCGGTCTTCGCCCCCGCCATAGGACTTTTCTACCGAACCGATTTCAAGCAATGCCAGAATCTCCAATCATGGCCCATACCTAACGCGCCTGCCGCTGAGGGACAGGGTGCAAATGGTCACCCTCGTCTGGACCGAGGATGCGGACAATGCGGCGATATGACGGGCACGGCCTTCCCCCGCGCCTGGATTCAGGTGGCGCGAACGGGGTCAGAATCATTGACCCCGGCCGCCTCATGCGTCCCCATTGCCCGACCAAGGGATGAAAAAACATCATGACAAAACGCCATATCCTGACATTCGAGAGTTATGACGACTGGGATGTCGCCCCACTCGAAACCACATACACTGTGTACAACCTGCCCCATGGCGCGCCGCTCGACAGCCTGCCGCCAGAGGCGTTCGAGATGGTCGAGGCCTTTGCCTTTCGTGGTCACGATCATCTGGGCGCGGCGATCATGGATGCCTTTCCCAGGCTGGGGATGATCGCGAATTACGGCGTGGGCTATGACACCATCGATGTGGCCCACGCCACTGCGCAGGGCATCCGGGTGACCAACACGCCGGACGTGCTGACCGAGGATGTGGCCGATCTGGCGGTGGGCATGCTGATTGCGGGCGCGCGGGGCATGATCGGGGCCTCGGACTGGATCAGGTCGGGCAACTGGGCGAAAAACGGCGCCTACGGGCTGCAACGCAAGGTGTCAGGCAGTCGCGTGGGCATTGTCGGTCTGGGCCGGATCGGGCGGGCCGTGGCCGAACGGCTGGTGCCGTTTGGTTGCGACATCCACTATTTCGCCCGCACGCCCAAGGACACGCCCGGCTGGACCCACCACGGCGACATCGTGCGCCTTGCAGGAGCCGTGGACAGCCTGATCGTCTGTGTTTCGGGTGGGCCCGATACGGTCGGGATCGTCGGCGCGGATGCCATTGCCGCCCTTGGCCCGGACGGTTTTCTGGTCAACGCTTCGCGCGGGACGACCCTGGACGAGGGCGCTCTGCTCGATGCCCTCGAATCCGGCGCGCTGGGCCGCGCGGCGCTGGATGTGTTCCTGAACGAACCCGATATCGATCCACGATTTCTCGCGCTCGACACTGTGCTGCTCTCGCCGCACCAATCCTCGGGCACCATCGAGACGCGCAAGGTCATGGGGCAGTTGCAACGCGACAACCTTGCGGCCTATTTTGCCGGAGACCCTTTGTTGACACCTGTCAACTGATCCCGTCAAAGGAGACACCCCCATGTTCGGCACCATTGAAGGCACCGGTTTCGAAGTGCTCGATCCCCGGTTCGAGGCTTGTTTCATCGGCCATGCCAAGGTCGAACGGCTGTGGAGTGGCGGGCGCTGGGTCGAGGGGCCCGCCTGGTTCGCTGCCGGGCGGTATCTGGTGTGGTCCGATATTCCCAACAACCGCATGATGCGCTGGGATGAAACGGACGGGTCGGTGTCGGTGTTCCGCGAACCTTCCAACAATTCCAACGGCCACACTGTAGACAGGCAGGGGCGGTTGGTGTCCTGCGAACATCTGACGCGCCGGGTGACGCGCACGGAATTTGATGGCGCGATCAAGGTGCTGGCGGACAGTTTTGAAGGCAAGCGGCTGAATTCGCCCAATGACGTGGTGGTAAGATCGGACGGTTCCGTATGGTTCACCGATCCCAGCTATGGCATCCTGATGGATTACGAGGGTGAGCGCGCCGAAAGCGAGATCGGGGCCTGCCATGTCTATCGCTGCGACCCCGAAACCGGCGAACTGGCGCAGGTCGCCACCGATTATGTCAAGCCCAATGGCCTTGCCTTTTCACCGGACGAATCCGAACTGTTCATTGCCGACACCGGCGCCACGCACACGCCCGGTGGGCCGGCTCACATCCGGCGGCACAGGGTCGGTGCGGATGGCAAGTCTCTGACCGGCGGGGCCGTTTTCGCCGACTGCACGGCGGGACTGTTCGACGGGTTCCGCCTTGATCGGGACGGGCGCATCTGGTCATCGGCCGAGGACGGCGTGCATTGCATCGACACAGACGGCACGCTGATCGGCAAGGTCCACATCCCCGAAATCGTGTCCAACGTCTGTTTCGGCGGGCCCAAGCTGAACCGCCTGTTCATCACCGCAACGACATCGCTTTATTCCGTTTTCCTGAACGTGAACGGGGCGCGCTAGGGTCAGGACCCATCAGTCTTGCCCGGCTGGCGTCAAAACCGCGAAAGTTCAGTGGTTTGAGACATGCCGCAACCAACGGGTTAATTGCAAATGGCTCACGCCGCTGAAATGAAGCGGTTTTGGCGTCCTGCGGATTTGGCGGATTTTCCCCGTGAGGGTCGTTACATCTGCTTGAAATTCAACCAGAGTTCCTGCGCAGATGAGCCTCGTCACAAACAAAATCTGCCAAACCAGGGGGGCAAGGTTGATGGGTCCTGACCCTAGGGCGCGGCAAGCAGCGCGTCCACTTCGGCGCGACCCGGCATCGACGGCGCCGTTCCAGCCTTGGTCACGGAAATTCCAGCGGTCGCACAGCCATATTGCACCGCCTCGAGCGGCGTGCGCCCTTCGGACAGCGCGGCGGCAAAGGCCCCGTTGAATGCATCGCCCGCGCCCGTGGTCTCGATAACGGGGCCTGCATGGACCGCAGGCACCAGCCCGTGACCGTCGAGATAGGCACCCTGTTCGCCCATGGTGATGATCGGGGTTGTCACCCCGAGGTTACGCAGGGCCGCACAGGCACGATTGGCATCCGATGCGCTGTGAACGGCGATCTCGGTCAGCGCCTCGCACTCGGTTTCGTTCGGGGTCACGTAATCGCACAAGGCGAGCATCCCGTCGGGCAGGGGTGCTGCGGGGGCGGGGTTGAGGATCGTGGTCACCCCTGCGGCACGCGCGATTTCCAACCCGCGCATCGCTGCCCCCATCGGTTGTTCCAGCTGCGTGACGAACACGTCCGCCGCCGCGATCAGGTCCGCATGGGCATCGATGTCAGCGGCCGTGATCAATGCTGCCGCACCGGGCGAGACGATGATCGCATTGTCGCCCGTGGAGTCATCGACAAAGATGAACGCAGCCCCGGTATAGCTGTCGGCGCGCTGCCGCACATGGGCGGTGACGCCCGCCCCGGCCCAGGTGTCCAGCGCGAGGCGCGCGAAATCGTCCTGACCCAGCTGCGAGATCATGTGCGTGTCGGCCCCGATCCGCGCGCAGGCCACCGCCTGATTGGAGCCCTTGCCGCCGGGACCGAGAGCAAAGGAGGTGCCCATCACCGTCTCGCCCATACGCGGCATCCGACCCGCGCGATAGGCGGTATCGGCGACAAACACGCCCAGTATGACAACGCGGCCCATGATCAGCCCTCGTCCGGTGGAATGACGCCCTTGCGCAGGGCAAAGCAGCCATAGAACCGCCGTTCGCCGGTCTGTATCACGGCATAGGCCTGTTTCGCCCGCTCATAGAAAGCATAGCGTTCGATGCCGATCATGGTCGGGCCGTCTGCGGCGGTGACCTCGGCCTGCACCTCCTGCATGACGGGCAGAATGGTGTCCGGTTCGCCCACGACCTCCATCCGCGCGGCGGCATCGTCCACAAAGGTGTCGATGGGATAGACGGACAGCACCGCCCGGATCACTTCGGCAGCCGGTCGGTCGATGCGCAGCACCTCGCCCAGCACGGTTTCGCGCGCGACACTGTGGGCGGGAAAGTTGGTGTCAGAGATGATCAGATCATCGCCATGCCCCATGGCGCGCAGCGCAAAAAGCACATCGGCGTTCAAAAGCGGATCTATTCCCTTGAGCATGTTCTGTCCCTTTGTTGGTTAAGGCATGAAGTCGTTCACGGCCTGCGCAAGATGCGCGCCAATCGCGGCGTGACTGTCGGCGTTGAGGTGAATGCCGTCCACCGGGTCAACCGCAGCCACCGCGTTGGCATCGGCAAAGCCAAACCCGTGGTCCGTGGCGATCTGCGCCAGATGGGCGGGAAGGGCGGCGGATTTCTCGGCGCACCCGGCAAAGATTGGGGCGAGGCAGCCTGCGTCGACCGCTTTCACCGGGGCCGCGAGCATCACCTGCGGTGCTTGCCCATCCGGTCCGCTGTCGCTGCCACGCACGTCCAGCGCCAGTCGCTGAACCCCCAGAGCGATATCATGGGCAGACAGGCCGAACCGCGCCTTGAGGTCATTGGTGCCCAGCATGATCAGCACCAGATCAAGGGGGCGATGGCTTTCCAGCAAGGCGGGCAGGGCGCGCAACCCGCTCTTGTGAACACCCTCGATCGGATCCTCGAACACGGTGGTGCGGCCCGGATGCCCTTCGGCGATGACCTCCCAATCGGGGCCAAGAGCGGCGGCCATGACCGAGGGCCAGCGTTCGGCCCCTATCAGGCGGCGGCGGTCGCCCATGTGGCGCATTGCCAGCGTGCCATGGGTGTTGCTGTCACCAAAACACAGGAGGGTGCGGGGAGCCATCGTGCCTAGCCCAACCGTTGGCCGGAATCGGCGTCAAAGACATGGATGTGGTTCGGATCGGGCTTCAGGTGGATCGTTTCGCCGGGCGCAAAGCTGTGGCGTTCGCGGAACACTGCCGTCACGTCCTGCCCCTCGAAACGCAGGAACACCATCGTTTCGGCGCCCGTTGGCTCGACCACCTTGACCTGCATGGGAATGCCGTCCTCGGCCAGCATCAAATGTTCGGGACGTACGCCCAGCCTGACCTTGCCGTTGCCCGCCGGTCCGGGCAGACGTTGTGGGCCAAGGGTGATGACGCCGTCCGAGCGGTCAGCAACCAGAAGGTTCATTGACGGCGCGCCGATGAATGTCGCGACAAAATCGTTGACCGGATGGTCATAGAGTTCAAGCGGGGTGCCGATTTGCTCGATCCGGCCGCCTTGCATGACCACGATGCGGTCGGCCAGTGTCATCGCCTCGATCTGGTCATGGGTGACAAAGACAGTGGTTGTTTTCAAACGCTGGTGCAGTTCCTTGATCTCCGTACGCATCTGTATGCGCAACTTGGCATCAAGGTTCGACAGCGGTTCATCAAACAGAAAGACCT
>CAZITF010000071.1:0-11662 GCA_964542095.1 uncultured Rhodobacterales bacterium
GTGGGTCACCTGCTGAACATCATGCTGCTCCGCTGGTTCCAGAAGACCGGGCACCAGCCGACCACGCTGATGGGAGGCGGGACAACCGCGGTGGGCGATCCGTCGTTCCGCGCGGATGAACGCCCGCTGCTCGATGCTGTCGCGATCGATGCCAATATCGCGGGCATCAAGCAGGTGTTTTCCGCTTATCTCGATTACAGCGCGGGGGCGCAGATGCTCAACAATGCCGAGTGGCTCGATGATCTGAACTACCTCGATTTTCTGCGTGACATCGGGCGGCATTTCTCGATCAACCGGATGCTTTCGTTTGAAAGCGTCAAGTCCCGGCTGGATCGCGAACAGTCCCTGTCCTTTCTTGAATTCAACTACATGATCCTGCAAGCCTATGATTTCATGGAGCTTCACCGCCGCTATGGCTGTATCCTGCAAATGGGCGGGTCCGACCAGTGGGGCAATATCGTGAACGGCATCGACCTCACGCGCCGGGTGATCGATGGCGAAGTCTACGGACTGACATCGCCGCTGTTGACCACGTCCGATGGCAGGAAGATGGGCAAATCGCAATCGGGGGCGGTGTGGCTGAACCCCGAGATGCTGTCGCCTTACGAATTCTGGCAGTTCTGGCGCAATACCACGGATGCGGATGTAGGCCGCTTCCTGAAACTTTACACCGAATTGCCGCTCGATGAATGCGCGCGTCTCGGCGCCCTTGAAGGGGCCGAGATCAACGAGGCCAAGGCGCGCCTGGCCACAGAAATCACCACCCTGCTGCACGGGGCCGAGGCGGCAAAGGCGGCGGCGGATACGGCGCGCGACGTGTTCGAAAAAGGCGGCGTGGGGGACGATCTGCCCACGCTCACCCTGAACGCCGGTGACGTTGTGGATGGCATTTCCATAGTGCAGCTGATCGTGAAATCGGGTCTTGCCAGGTCGGGCAAAGAGGCCAAGCGCCTGATTGCCGAAGGCGGTGCGCGGCTCAACGACGCACCACTCGACAATGCGGGGCTGATGATCGACGCCAGCTCCCTTGCTTCCCCGATCAAGCTGTCTGCGGGCAAAAAGCGCCACGCGCTGGTGCAACTGGACTAAGCTTTGTCTCGGAGCCGGCCTCGCTTGAGCTTTTGAGGACGGGGACGAGCGGCTTTGCCAAGGACAATCGCCGAGGGGCCCCTTCAGGGGATGCGGCTATTGTCCTTGGGAAAGTCGGGCGGCTCTGTCACGCAAATGATCAAGCGAGGGTGGATGCGGGACAGGTCTTTGTCTTGGTGAGGCCGAAGCGATCCCAAATCAATAATTGGAATGCGCCTGTAAGGCGCGCCTTTGGATCACATGCGGTTCAGCACGGCGCGGGCCGCCCGCAGGCCGGGGTCCTCCCCGCCCCGCCCCAGCAGATCCATCGTGCGCTCCATCGCTGCCGCCTGTGTGGATGGAGCCGCCAGCAGCCTCTCCATCGCGCCAAGCACATTCTCAACCGTGAAGTCGAAGCCGATCATTTCCGGCACCACGTGGCTGTCGGTGACGAGGTTCACCAGACAGGTCGTGTCGGTGATCAGCATCCGCGGGATGATGATGCGGCTCAGCCAGTTGAGATCAAAGGCGCTGACCATGGGCGTTCCGGCGGCGGCGAGTTCCAGCGCCACGGTGCCGGAAGTGGCAAGAGCGACGTCGGCGGCGGCAAAGGCGGCGCGCTTTTCGAGTTGCGCCGCCGCTGGGTCCATACCACGGATGTCGATGACATCCGCCGCGACAGGCCAGTCCCTGACCAACTCCTGCACCGAATCTGCCACCGCAGGGGCGGCGGGCACGATCATACGCATTTCGGGGCGTGTCGCTGCCAGCTTGCCCAGCACCTCGCCAAACACCGGCCCCATGCGCGCAATCTCGCCCCGCCGCGAACCGGGAAGCACGAGGATCAGCGGATCGGCCCCGTTCAGCCCGTGGGCGGCGCGAAAGGCCGCCTGCTCACCCGGAGTGGCCCGTGGCGCGTTTGCCGCCGGATGCCCGACAAAGTCGCAGTCCATCCCTTCGGCCTCCATATATGGCGGCTCGAACGGGAACAGCGCCAGCACATGGTCGATCATTGCCGCCATCTTCCTGGCCCGCCTGGGCCGCCACGCCCAGACGGTGGGGGCGACATAATGCACGGTGCGGATGTCTGACCCGGCCTTGACCAGCCTGGCCACGCGCAGGCAGAAATCCGGGCTGTCGATGGTGATCAGCACATCCGGTTGGGTGTCGATCACGGCCCGCGCCGTTTCGGCAATGCGGCGTTTGAGGTGGAAATACTTCGGCAGGATTTCGGCAATACCCATCAGGCTCAATTCCGACATCTCGAACCGACTGGCCAGACCATGGCCCGCCATCAACGGGCCTCCGACGCCGTCGAATTGCACATCCCGCAACAACTGTTTCAGCCCCGCCATCAGCGCCGCGCCAAGCGCATCGCCGGATGGTTCGCCCGCCACCAGAAAGACCTTCAGCGCACCCACAGGAACATCCCCATTGCATCGAGAATCCGCACCACCCGAGGCTGGTCAAGCACCATGACGCCCCCCGCCTCGATCACTATCCCATCCAGCCCCGCCTCGGCTGCGCGCATCGCTGTCGCGGGTCCGATGGTGGGCAGATCGACGCGCATGTCCTGCCCCGGTTTGGGCCCCTTGAAGAGATAGCCGCCCCGCGCCTTGGCGCGCTGTTCGGCCACGGGGCCAGAGAGCCAGTCCGCCGCAGGTTCCAGGGCGTCGCCCACCACGTCAAAATCCCACGCGTTCGGGTCCGAGACCGCGCCGGTCCCCGTGTACGGTTCGGCAAGGTCCCGCAGCATCGCGTCTGTGCCGCGCCCATCCTCACGCGCTATGACCTCCCCGGCGCGCAGCACGCAGGCTTGCCCCTGATCGGCCTTGCCTTGGTCTTGCAAGACGGCCTCTGCCCCTGGCAGGCTGTCGATCACGCCCCAAGGCGCACGGGCCCGCGTCAGAGTGCCCGCAGGCGGCAGCAAATCGGGCGCAAGCTCATGTGCCCCCTGCACGGAAAAGCCGGTCTGTTCGAATATGCCCAGAACGGCGCGCAGCGCGCTGTCTTCGCCCGCCGCAACGGCCTCCGCCAGAACCGGCACCAGAGGCTGCGTATCGGCATCCAGTTGAGCGGGGTCCATGACGGGCCGGTCAATCGCACCGCAAAAGCAGACATCGGTGACGCCGCGCGCGCGCAGATGCTGTAGAAAACTGCCCAGATGTTCGATACGAAACGTCTCATCCACGACCAGATGGTCAGGCGCATTGCCCTGAAGCGCACAGATCAGCGGCCGCTGGGCTTGCGCCACGGCAACGGCGGCAGGCAGTGCCCCACGCCCCGTGATCAGCGCCAGCATCAGCGCGGTGTCAGGAACGACCGGTCGCTGTCGCCCATGACAAAGGCCACGATCTCGCGGACATATGCGCTCTCGGTTTCGTTGCCCAGCCGTTCGGCGCGGTCGTGAAACGTACCCTCGCCCTGTGCCAGCATCTGGAACGCGGCGCGCAGGGCCGTGATGTCGCCCCGGCCCACGCCGCGCCGTTTGAGACCGACCAGGTTCAGCCCATCCAATTCGCCGCGCGGGGCCTGCACGAGGCCGTAGGGGATCACATCATTGGTCACCATGGTGACCGCACCGATAATGGCACCGCGCCCGATGCGCACGAACTGGTGGATACCGGACAGGCCGCCGATAATCACGTCATCCTCAAGCACACAGTGCCCGGCGACGGCGGCCGAATTGACCACAATCACCCGGTCGCCAACATGGGCATCATGGGCGATGTGGCAACCGGCCATGAACAGACCGTCATCGCCGATCCGGGTCACGCCGCCACCGCCCTCGGTGCCGCCGTTCATGGTCACATGTTCGCGGATGCGGTTGCGCTTGCCGATCACCAGATGGCTCGCCTCGCCTTTGAACTTGAGGTCCTGGGGGACTTCGCCGATCACGGCAAAGGAAAACACGGTGGTGCCTTGCCCGATCTTGGTGTGACCGGAGACAACCACATGGCTTTTCAACTCCACCTCCGCGCCGATCACCACATGCGGGCCGACCACGCAGAACGGACCGACCCGGGCAGAAGGATCGATCTGCGCGCCGTCCTCGATCACGGCAGAGGGGTGGACATGGGGCGCGCTCATATCTTGGGCAGGTCCATCATTGCAGTAAATTCGGCCTCGCAGGCCATCTCGCCCTCCACTTCGGCCACGCCCGAGAATTTCCAGACCTTGCCGCCCGGCTTGCCGCGTGTGGTCGCGAGTTTCAGTTCGAGCACGTCGCCGGGGACGACCATGCGCCGGAACTTGCAATTGTCGATCGCCATGAAATAGACCAGCATGTTCTTGTCGGCCATATCCAGCGCCGTACCGACCATCACGGCCGCCGTCTGCGCCATCGCTTCGACGATGGTCACACCGGGCATGATCGGCTTGCCCGGAAAATGGCCCTGAAAGTGAGGCTCGTTCATCGTCACGTTCTTGATGCCGGTCGCGGTCTGGTAGCCATCGATGTCCACGACCTTGTCCACCAGCAGGAATGGATAGCGATGCGGCAGGATACGCTGGATCAGCGCAATATCAGCGGTCTTCAGGTCACTCGACATCAATGCTCGGCCCTTGCTTGTGTGGTTTTGTGGGATGTGCCTATCAAGGCGGGCGGTTTGCCGCAAGCGGGGGCAAGGGCGGTGTCGTAACATCCTGAAACACTTGGACAGCGCTGCGACAATGGCCCCTTGGCCCGGCGCCCCGGATCAGTCCGCCGCCGGGTCCGTACCGTCCTGCAACACGGCATCGATGCGCGCAATCGCGGTATCGGTAATGTCGATGGCGTTGGCGCTGATGAACACGCTGCGCTGTTCCAGCACCACGGCCGCGCCGGTCTCGCG
Source organism: uncultured Rhodobacterales bacterium (assembly GCA_964542095.1). Classification (GTDB taxonomy): domain Bacteria; phylum Pseudomonadota; class Alphaproteobacteria; order Rhodobacterales; family Rhodobacteraceae; genus Tateyamaria. The sequence continues at coordinate 4,902 of CAZITF010000071.1, forward strand.
CATGATCGCCTCAAGCACGGGAATAGCGGCGGTCAGGAACCTGTCGCGATTGTTTTCAAGCTGGGAGGCGATTTCGCGGCTTTCGTTTTCGCGATCCCGCCGGATCGACTGCACACGGGCGTCAAAGGCATCGGCCAGGGCGCGAAATTCCTCGGCGGATAGGGAATCGCGCTGTGCGGTCAGCGCGCTTTCTTCCTGTTCGAGTTGCTGTTCAAGAACGCGGTTTTCATCCGCCAGCGCGTCATTCTGCGCCTCGATCTCACGCAGCACGCGCTGTCCAAAGGCGCTGCCCCGATACAGGCGGTCGCTGTCGATGGTCAGGATCGGGCTGCGGATTTCCTGCGCATGCGCAGCACCTGCCGTGACCATGACCCCCGCCCCGGAAAGGACAAAGGCCAGACACACAAAGCGCAGCCAGACGCCCATTCCTCAGAACGTAGTCGAGATGGTCAAATCGAACGTCTGCTCTTCGTCGAAATCTTCTTTCTTGATCGCGTTGGAGAAGTTCAGACGCAACGGTCCGATGGCTGTATCCCAGAAGATGGAAAAGCCGATCACATGGCGGAAAGACCCACTTTCGCCGACGACATTACCACCGGAAAGGTCCACGTCGCTCAGATCCCAGAGGTTGCCCACGTCATAGAACACTCCGCCAGTGATCCCCAGTTCTTCGGGCAGACCAAGGGGGAATTCCGCCTCGAACCGGGCCGCGACATAAAGATTGCCGCCCAGTGGATCGGATGCGCCCGGCGCGCTCAGATCGCGCGGGCCAATACCGCCAGGTTCAAAGCCACGCAGAATGCGCGGTCCGACGTTGAACCGATCTACGGTGCGGTTGGTGCCTTTGCTCCATGACAGGATGCCGCCCTCGAGGGTCGCGCGCAGGGTGACGTCATTGTTGAAGGCAAGGCGCTGGCCAACGATCTTTGCTGTCGTGCGGATATATTCCGCATCCCCGCCAAGGGTCGCAAAATCCTGCCCGAACTCGAACAACCAGCCCGCATCCGGGTTCAGCCCACCGGTACGGGAATCGTAGCTGTAGGTATAGCCGATGGCCGAGGCGGACTGAGCCCCGGCGTTGATCTCGTTCTGCACCACGGCCCCGTTTTCGGACGGGGTGCGCGTCAGCATTTCCACATCCGTGTAGGAATAGCGCACATTCAACCGCCCGCGTTCGCTGACCGGAAAGGTCAGGCTGGGCACGAATTGCAGGGATTCGGCGTCGTAGTTGGCGAAACTTGAATCGCTTTCGCTGTAGCGCAGGTTCAGGCCAAAGGCGACGTCACGTCCCAGAAAGGCCGGTTCGACAAAGCGCAGGCCATATTGCTGGCTTTCCTCGGCAGAGGAGAAATCAAAGCCCAGCGTCTGGCCCCGGCCCAGAAAGTTGCGTTCGGTAAAGCTGACCACGAGGCCAAAGCCGTCATCGGCCGAGAACGCGCCGCCAAAGTTCAGCGAGCCTGTTGGCTTCTCTTCGAGGTTCACATCAACAACCACCTGATCGGGGCGTGATCCTTCGCGGGCGTTCACGTTCGAGGCGGCGAAAAAGTCCAGCGCGCGAATGCGTTCAGCCGAATCGCGGATTTCGCGGGGGTTGAACGGGTCCCCTTCGGCGATGCGGAACTGGCGGCGCACAACGCGGTCCAGCGTGGTTGTGTTGCCTTCGATATCGATACGCTCGACAAAGACGCGCGGCCCCCGGCTCAGCACCAGTTCGACATCCAGCGTCAGGTCGCGATCGTTGCGAGTGACGCGCGGTTCCACCCGCAGGAAGTCCACTCCGTCGCGCTGGCCCTGCCGCTCGAGGCGCGAAATCTCTTCGTCCACCAGCGTCGGGGAATAGACGACGCCGGGGCGAACCTTGACGAGGCTCTGGTAGAAATCGACGTCGATCTCGGGCAGGTCGCTTGTCACGGTCACTTCGCCGAACTTGAACTGCTGCCCTTCCTGTACGTTGAACACGAGGAAAAAGCCGTCGCGCTCCTCGGTCAGTTCTGCGTTCGTGCTGAGCGTGCGAAAATCGACGTAGCCGCGCGAGAAATAGAAGTCGCGCAACACCTGCTTGTCGAACTCGATCCGGTCCTCGACCAGGGTGTCGGTGCGGATCAGGGTGCGGAACAGGCCCGCCTGCTTGGTCTGCAACACCCGGCGCAGGCGACGGTCGGAATAGACGCGGTTGCCGACAAAGCTCAGGCGCTCGATTTCGACGACATCGCCTTCGAAGATTTCGAAGACCAGATCGACGCGGTTGTCCGAGCGGCGGATGATGCGCGGTGTGACCCGCGCCGCGATCCGGCCCTGGCTGCTATAGGCTTCGGCCAGACCGCTTGCATCGCGGTCCACCTGCGCCGGATTGAGCACCCGCCGTTCCTGGCTCTGAATGATTTCACCAAGGGCCGCGTCGTCGATGCGGCGGTTGCCCTCAAAGGAAATGCGGTTGATCGTGGGCAGTTCGACAACCGTGATGCGCAGCGTGGAACCTTGCGGTTCGACCCTGACAGTTTCGAACAATCCGCTGGTTTGCAGGTTCTGCAACGCGTCGTTGACCTGCCCTGCGGAGACCGTCTGACCGGGGGCGATTCCTGCCCGGGTGAGGATTGCGGCATCCCCGATCCGGGTGTTGCCATCTATCACGATCTGGCTGAACCGGAAATTCTGCGCCTGAACCGGGCTTGCAAACCCTGTCCAACCCACTGAAACCAGTGTGATAATCAAAACCGCCCTCAGAACCCGTCGATAGCCTGTTTCAGCCATCAACCGCGCGCCGCTCATCCCCAGTCCCATGGTGTTCCCCACGTGTTCAGACATACATTGTCAAAGGGAGTAACGGGATTGCGGCGCGTTGTCAAAAACACAAAACCCGCGAGGTTGCGCGGGCGTGCCTACTACATCTGTGGATAAGTGTCGAAAACTCAGAGACTGCCGAGCCACGCACCGGCTGCCAGCGCCGCGGCGCAGGTGGCGACATAAAGAACACGATCCCAGTTCAGCATCATGATGAGGCTCAGGCCGCGATATCCGCTTTGAATCGTCTGCATTGGTCCATCCTTTTCCTGAACGGATAACTAACGCAGGATTGCGGCACGAAATTGGATCAATTGTGGCAAAATCTGGGCGCTCGCGCCCGCCCTGTCATCAGGGACAGAAAAGATCGTTCCCGAGGGCAAAGACCATCAGCGACAGAACCAGTGCAAGGCCCACGGCCATCAGGATCCGCAGGGCCCCGTCGCTGGGCGGTTTGCCTGCGACGGCCTCGTAGGCGTAAAACACGAGGTGGCCACCATCGAGGGCGGGAATCGGGAACAGGTTCAGCAGGCCCACGGCGGTGGACAGCACGGCGATGAACCAGACAAAGCTTTGCAGTCCCTGGCTGGCCATGGTGCCCGACACCTGCGCGATGCCAATAGGGCCGGACAGGTTGCAGGTGCTGATCGCACCCGTGACCATGTACCCAAGCCCGGAGACCGAACCCGTGATGATTCTCCACGTCTGGGCCACACCGCCCGTGATGGCATCACCCACACCGGGGGATTCGGTGGCGGGTTCGAATGCGTTGGCACTCGCAATGCCGATGCGCCATTGGGTGGCAAAACCGCCCTCGGGCTGGGGTTCGTCCACGCGTTTGGGGGTCAACACCTTTTCGACGGTTTCGCCGTCACGCCACACGCTCAGGCGCAGCGGCTTGCCGTCCGAGCCTTCGACCGCGACCACCAGCTGGCCAAAGGCATAGATCGGCTCGCCGTCGACGGCGGTGATCGCATCGCCGGCTTTGAGACCGGCGGCCAGTGCCGCGCTTTGCGGGCTGACCGATCCGACAAGGGGGGGACGCAGATAAGGCCCCTGAACGGTCTGCCGGGATCCGTCCCGTTCGATCAGGTAGTCAAAGATTGCGGTCCGCGGCAGGCTGTTCATCAACTCGCCATAGGCCGGGTCCATCACGCTGGGCACCGGGGTTCCGTTGATTTCCAGCACCACATCGCCGGGGCGCAATTCCTGTACCTCGCCCGGAAGCGGGCGCAATTCGCCGACCGTCAGCGGATCACGCACGACGCCATTGGAATAGCCCACGATCGCAAAAACAAGAATGGACAGGGCAAAGTTGAACACAGGCCCGGCCGCAACGGTCGCGGCCCGCGCCCACAATGGTGCGCCATGCATGGTGCGGCGCAGCGCGGCGGGGTCATCGGCCACTTGCTCCATCGCTTCTTCGTCCTTGCCCGAGGCCGCGTTGGCATCACCTGCGAATTTGACATAGCCCCCGAACGGCAGAGCGGCGATCTGCCAGCGGGTGCCGCGCTTGTCCATCCGGCTCCACAGCACCGGGCCAAAGCCGATGGAGAACACATCCGCCTGGATGCCCGACCAGCGCCCCACGATATAGTGACCGTATTCATGGATCGCCACGATCACGCTGAGCGCGACCACGAAAAAGAAAATAGTCCACGCCGTGCCGCCGAAAGCGGAGATAAAGGCCGAAATATCCAAAGTTTTATCCTGTGTTCTGCTCTATGACGCGTTTCGCGGCTTGTCTCGCCATGTGGTCCGCCACCATCACATTATCAAGTGTCATTTGGGCATCAATGTGGCTGGGGTCCAGCGAATTGAGCACCTGATCTACCACTTCGGCCATCTGGGGAAAGCGCAGATGGCCATCGATAAAGCCATCCAGCGCCACCTCTTTGGCGGCATTGAACACGGCGCCCGCCAGGCCGCGCCGGTCCATCACTTCGCGCGCCAGACGCAGGGCCGGCCAGCGTTTTTCGTCCGGCGCACGAAAGGTCAGCGCGCCGATGGCGGCAAGGTCCAGCCGTTCGACCGGCAGGCTGCGCCGCTCGGGCCAGTGCAGCGCATAGCCGATGGCATGGCGCATATCCGGCGGGCCGACATGCGCCATCAGCGCCCCGTCGCTGAAACCAACCAGGGCATGGACAATCGATTCAGGGTGTACCAGCACTTCGATCCGTTCGGGCGCTACGTCGAAAAATTCCCGCGTTTCAATGAGTTCTAGCGCCTTGTTGAACATGGAGGCGGAATCGAAGGTGCTACTCGTGCCCATGTCCCAGTACAGATGGCTGGAGGCCTGATCGAGTGTGGCATTTGCGAGATCATCCAGCGGCCAGTCGCGAAAGGCACCGCCGCTTGCGGTGATAATGATGCGTTCGACCGCATCCATATCCTCGCCCACCAGCGCCTGAAAAACGGCGGAGTGTTCGCTGTCCACGGGCAACAGCCGTGCGCCGTGCTGTTTGGCGGCGCCGAGGATAAGCGCGCCTGCGCAAACCAGCGATTCCTTGTTGGCCAGCGCCAGCGTCGCCCCCTGTTCGAGCGCGCAGATGCCCGGTTGCAAACCTGCGGCCCCGACGATGGCCGACATGACCCAATCGACCGGCCGTTGCGCCGCTTCGATCAGGGCACCCTGCCCGGCCGCGGCCATGATCCCGGAACCTGCAAGCGCGGTGCGCAGACCGTCAAGGCGTGCCTCATCTGCCGTCACGGCCAGATCCGCGTTCAGGCGAATGGCGTCTGCGGCAAGCTGCGCGATATTGCCCGCCCCGGTCAGGGCCACCACATCATAGGCGTCCGGTTCGCGCGCAATCAGATCAATCGTGTTCTGCCCGATGGACCCGGTCGCGCCGAAAATCGACACGCGACGCCTCATGGGGCAAGCCACGGAAAGCCAAAGAAAAACTCGATCAGCAAAAAGGCGACCGATGCCCCAAGCATACCGTCAAAGCGGTCAAGTACGCCGCCGTGGCCGGGAATCAAGCGGGACGAATCCTTGACGCCCATCTTGCGCTTGATCGCGCTCTCGGCGATGTCGCCCATCTGGCTCGCAAGGGACAATACGACAGAGGCGAGCAGAACCGCGCTCCAAACCCCTGAATTGATGGCGAAAATCCCGCCGACGAGCGCCGCAGTCACCCAGCCCGCCGCAGTGCCGGACCAGGTCTTTTTCGGGCTGACTCTGGGCCAGAATTTCGGCCCCCCCATCGTCCGGCCAGCGAAGTAACCCGCAACATCCGTCACCACCACGATCAGAACCAGCCAGACAAGCCAGCCAAATCCCAGATCATCGCGCACATGCATCAAGCCGTAGCTGGCGGCCAGTACCATCACGGTAAAGACGACGAAAATGACGCGATGCACCTTGAGCTGGCTGGCGCCGACAAAAGCTGGTGCAACCAGCAGCGGCGCTGCGAACAGGACGGGCAGATAGATCGCCATCAGCACGGCCAATGCGGCCACACCGCCCAATTGCACAGCCAGACCGGGTGCGTCGGGGGCCAGCATGCGCGTCAGTTCCCAGATCATCAGCCCACAGACAAGGGCGACCACGGCGTGAAACACATCCCCGCCCATCCAGATCGCCCAGACGCCGGCCACCACCATCAGCGCGCCGGACCCCATACGAACGGCAAGGTCCGACCAGCGCTCGCTCATGGTTCGACACCGCCAAAGCGGCGCTCGCGCCCGCCATAGCTGGCACAGAGGGCGGTAAATTCCTCGCGCCCGAAATCGGGCCAGAGCGTGTCGATGAATTCGTATTCCGAATAGGCCGACTGCCAGAGCAGAAAGTTGGAAATCCGGGCTTCGCCGCTGGTGCGGATGACCAGATCGGGATCGGGCAAAACGTATGTATCCAGGTACTTTGGCAGGGTTTCTTCATCCACGTTTTCGGGCAGCAGTTTGCCATCCGCCACGTCCTGCGCCAGCCGCTTGGTGGCGCGGGCCACCTCGTCGCGCCCGCCATAGTTCAATGCGAT